>JAZQBE010000091.1:0-10781 GCA_045545575.1 Shuttleworthella sp.
CCCTGCAAAGGAGCTAAGCTGACGCCCTGGTTATGGATAGGCGGGACGAAGGAAGTTGGGACCCTGGAGACAGAGGAAAACCCGTTGGATACAGGAGGTTCGCTGCCATAGAGGGAAGGGTTTGCACAAAGGCCATGTAGAGCAAAAACAATGACGTTCTATTTCGTGCACCCATCAACCACTATTTCAGCACTTGATGTTATGAAAAATCCATGACACTGGCTTGTTTGACTGAGATATGTCGGGCGGGAAAGCCCGAGTTTTCAACAAAAAACGCTTGATTATATGAGGAGGCTGCCCGTTGAATGATGAACGAAAAAAAGAACTGGAAAGGCTGTGCCTGCAGCTGAGAAAAGATCTGATACATCTGCTGTACCGTGCCGGTACCGGGCATCCCGGGGGGTCTCTTTCCTGCTGCGAAATTATAACCGTATTATATCAGGAGATCATGAATGTCGATCCTGCCGCTCCGATGGACAAAGAACGGGATCATTTTATCCTTTCCAAAGGGCACGCCGCACCGATGCTTTATCTGAATCTGGCAAAGAAAGGTTTTTTTGATGAAGACGAGTTGAAAACGTTTCGCCAGACCGACAGCCGGCTGCAGGGTCACCCTTGTGCACACAAGCTGCCGGGCGTGGAGGTTTCTACAGGACCGCTGGGCCTTGGACTTGGCGCCGGCCTGGGGCTTGCGCTTGCGGATGCCTTAAACGGGCGGAAAAACGTTACATATGTTCTGATGGGCGACGGAGAAATACAGGAAGGCGCTGTGTGGGAGGCCGCCATGGCTGCATCAAAGTATAGGACAGCGCGCCTGGTTGCGGTTGTAGACGCCAACGGCGTGCAGCTGGATGGCCCTGTAGAAAGAATCATGCCCCTGGGTGATGTCCGTGCGAAGTGGGAGGCATTCGGATGGATGGTGCTGGAATGCGACGGACACGATGTCGGTGCGCTGTTTTCGGCTTTTGAGAAGGCCCGCGGCATGGCAGGCAGCAAACCGGTCCTGATCATCGCAAAGACGGTAAAAGGGAAGGGCATATCGTTTATGGAAGGGAAAAGCGCATGGCACGGGAAGGCGATTTTAAGACCTGATTATGAAAGAGCAGTCAAAGAACTGGAGGAACACCGTGGTAAAAACAACAGCGATTCGCGACGCATACGGTCAGGCGTTGAAGGCGCTTGGTGAGGAAGACAGGAAGGTTGTTGCACTGGAGGCCGACGTGGGCGGCTCCACAAAAAGCGCACTGTTTGGAAAAGCTTTTCCGGAACGCTATTTTGAGGTTGGGATCAGCGAAATGAACATGGTGAATATGGCGGCCGGAATGGCAAGAGGAGGGCTGATTCCGTTCTGCAATTCTTTTTCCGCGTTTCTTTCTACCCGAGGCGCCGACCCCATTTTCAGCATGATTGCCTATGACAGGCTGAACGTGAAGCTTGCCGGGACATATATCGGTCTGTCCGATTCCTATGACGGCGCCAGTCATCAGGCAATCTGCGATGCGGCTTATCTGCGCTCCGTGCCCGGACTTGTCGTGATTACTCCCAGCGATCCTGTAATGACGCAGAAAGCGGTATTTGCGGCAGCAAAACACAAGGGTCCGGTATACCTGCGCCTTTCCAGAGCACCGGCGGTGCATTTTTATGATGAAAAGACCGTTTTTTCGATCGGAAAAGGGATTCGTGTCCTCTGGGGAACAGATATTACGATTATTTCCACGGGTACGCTTTTGCTGCGGGCAATCGAGGCGGCAGGGATCCTTGCGAAGGAGGGGATTCGGGCAGAGGTGATCGACATGCCGACGCTTTCGCCCATAGACCGAGAGCTGATTGCGGAAAGTGCAAGAAAAACCAGGGCAGTTGTGACGTTTGAGGAGCATAGTCTGCGCGGGGGTCTGTTTTCTGCTGTCTGCGAGGTGCTGAGCCGCGAATGCCCTGTCCCGGCGGACGGGATCGGTGCCGAGGGATATGCGGAGTCCGGAGACTACAGCGAATTGCTTGAAAAATACGGATTTACGGCCGAAAATCTTGCGCGAAAGGCCAGAACGGTTTTCAACAGAAAGAAGAAGAGGTGAAATGAATGCGGGATTCGATTCACAGATTTTTCCAGGTAGGAACGATTCACTGGATGAGCTTTCCCCGGATGGACCGGCTGGACGCATTAAAAGCCATTGTCCGGGACGACTATTTTGACGCGATTGAGATTAATGCCGGAAAACTGGGAGGATACAAGAAGGAAGCCCGGGCGCTGCTGGCACAGTCGCATATGAAGGTGTGCTATGGGGCGCAGCCGGCTTTGCTCGGCAGCGGGGCAAACCCCAATGATCTGAATGAAGAAGGCAGAAAAAAAGCCGAAGAAATACTCCTCAAGGAGCTGAGTGAGGCCGAACGGTTCGGTGCACAGTCCATGGCTTTCCTGTCCGGCAAATGGAAGATCAAGCAGCGTGAAGAAGCCTTTTCACAGCTTCTGAAAACAACGAAGAACCTTTGCGTTGCCGCTGCTGAAAGAGGGATGGGCGTCGAACTGGAAATCTTTGACTATGACGTTGATAAAGCCGCCCTGATCGGGCCGTCATCTTTTGCAGCCCGTTTTGCTGCGGAAGTCCGCGCGTCCTGTCCGAACTTTGGATTGTTAGTCGACCTTTCCCATTTCCCCATCTGCCATGAGACGGCAAAGGATGTCATACGGACATGCCGGCCGTACATTACGCACCTGCATTTCGGAAATGCAGTGGCAGACCCGAAAGCGGAGGGTTACGGTGACCTTCATCAGCGGTTTGGTTACCTGGGCAGCGCCAACGATGTCCCGCAGTTATACGACTATCTGAAGGTTCTTCGGGAGGAAGGCTTTTTTAACGCAGATAATCCGATGGTTCTGTCGATGGAGGTTGCGCCGGTGGAAGGCGAGGACGAAAGGACCGTCCTTGCGAATACGAAGCGCTGTCTGAACCGCGCCTGGGCCATGCTGTAATCGCTGGGGTGTTTATCGATCCCGGCAGGATCCGATGGAGCAGGCGGGATCGCAAAAGCGGGAAGCGGCAGAAAGTACTTTTAAGGAGTAAAAAACATGAAAATTGTGGTTTTGGATGGGTATACGGAAAACCCGGGAGACTTGAGCTGGGATGAGCTGAGAACGCTCGGAGACGTAACGGTTTACGACAGGACTTCATATACGGAGTCGCCGCTGATTGCGGAAAGACTGAAAGACGCCGACGTCGCCGTCACGAACAAGACGCCGATCAGCCGGGCTGTCATGGAAGCCTGTCCGAATCTGAAAGCAGTGGCGGTTCTCGCGACCGGGTATAACGTTGTCGATACGGATTTCGCGAAAGAAAGACAGATCGCTGTGATGAATGTTCCGTCCTATGGGACGCAGATCGTCGGTCAGTATGCGGTCGGACTGCTGCTGGAAATCTGTTCGCATTTCGGTGCGCATGACGCAGCTGTAAAGGCAGGCCGATGGGAATCCTGCGCCGACTGGTGCTTTTGGGATTTTCCGATGATAGAACTGTGCGGGAAAACAGCGGGAATCATCGGACTCGGGCGAATCGGACAGGCGACAGCGAAGGTTTTGCGAGGGCTGGAGATGAAGGTTCTCGCATATGATTCCCGCGTCAGCGAGGAAGGAAAAGCGGTAGCTGAGTATGTTTCTCTGGAAAGGCTTTTTGAGCAATCAGACGTGATTTTCCTTCACTGCCCGCTGCTTCCGGAGACGAAGGGACTGATCTGCAAAGAGAATATAGGTAAAATGAAGGACGGAGTGATCCTGATTAATAACAGCCGCGGACAGCTGGTTGTCGAGCAGGATCTGGCGGATGCGCTGAACAGCGGAAAGGTATATGCTGCCGGGATTGACGTTGTCTCAACGGAACCCATACGCGGCGACAATCCGCTGTTATCGGCGAGGAATACGATTGTTACGCCGCATATTTCGTGGGCGGCAAAAGAAGCCCGCGAAAGGATTATGCGTGAGACGGTGCAGAATATCAGGATGTTCCTAAACGGCTGCCCAAGAAATATTGTAAATATGTAAAGGTTTTGAAATGCAGCCGCTCCCGTTCCTGGAATGGGAGCGGCTGCGTTGCATCGTATCTGTGTATATGTTAAACTATCAAAGGCTGAAGCCAAATTGATCCTGCGGAGCGGGAAGCCGCTTTCTGATCCGGCAGAATTGTTTTGACGGGAGATTACACACATGGATACGACTTACACGGAAGAACTGAATCTGGTTCTGCTTTTAAAGCGCGCTCTGGTCTGGTGGCGGCTGTTTCTTTGCGCAGGTCTGATCGGTGCGGTTCTTTTGGGTTCGGTGGGCTACGTGAAAAAGTCGCGCGACCTGGCAGAAGCCGCCGCGGAAGCGGCGAAGCAGGCGGCGGACAAAAGTGAATCCGTCGTCATGGAAGAACCGGAGGTGGAGCTTCTCCCGAATACGGAGGAAGAGCTGCGCGCGATGCTGACGAAGCTGCAGATCAATCAGGTGCAGTACTTTGTTTCTCTCGCGCAGACGCTTCAGATCAACGAGAATTACCGAGCCACGTCGCCGTTGATGCAGCTGGATCCGCACCACAAGCAGACGCTGGTGGTGCAGTATGTGATCGACGGCAACGACAGTCTTGCGCCGCTTCTGACGGATATCTACTATTCACAGATGCTTTCAAAGGACGTGTGGGAGCAGATCGATGCGGCGCTGGGCTATGAGCCGGAGAGCGATTATCTCGCGGAGCTGCTGTCCATGGGCATCACCCGTTCGGATACGTCCGGCGTGCTGACCATCTATCTGCATCTGACAAAGGGCGTTTCCCAGGAGACCGCGTCCGCGGCGCTGACGGGCGTGATGGATGCCGAGTATCAGGCGCTTCTTGCCCAGGGCTTCTTCCATAGCCTGCATCTGGCCGAAATCAACGTGCGTACCAGCTACGACCGGGATCTGGAAAACCGTCAGACCAACTTAAACTCGACGATCAAGTCGCAGACGGATGCGCTGATCAACGGACAGAATAATATGACAAACGTGCAGAAGGCGCTGTTTGCCTTGTATATTGAAAGCGGCAACGGATCCTATCTGAACTTCAATCCGGATGACAACCGCATCATCGGAGACACCGCAAAGGCTGACGAAAAGAAGGCGGCAGAGGCGAAGGCGGCAGAGGAGGAAGAGCCCGCGCCGCCTGCGACGGTCTCGCTGCGGGATCTCATCAAGTACGCGGCCGTCGGTTTTATCCTCGGCGTATTCCTGGCAGCGCTGTGGCTGCTGTGGCGTGAGATGTTCTTCAGCGGCGATTCCGTCGAAACCGTACCGGTGCTCGGACGCCTGCGCGACGGCCGGGCGAGAACCGTGTTTGAGAAGATCTTCTTCTCCCAGCTGGTGTACCGCCTGGTGTACGGCAGCCCGAACGTGGCCGACCAGACCCGTTCGATGGCCGCGATGCTGGTCAATCTCTGTGCCGGCCGCGATCTCAAGGAGCTGACCTTAGTCGGCGCGGACGAACTCTCCGAGACGGCAAAGCCCATCTGGGAAGAGATGCGCAATGCCCTTGCATCCTCCGGTGTTAAAGTCACCGAAGCGGCCCTCGCCGACGCGCCCGGAACCGGCGCCCAAGTGCTGGTGCTCGCGACCGGAAAGACCCCGGTCAAAACCGTGCGGCAGCTGATGGAGCGCACCGCGGTCGTCGCCGGAAAAGTGTACGGCGCCATCATGCTGGAAGTGTAAAACCGGAACGGGGGTCAGGCACCCGTTCCACTTTTCGGAACGGAGGTCAGGCCTCCGTTCCATTTTTTTACAAAACCGGAACGGGGGTCAGGCACCCGTTCCACTTTTTCGTCGTGTGAGGTTTTTACGAAGGAGGACGAACATGCCAAAGATCTACGCAGCTGCAGGGGATCAGGTTACGGAGCGCGAACGGAGGAACAAAGAGCGCGCCAGGAAGATCGCATCCGAGGGTATGGTGCTTCTGGAGAATGACGGGAGCCTTCCGCTTGCCGGATCGGTGAAACGGATTGCCCTTTTCGGAAACGGTGCGCGCCGCACGGTAAAGGGCGGCACGGGATCCGGCGACGTCAATTCGCGGGACTTCGTTACGGTGGAGCAGGGATTTGCCGAGGCGGGGTTTGCGGTTGTTACCGGTGCCTACCTTGACCGCACGGAAGCTCTTTACCTGGAAGCTGAGGAGGCGTATTTTTCGGAAATCCGCGAGAGGATGAAGACCAATCCCTATGCCTTCATGGATATCTTGAATAAGCCGTTTCTTCCGCCCTGTCCGCCGATCCCGCAGGCGCAGGATTGCCCAGAAGCGGACGCTGCCTTCTTCATCCTGGCCAGGAATTCCGGCGAGGGCAGGGACAGGAAGGCTGTGCAGGGGGATTATTACCTGTCGGCGGAGGAAGAGGAGACCATCCGGGTGCTCATCCGGGAGTACGGCGCGGTGCATGTTGTGCTGAATGTGGGCGGCATCGTCGATACGAAGTTCTTCCGAAGCACACCGGGCATCGCCTCCCTTCTCCTCATGAGCCAGGCGGGCAATATCGGCGGGCTTGCCCTCCTGGATGTCCTCACGGGGACCGTAACGCCATCCGGGAAGCTGACCGATACCTGGGCAGAGTCCTATGAGGATTATCCGTCGGCGGATACCTTTGGCGCGAGAAACGGGGACACGGACGACGAATACTATTATGAGGGCATCTACGTGGGCTACCGGTATTTCGACAGCTTCGGCGTTCATCCGGCCTATCCCTTTGGCTTCGGACGTTCCTACACAGAATTTGCCGTGGAAATCCTTGGCGCGGCGGCAGAGGGCACGCAGATCGCCGTGGGCGTGAAGATCCGAAACACCGGCTCCCGGTTTGCCGGGAAGGAAGTGGTGCAAGTCTACGTCTCCGCACCGTCCGGAAAACTGGAAAAACCCTTCCAGGTTCTCGCCGGTTTTGGGAAGACCGCTCTTCTTGCACCCGGGGAGTCGGAGGAGCTGACCATACGTTTTGACCTGCGGAACGTCGCCTCCTACAGCGAAGCGGAGGCTTCCTATCTCCTGGAGCAGGGTGAGTATGTGATCCGCGCCGGGACTAGCTCCCGCGACACGCATATCGCAGCCGTTGCAGCGCTTCCCCGCGAGGTCATTACGCAGAAACTGTCCAACCGTTTTGCGGCAGACGCGGTGTTTGCCGAGAGGAAGCCGGAGGCCGGCGCAGCCTGGAAGAACCCGGCAGATGCCGCCGACCGGGCAAAGGCACCGGAGCTGATACTGGATCCGGAGGCTTTCGTGACGGAGACGGTCACGTACCGTGAACCCCGGCTCATTCCTCCGGTGGAGGCGGATCACGTCATCACGGCGGAAGAGGTCGTGTCCGGAACCTACACGGTGGAAGACCTCGTATCTCAGCTTACGGTGGAAGAGATGGCTGACCTGCTGGTCGGAACCATGCGTTTCCAGGTGGGACAGGCTTCGGTGATCGGCAATGCCTCTGCGACAGTTCCCGGAGCCGCCGGTGAGACAACGCCAAACTTCCTGCCGGGCCGGCACATCCCTGCCCTGGTGCTGGCGGACGGGCCTGCCGGGCTGCGGCTTTCCCCCAGGTTTGCCGCAGATCCCGACGGGAATGTGGTCCGCGGGAGCGCAGGGCAGTCCACCGCGGGCTTTGACCGGGTGCGTCCGATGCCGGCACCGGTGATCACCGATGACGATATCTGGTATTTCCAGTACTGTACGGCCATCCCGATTGCCACGCTCCTTGCGGCGTCCTGGGATCCTTCTGTGATGGAAGAGGCCGGGGATATTGTGGGCGGAGAGATGGAGGAGTTCGGCGTCCAGCTCTGGCTGGCCCCGGGCATGAATATCCACAGGAATCCCCTGTGCGGCCGCAACTTCGAGTACTACTCCGAGGATCCGCTGCTTTCCGGGATCTGCGCTGCGGCGGATACCAGGGGCGTGCAGAAGCATCCCGGCGTCGGGACAACCATCAAGCACTTTGCCCTGAACAATCAGGAGGATAACCGCATGCACGTCAACTCCCACGTCTCGGAGCGGGCGATCAGGGAGATCTACCTGCGCGGGTTTGAGATCGCCGTAAGGGAGGCGCAGCCCCGGTCCATCATGACCAGCTACAACCTGATCAACGGCGTGCATTCAGCAAACAGCAGAGACCTGCTCCAGGCCGTTGCCCGTGACGAATGGGGTTTTCAGGGCATTGTGATGACGGACTGGGGGACCACCGGAAGCATCGAGATGGAACACGACCGGAGCTTCAAATACGGCCCGTCAAGTGTTGCGGGATGCATCCTGGCCGGCAATGACCTGATCATGCCCGGCGTCCAGTCGGAGGTGGATGCCCTGGTGGAAGCGACAGACGCTGCCCCGGGAACCGCAGCCTGCCCGCTGCCGAAGGCTTATCTGCAGGCAGCCTGCGCAAGAGTGATCAGAAGTATTCTGACCAGCAGCGCCTATGGGAAGTAATCACGAAAAGTGGAACGGGTGCCTGACCCCTGTTCCACAAAACCGGAACGGGGGTCAGGCACCCGTTCCGGTTTTTCTTTGAGCACAATATCTTGTTTTTTAAAAAAATAGCCGCCACAACATATTGACATCTCCCGGCCTGAGTGATAAGGTAATCGTACGCGCGATTTTTGCGCTTCTTTATCAGAACCTTCCTGCTTTGCCGGATTCAGACCTGCTGATTCCGCCGGCAGAAACCATTGCAGGAGCACCACAGAAACACCATAGATATAGAAAAGGGGAGTTGTTATGTACCAGGTAGTAAAACGTGACGGCAAGATTGCGGAGTTTAATATCTCCAAGATCTCCAACGCTATCACCAGTGCCTTCGAAGCGCTGGAAAAGCAGTATCATCCGAGCGTGATCGATCTGATCGCGCTGCACGTGACGTCGGATTTCGAGAGCAAGATCAAAGACGGCAAGATCACCGTGGAAGAGATCCAGGACAGCGTGGAAAAGGTCCTGTCCGAGAGCGGCTATGCCGACGTGGCGAAGGCCTACATCCTGTACCGCCGTCAGCGTGAAAAGGTGCGTAACGTCAACTCCGCCCTGCTGAACTACCAGGAGCTGGTGGACAACTATCTGAAGATCAACGACTGGCGCGTCAAGGAAAACTCCACCGTGACCTATTCCGTCGGCGGTCTGATCCTGTCCAACTCCGGCGCCATCACGGCGAACTACTGGCTGTCCGAGGTGTATGACGACGAAATCGCCAACGCGCACCGCAACGCCGAAATCCATCTGCACGACCTGTCCATGCTGACCGGCTACTGCGCCGGCTGGAGCTTAAAGCAGCTGATCCAGGAAGGCTTAGGCGGCGTCCCGGGCAAGATCACGTCCTCCCCGGCCGGTCACCTGTCCACCCTGTGCAACCAGATGGTGAACTTCCTGGGCATCATGCAGAATGAATGGGCCGGCGCGCAGGCGTTCTCCTCCTTCGACACCTATCTGGCGCCCTTCGTCAAGGTGGACAACCTGACCCAGAAGGAAGTCAAGCAGTGCATCCAGTCCTTCGTCTACGGCGTGAATACTCCCTCCCGCTGGGGCACTCAGGCACCTTTCTCCAACATCACTCTGGACTGGGTATGTCCTCCCGACCTGAAGGATCTGCCCGCAACCGTTGGCGGCAAGGAGATGGACTACACCTACGGCGACTGCAAGAAGGAAATGGACATGGTCAACAAGGCCTTCATCGAGATCATGATCGAGGGCGACGCGAACGGCCGCGGCTTCCAGTATCCGATCCCGACCTACTCCATCACCCGCGACTTTGACTGGAGCGAGACCGAGAACAACAAGCTGCTGTTCGAGATGACCGCGAAGTACGGCACGCCGTATTTCTCCAACTACATCAACTCCGACATGGAGCCCTCCGACGTGCGTTCGATGTGCTGCCGTCTGCGTCTGGATCTGCGCGAGCTGCGCAAGAAGTCCGGCGGCTTCTTCGGCAGCGGCGAGTCCACCGGCTCCATCGGCGTCGTGACCATCAACATGCCGCGCATCGCCTATCTGGCGAAGGATGAGAAGGATTTCTACGCGCGCCTGGATCACCTGATGGACATCGCCGCCCGCAGCCTGAAGACAAAGCGTACCGTCATCACCCGCCTGCTGGATCAGGGCCTGTATCCGTACACGAAGCGCTACCTGGGCACCTTCAACAACCACTTCTCCACGATCGGCCTGATCGGCATGAACGAAGTGGGACTGAACGCGAACTGGCTGAAAGCAGACCTGACCGACGAGCGCACCCAGCGCTTCACCCGCGACGTCTTAAACCACATGCGTGCCCGCCTGTCCGATTATCAGGAGCTGTACGGCGATCTGTACAACCTCGAAGCGACGCCGGCCGAGTCCACGACCTACCGTTTCGCGAAGCATGACAAGGAACAGTATCCGGACATCGTGACCGCGAACATGAACGGCACGCCCTACTACACGAACTCCAGCCACCTGCCGGTGGGCTACACCGAGGACGTGTTCTCCGCACTGGACATCCAGGACGATCTGCAGACGCTCTACCCCTCCGGTACCGTGTTCCACGCGTTCCTGGGCGAGAAACTTCCGGACTGGAAGGCGGCCGCGAACCTGGTGCGCAAGATTGCCGAGAACTACAAGCTGCCCTACTACACGATGTCGCCGACCTACTCCGTCTGCCGTGACCACGGCTATCTGACCGGCGAGCAGTTCACCTGCCCGATCTGCGGATCGAAGACTGAAGTCTACAGCCGCATCACCGGCTACTATCGCCCGGTGCAGAACTGGAACGACGGCAAGGCGCAGGAGTACAAGGACCGCAAG
>JAZQBE010000092.1:0-7020 GCA_045545575.1 Shuttleworthella sp.
GCAATAGCATCCTATATCCATTACTACAACATGGAACGCATACGGCGAAAGCTTCACTTGATGACTCCTGTTGAATACCATGAGAACTATTATGCGGCTGCATAAGAATACCGCCAGCCGATTGCTCGACTGGCGGCATAAAACTTTTTAATTATTCACTGTCCTCTTGACGGGTAGCACACCACTTAGGGATGCGGCCTTATTGTATTGATCGCGATGGACTGCTGTTGAAAACGCGCGGATCAGCGGTTGTAATACATAAGGAACATGTCTTCGAGGATCTGCGCTGCGCTCATGCCCAGATACCCGTCCGGGTCGGTCAGCACGCTGCTGCCGGACAGATCCCAGGAGAACCGGCCGTTGTCTGCCAGGGAGAAGGTGGTGTAGGCGCCGGGGTTGACCATGGTGTTTTCAAAATAATTGTACCATCCGCCGTAGACGTTCTTCATATAGTACTGGGCCAGCTGATTCGCCTCGCAGGAAGCATTTGCTCCCAGGGCGCGAAGCGCCGGTCCGCCGCCGCGTCTGCCGTTTTTGCCCGGCGAGGGCGTGCTGTCTAAAAGGACGATGCTTCCGTCGCCGCAGACGCCGACCACCATCCAGACGTGGTTTCCGGCGCTGACGATATCGCCCGGCCGCGCCCCGGCCATGCTGCGGCTTTTGGTGCCGAAGCCGTGGTTTGCCAGGTTCTGGGCGAAGCTGGCCGCCTTGACAGTGTAGTCGTCCGACATCCCGTCGACGGTCAGCAGGCTTGAGACGGTAAAGCCCATATACCCGGAGCAGTCCAGGCCGGCGTAGTAGTACTCGTTCCATTCGCCGTGGGGGAAGAAGCTGTCGCGGTTCGCACCGGTATCGTAATCGTAATCCGCGGCGTGAGCATGAAAGAACCGCATCCATTCCAGCGGGTCGGGCTCGGTGCAGGCGCCCGTGTCCTGCCAGTTCCAGCCGCCGCCGTAGACGTAGAGCGTATTGCCGACGGGAAGCATGGCGGTCTGCAGCAGGTTTTTGATCGTATAGACGCCCGGCGTCCCGAACACAGGCATCAGCGTCGCGCCGCCGCGGGGCATCCGTTCCGACGCGGTGATCCGGCCGTGATCGACGGTCAGGTGATAGGTGTAGCCGTGGATCAGCGTATTCTGAATCGGGAAGGACGGATCGGACGCATCGATGGAAAACGCCATCGGGCTGCCCGCGACCTCGAAGATGTAGCGGAAGGACGCGGCGTCGCGGATGGAGGCGCTGCCGTATTGGTCGACACCCCGGTAGATGCCCGTGACCATAGGCGGCGCGGGCTGGGCGATGGGCTCCCCCTCGCCGGCGACGTACCAGGCAATGCCTTCATATTCCCAGGCGCCGGAAGCGATCAGCTGGTCGCGCTCGTAGACGCTGGTGGTGTAGTGATGCGCGCCGGTCACAAGGGACGGCGCAAACAGGCGGTACATCGGCACGCCCGCCGCGGGATCCGCGGAATACCAGGCGATGCCTTCGTCGTTCCAGGCGCCGGAGGAGACGAGCACATGGTATTCATTCTCGTCCTGCGTGTAATGGTGGTCGGTCGACGCCGGATTGTACAGGCGGTGGACGATGCCCGGACCGGCGGATACCGTATAGAAGCCGATGCCCTCGTAGACCCAGCCCTTCTGGATCAGGACATCCCGCTCCGTTTCGCTGTTCGTGTACAGATGCTCCGCAGTATCCGTGTTGAACATCCGGTACATCGCGATGTCGTCCGCCGCGCGCACGGGTGCGGCCGGGAGGAGGGACAGGATACAGACGGCAGTCAGGATGGCAGTGCACAGAAGGGAGAAGGGGTGTTTCTGAAGCTTGTTCATGGTGTCTCCTCGCGTGTATCACGACTTTTGGTGAATGTGTCAATCCTTACGTGATTTCCTTCGGTTGTCTCAGTGGTTTGGTAGTATTATACATAAAAAATATGATTGTGAGGCATTGCTTGTTCATTTTTAGAGGAATATACTATGATTAGCAATGTAAACCGTGCATTTGTTTAGAAGGAAGAACAAACCATGAAACTGAAGCGTATTCTCCCATTATATCTGTGTTTTGTTCTTGCTTTCTCCCTGATCTTTGGCGCATCCGCTGCTGCTGAAGAGCCGGTTTCCGACGCTGGCCAGGAAGAAGAAACGCTTCCTGAACAGATACTGCCGGAAGAATACACCGTTCCGGGTGAAGAGGGACTGCAAGAGACGACCACGATTTCGGATGAAGAGGCGATCTGGGAAGAGGAAGCCGACGAGCCGTACGATCCGGCCTGGGAAGACGAATTCCCTGCGGAAGCCGACGCCGCCTTAGAAGGCGACTTCGAGTATCCGGACGAATTCGCCTGGCTGGAAGAGTATGATCCGGAAGAGGAGGAAATCTGGCTGGAGGCGATCGCCGAGCCGGAGGAACCGGTTCTGATTGAAGAGCCGGTTGTTCCTGTCCCGGCTGCGCCGGACGTGCTTCCGGACCGTTCCAGTGAACCCGGCGCGCCCGGAAACGCCGTTGAAGACGGGAACATTCCGGTCGGCCACATCGCCGAAGAATCGGAATTTGTATATCTGCAGGAGAACGAGGACGATCTTCGCTTTGCAACGCTGCCCTCTTCGTATTCGATCTCGTCGACGGGAATCCGAAACCAGGGCGAAAACGGTCTGTGCTGGGATTTTACAGCACTGGCGGTGATGGAGACCTGGCTGCTGCAGAACGGGTATGGATCCTATGATCTGTCCGAAATGCATATGGCATATGCGACCAGCTCTGCCAGCGGTAACTCCAAGTACGGGTTTTCAACCAGAACGTCGCCCGATTACGGCGGAAACCGTGAGATGGCGTCTATTTATCTGATGCGTGGCAACAACCGGGACAGTTATGGTTCAGAAATCTGTGCCGGCGGTGCGACCTATGAATCATATGACGGGTACAGCACCAGTGAACTGCCGACTCGTTCGTTAAGCACGACGCTGAACGGTAAGCCGAAACGGCTGATGCCAAAGGATATCATGTTCCTCTGCGGCAACAAGGCAAGCGGAGACGGCCTTTCCACGACAAAGATCAAGCAGCTGATCCAGAAATACGGCGCCCTTGGCGCAAGCATTGATTTCAAGGACAGCTATTACAACAGTTCCAACGCCGCGTTTTATATGACCTATGCGGACACAAACCTGAACCATGACGTGACGATCGTTGGCTGGGATGACAACTATTCGCGCTATAATTTTAATACCTATCCTTCTTCCAACGGCGCATGGAAGGTGAAGAACAGCTGGGGCAGCGGCTGGGGCAAGTCCGGTTATTTCTGGGTATCATACGAAGACAAGCATTTCCCTGCGGACCTGTATGCGATCAGCAGTGTCGCTGCGTATGACAGCAGCGTCTGGCGCACGCATGAATACGACTATCTGAAGACAAACGGGTGGTGGAAACCGTATTCATCGAGCGATGTCCTGTATCTGCGCTCTTTTACACTGAACGAGCCGGAAGTCATTACCTCTGTGCGCGTATTCCTTCCGGAAGGAGGAGCCACGGCTCAGGTCGACGTGGTGCCGGACTATGGGCACGCAAAGATGACGTCCTATAAGTTCAAATCAAGAGGGCAGATCACTACCACCTATCCGGGCTGGTACACAATCGACCTGGATTCGACGATGCTGCTGGATCCTGCGACGGTTTCAGGCTCCTACTCGTTTGCGGTTGTCATCCGGTGCGACAAGCCGCTCGGCTATGACAACAGCGATGAATCAAATACGGCGTTCCGGCATCTGAGCAGCGATTATTCCTGGTATACCGGCAGCGACTCCGCCGGATGGCGCATCAAAGCCGTTACGCGCTACGACAGCGAGTATGTGAACTGTCAGAGGGCTCTGGAGTATCTCCGCAAAGGCAACAACCTCTGGAACATGATCAAGGGTTCCAACACCAGTTCGTCGGCAGTAAAAACAAAGCTTTCGACCTCGGGACCCTACGGGAACACGTTCTCCTTCACGGCGGACCCGTCCTCGATCATTACTTCAAACGGCACGGTGAACCGTCCGTCGTCTTCATCGCCGGTATCGACTTCGGTGACGCTGAAGGTGAAGGTTACCAGTGAATACGGGAACTATTATTTCACGCAGACGATCACTGTGAAGGTCGAGCATCAGCACAATCTGAAGAAGGTCGCCGCGAAGTCGCCCACCTGTACCAAGACAGGCAATAAAGCTCACTACAAGTGCTCCGGATGCGGACGTCTGTATACGAAGAACGACGAGAACACACGGACGACCCAGGCGAAGGTGACCATCAAGGCGAACGGCCACAGCTGGAACAAGGGTAAGGTCATCAAGAAGCCCACGGCCACCAAGGAAGGCCTGCGCCGGTATACCTGTACCGTCTGCGGTGCGACCAAGGATAAGGCCATCCCGCGCGTTGCGTCGAAGACGATGTATCGTCTGTACATGCCGTCGACCCACGAGCATTTCTACACGGGCGACACCTATGAGCGGACGATTCTGCTGACGCAGCGCGGATGGGTGGACGAAGGCATCGGCTGGTACGCGGCCAAGTCGGGCGACCCGGTGTACCGTCTGTTCAACCCGTTCACGACGGACCATCACTACACGATGGACTTTAACGAGTACACCATCCTCGGACAGCAGGGCTGGCAGCAGGAAGGCATCGGCTGGTATTCCGACAAGTCGAAGGGCGTTCCGCTTTACCGCCTGTTTACGCCGAACCTGATCGTCGGCGCCCATCATTACACCAAGGACAAGTACGAACGCGGCCAGCTTCTGGCGTCCGGCGCCTGGCGGGATGAAGGCATCGGCTGGTATGGATTGAAATAGGATTTATGATCATTCGCAATTATTGGGAAAGTTTTCTGCAGCGGTTTGATAAGGATGAAGCCATCCCCTATTATTCCGCTGCGGATTTCCCCGGCCTGTGCTGCGAGACGGGAACGTTCCGGAACGCGGCGGGCGTAGAAATCTGGTTTTTCACGTATTCCTATGCGGAATATGATGCAGATAAACTCGTGCTGTTTTGCCCCGGCGTCGGTCCGGGGCATACTGCGTATCTGGCGGAAATCGAGACGCTCTGCCGGGCCGGGCTGCGGGTGCTGACGCTGGATTACACCGGCTGCGGCGCATCCGGCGGCGAACGTCTGCCGTCCGTCAATGCGCCGACGAGCGACGTTCTCGAGCTGCTCGCGCTGCGGAAACCGGCGGAGGAACTCATCCCCGTCGGACATTCCCTGGGCGGCTACACGGCGCTGAGCGTGGCGAACCGGACACCGGCCGTGACACGGGCCGTCATTCTTTCCGGATTCATCAGCATTTCCGACGAGATGATGGGCTATGTGAATTTCCGGCCGCTGGCGGATGTTGTCAAACGCTACGAGCGGAAACTCGATCCGCGCTGGAACGATCTGGACAACCGCGCGTATCTGGCAACGACGACGGACCGCCTGCTGTGGATTCATTCGATGGACGACCCCCGGGTGAATTACCGGTACAACGCCGGATGGGCGGCGGCCGCGGGCAATCCGAACGTGCGCGTTATTCCGGTGGAAGGGAAAAAGCACAATCCGCAGTATACCCTGGAAGCTGTGAAAACCATGAACGCGTGGATCGGCGAATACGGCAGCCTTGTGAAGAAAAAACAGCTGAATACGCCGGAGGCCCGGAAACAGTTTTTTGCGGACAAACCCATCGCGCGCATGACGGAGCAGGATCCGGCGGTATTTGATGAGATCCTTCGGTGGATCGGGGCTCGCTGAACGTAAGGAGGACACGATTATGAAAGACTATTGTTTGGGGAAGCGGATCATGACGGCGGCGGCGGCCGCGGCACTGGTGGCAGTGCTGCTTTGGACCGGCGGGCTGAAGGCAAAGGCGGAGGACATGGTGCCGATGTACCGCCTGTACTATCCGAATACGCATGAGCATTTTTATACGTCCAACGCCTATGAAAAGGATGTGCTGACCGTTCAGCGCGGCTGGGAGTACGAGGGGATCGGCTGGTACGCGCCGCAGACCGGCAGACCGGTGTACCGGCTGTACAATCCCTTCACCACGGACCATCATTACACGATGGACGAGAACGAATACCGGACCCTCGGCAGCCAGGGCTGGCAGCAGGAGGGCGTCGGCTGGTATTCGGACCCGGCGGAACGGGTGCCGGTGTACCGCCAGTTCAGCAAGCATCTGACCACCGGGACGCACAATTATACGACGGATCTGAATGAGCGCAACACCCTGGTCGGGGGCGGGGCCTGGGACGATGAGGGCACCGGCTGGTATGCGGTTCAGACAGGCGAACTTCTGACGGAGCCCTACGACTGGCAAAGCGCATTTTTCAGGGAGATTGCCGGAACGTACCATCTGGCCTTCTTTGCGGGCGGCGGTGAAACACTGAACGTCCATGAAGACGGCACCATCGACGGCGTGAACCAGTATAACAGCGGCGACAAAGGCATTGAGCTTTCCTATTTTGCGGGCAGGATGGTTGTGGAGCGGATGCCGGACACCTCGTATCGGCTGTCGTTTGCGGACATCCACTATACGGAAGAGCCGGGGCGGATGTTCTATGAAGACGGCGTGCCGTTTGTCATTGTGAATTCCGGCCTGCTGATGCAGCAGGACACCTATTATTCGGTTTTCTTCCCGCACACGCCGCTGGCGAACATTCCGCACCGGTACTTTGACGGATGGCACCTGCTGTATACGGACGAAGCGAAGGCCGCCGGCGAGACTGTGGACGGCGAGTACGTGATCATGGGTCACGAACAGGAACTGCCATATGTACGGGGGACGTTCTGATCTTTCGCGCATTCTTGTCATACAGCGGGCTTCGCGCCGGTAAAAATACCGCTTGCAAATGTGCGGCAATCGGAGTACAGTTATCTGAACACGCGAAAGGAGATCCCATGGATACGAGAGTGGCGGTGCTGAGCATCATCGTGGAAAAGACGGAAGCCGCTTCGGCGGTCAACGAGCTGCTGCATCAGTACGGCATCTATATCATCGGCCGCATGGGCATTCCCTA
>JAZQBE010000093.1:0-3329 GCA_045545575.1 Shuttleworthella sp.
CGAAAGCTTCACTTGATGACTCCTGTTGAATACCATGAGAACTATTATGCGGCTGCATAAGAATACCGCCAGCCGATTGCTCGACTGGCGGCATAAAACTTTTTAATTATTCACTGTCCTCTTGACGGGTAGCACACCACGTTCCATCCGGTTCCCTTTTTCCGGTTTGCAAACGCAGCGGCGCTCAGCGGATCATGTAGGATTCCAGCGCGCCGAGAATCTCCTCTGTCTGATCTTTCGAATGAATGGTTAAGTCCAGGGGCTTGGACAGATCCAGAGAGAAGATGCCCATGATGGATTTTGCGTCAATCACATAGCGGCCGGAGACCAGATCAAAATCGGAATCGTACTGATTGATGATCTCGACGAAACGCTTGACCTTCTCGATGGAATTTAATGATACTTTTACCGTTGTGTTCATGGGTGTTTCCTCCTTGTTTTGTTCTTCGCTATCCTAAAGCATGGCAGACGGAAAGTCAAGGGACACCCGTTCCCAAAAAACCGCAGGAAAAGAGTGCTTTTCATGGGCAGATTTTACAACAATTCCCCGGATGCGGCCCCGAAGCCGCCCTACGGCCGCACGGCCAGTCTTCACAATCTCGGCTGCAAGGTCAACGCGTATGAGACGGAAGCCATGCGCGAAATGCTCGCGCAGGCCGGGTACGAGATCGTGCCTTTCGGCGCGCCGGCCGACGTCTGCGTCATCAATACCTGTTCCGTGACGGCCATGGCCGACAGCAAGTCCCGGCAGATGCTGCACAAGGCGCGGGCGGCCTCGCCGGACGGGATCGTCATCGCCGCCGGCTGCTACGTCCAGACCGGCGCCGAGGCGCTCGAAGCGGACCCCGAGGTGGATATCCTGCTCGGAACCAACTGCCGCAGCCGCCTGCTTTCGGCGATCGAAGCGTTTGCGGCCCGGGATCCCGAAAGCACGCGCCAGATCGTCGTCCGTCCGCCCGAGGACGCGCCCTGGGAATACGAGGACCTGCACATTGCGCGCAGCGGCGAGCACACCCGGGCTTTTGTCAAGGTGCAGGACGGCTGCAACCAGTTCTGCAGTTACTGCATCATCCCGAGGGCCCGCGGACGGATCCGAAGCCGTGACGCGGAGGACGTCATAATGGAGCTGCGGCAGCTTGCGGCTTCCGGATGCCGGGAGGTCGTCTTCTCCGGCATTCACATTTCGTCCTATGACGGCGCCCAGGACGCGGCGCATCCCGGGGAGCATCCGCTGGTGACGCTGCTTCGCGCGGCGTCGCAGGTGCCCGGAATCGCGCGGATCCGCTTAAGCTCCCTCGAGCCGCGGATGATCACCCGTCCGGTCGCGGAAGGCCTTGCGGACATTCCGGGGCTCTGTCCCCATTTCCATCTCTCGCTGCAGAGCGGTTGCGACGCGACCCTAAAGCGTATGAACCGCCACTATACGACGAAGGAATATGCCGAAAGCGTCGTTCTTCTGCGCGAGGTGTTTGACCGGCCGGCGATCACGACGGATATCATCGTCGGTTTTCCGGGGGAGACGGAGGCGGATTTTGCCGAAACGGAAGCCTTCGTCCGGCAGATCGGCTTTTACGAAACCCATGTCTTCATGTATTCCCCGCGGCCGGGAACCGTCGCGGCGAAGATGACGGACGCCGTTGCGCCGCAGGAGAAAAAACGGCGAAGCCGCATTCTGCTCGACATCAACGAGGCGCAGTCCGCCCGCTACCGCGCGTCCTTTGAGGGGGCCGTCCGGCCGGTGCTGTTCGAGCAGGCCCAGACCCTCGGCGGCCGGCGGTATTATCTGGGCTACACGCCGGAATACATCCGCTGCGCCGTCCCGGACGAGGGCGAAGACCTGCGCGGACAAATCCGCACGGGTGTGCTTTCGCACAGCGCGTCCCTTTCGGAAGCCGCCGCCCGCCCGGGGGCAAAGGAAGCGATCTTTCTGTTGAAATCTGCGGATGAATCGGGTATGATGACTCTGTGAAACCATTTCTGTGTCCGCAGTGCTACAGTAGGGGGAAGAAAATGTCAGAAAAGGGAAATCTTTCCAATACTCAGTATTTCCGGGTGACGTCAAGCCCGGTCGGTGTCAAGGATATTCTGGCTTCCGTGTATGAAGCCCTGACGGAAAAGGGATACAACCCGACCAACCAGATCGTCGGCTACATCATGTCCGGCGATCCGACCTTTATTACCAGTCACAACGCCGCCCGCAGCCTGATCATGAAGGTGGAACGGGACGAACTTGTGGAGGAACTCCTGAAAGAGTATATCAGGAACGAATCGTGGAAAGCTTAAGACTGATCCGGCCGAAGCGGCGGCCGGACGGCAGAGGAAGGCTTCTCGGGCTCGATTACGGCTCAAAGACGGTGGGGGTTGCGGTGAGTGACCCCCTTTTTCTGACGTCACAGCCCGTCGAAACCATCGTGCGTGAACGGGAAAACAAGCTGCGCCGGACGCTGTCGCGGATTGAAGAGCTGGTGACGTCCTACGGTGTGGAAACCATCGTGCTCGGACTGCCGCGCAATATGGACGGCACGGAGGGCGAACGCTGCGAAAAGACGCGCGCCTTTGCCGAACAGCTGCAGAAGCGGACGTCCCTGCCGGTCGTGTTTGCCGACGAGCGGCTGACGACGGCGGAGGCCGCGGAAATCCTGACCGAAAGCGGCGTGGCGGCAAAGGATCAGAAGAAACACATCGATGCCGTTGCGGCAGCATTGATTCTGGAGGACTATATGCATTCGGAAGAAACAAGAAACCGCGAACAGGAATGGGTGACGGTGACCGATCCCGAAACCGGCAAGGCGGACCGGCTGCTTGTGGTGGAAAAAACCGTCGTCGGCGGCCGCACCTATCTGCTGCTGGCCGAAAACGACAAGGAAGAGAGCGATGCCTGGATTTTCTCCACGGATGACTGGGACGCGGACGAGCCGTCCTTTACCCCGGTGGAGGACGACGAGGAAATCAAGGCGGTCGCCCGGATTTTTGAGGAACTATTGGAGGATACGCAGCTGCTGTAACAGGCAGCCGCCTTATGTCTGATGCCCGGGGCGCCTTTTCGCGCTTCGGTGAAGATATGTTGTCATTTGCAACAGGAGGTATTTTTTGCGAAAAAAGAAAACACAGACATCACAGCAGTCACCGCTTCGGATCATTCCGCTTGGCGGGCTGGAACAGATCGGCATGAACATCACCGCATTTGAATACGAAGAGGACATCATCGTCGTGGACTGCGGGATGGCGTTCCCGGAGGTGGACATGCCGGGCGTGGACCTGGTCATACCGGACGTCACCTATCTGAAGGAACGCGCCGACCGGGTGCGCGGCTTTTTTATCACCCACGG
>JAZQBE010000094.1:0-14521 GCA_045545575.1 Shuttleworthella sp.
GCAGGATCGTCGCGCCGTGGGTCATGGAGGCCGTCATCGCAAGCACCATGCCGAAGCAGTGGAACATCGGCACCTGGATCATCATGCGGTCGGCAGTGGACAGGTCCATGCCGTCGCCGGTGCTCTTGCCGTCGTTGACGATGTTGTAGTGGGTCAGCATGACCCCCTTCGGGAAGCCTGTCGTGCCGGAGGTATACTGCATGTTGCAGACGTCGTTGACGTCCACGGCGGCAGCCATCCGGTACACCTCTTCGATGGGCGTGCGGCTGGCGTACTCCAGGGAATCCTCCCAGGTTAACGCGCCGGGCATGCGGAAGCCGACGGTGATGACGTTGCGCAGAAACGGCAGACGCTTCGCGTGCAGCGGCTTGCCCGGGATGCTGGTTTCCAGCTCCGGACACAGCTCGCGGATGATTTCCTTATAGTTGGAATCGCGGTAGCTGTCGATCATGACCAGGGTGTGCGTATCCGACTGGCGCAGCAGGTACTCGGCCTCGTGGATCTTGTAGGCGGTATTCATCGTCACAAGCACCGCGCCGATTTTCGTCGCGGCCCAGAAGGTGAGGAACCACTGGGGCACGTTCGTCGCCCAGATCGTCACCTTCGTCCCGGCCTTCACGCCCAGGGACACCAGCACGCGGGCGTATTCGTCCACGTCCTCCCGGAACTGGCGGTAGGTGCGGGTGTAGTCCAGCGTCGTAAACTTCACCGCCGTCTGGTCCGGGAACTCTTCCGCCATCGTATCGAGCACCTGGGAGAAGGTCTTGTCGATCAGCTCTTCCTTCTTCCAGACATACTTTCCGGTGTGCTGATGGTTCCAGTACAGGTGCTTTTTGTGAAGGCGGGTGCTCTCATACCGGTGCATGCAGGCGGTAAAATGTGTCAGGATGATCTCCGGATCCTCCAGGCCGGCCGCCCAGGCCGGATTCCAGACCAGGCAGATATGCCCGTCGTAGTTCACGGAGCGCAGGGCGTCCATCAGCTCCTGCATGGGCAGCTCGCCCTCGCCGATCAGCTCCGGCACGGGCTTTCCGTCTGCCATCCGGTAATCGCGGATGTGCACGTGGCGCACATAGGCGCCAAGGTTGGTGATGGTCTGCTCGGGCGTCTCCCCGGCGCAGACGACGGTCTCGTACATGTCCCAGACCGCGGCCAGCGCGTCATCCGAAAAGCGGTTCAGCAGGTCGCGCAGCTTCTGCGTGTCGGCAAAGGCACCGGTCGATTCCACCAGCAGCGAGATGCCGGTTCCCTCGATGCGCTCCATGAGGCCCGCAAGGAACCGCTCGCACAGATCCGCGTCTTCCGTCACGGTGTGAAGGCTGATGGCGTCCAGGTCCAGGTTCTGCGCCATGGCAAAGGCTTCTTCGAATTCGACCGCGAAGGACGGATCGGTGAAATCCATCCGGGTCGCGATGCACGGAACCGTCAGGCCCTTGCGGATCAGCCGGCGGCGGGTCGCCGCCGCGGTCGCCGGGTTGGACGGGCTGTCCTTGCCAGAAAACCGGGCACTCTGCACGTCGTACACTTCCAGGCCGGAAAGGCTGACGTCCGCCGCCGCGGCGACGAATTCGTCCCAGCCAAGGTTCTCCCAATACTGTATCGAATAGGAAAGCTTCAAAGGATTTTCCTCCTTACATCTACTGTGCTTCGTAGACGATCTTGTTTAACGCGCTGACATAGGCGCGGATGGATGCCCCGATGATATCCGTGGAAATCCCGTTTCCGGAATACAGGCGGCCGTTCGCGCGCAGCTTGATCAGCGCGCTGCCCATGGCCTCCCGGCCCTCCGTGACGGTCTGGGTCTGGAAATCGTCCAGCTCGTAGTGGTGGCCGATGATCTGTTCGATGGCAAGGAAGGCGGCGTCCACGGGGCCGTCGCCTATGCCCACGCTGCGCAGCTTCTTGCCGTCGCGCTCTAAGGTCACGTTGGCCGTCGCCGTGATGATGTTGCCGCTGTTGATGACGTAGCTGTCGATCCGGTAGGTGGAGGGCGCCTGCATCGCGGTGCTCGCCACAATCACGTCAAGCTCCCGCGCACCGACGAAGCTCTTCTTCGTCGCAACCCGCTGGAACGCTTCGTAGACCTTCGCATTGTCCTCATCGGAAAGATCGTAGCCCAGCCGGCGGACCGCGGCGGTCACTTCACTGATCGGATCGTTCTCGCTTAAGCAGATCCCGCTGGTCTCCTCGCTGATCGGGCTGTCAAAGGGGGTCTGCTCGTTCTTTTCCATTTCCATGCGGCGGGTGATCTGCTGGGTGCAGCGGTCCAGCTCCGTCGTGCGCATCCCGGTGGCGATGCCCATCTCCTCGCCTTTGACGCGGATCAGGTCTGCCATCTGAAGCAGGGTCGGATAACCGGCCGGCGTCGCGGTGCACTTGATGCCGTCCACGCCGGCTTTGATCGCCGCCGCCGCGCAGGCCGCCGCCATATGCATCGCGTCACTGATCTGCACGTAAAGCTCCGCTTCGGCCAGCTGGGGGACGTTGGCCTTCACATCTGAAATGAACGCCGCAAACTCCTCCGGCAGCATCACGCCCGCGCTGTCGCACAGCGTAATGCGGTTCGCGCCGGCTTCCACCGCGGCGGCCACCGCCTGATACAGGAACTCCCGCTCCGCGCGCGTCGCGTCCACGGCAGAGACCTCCACCTGCTCACAGTAAAAACGGCACTGCTTCACCTCTTCGATAATCATGGAAAGCATGGCCGGCGCCTTCTTGTGGCAGGTGTATTCCATCTGTACCGGGGAAACGGGCACCAGAAGGTCCAGCTGCGGCATGCGTGCCGAGCGGATGCTCTCCCAGGTTTCCGCAATGAAACCGGTGCCGATGCTGACCGCGGCCGTCAGCGCCGTCGAAACGCCGGCGGCAATGGTCTTGTTGGACAGCTCGTCCGCCTTCCCCGCGGCGATGGGCGCGAGCTCCATGGCGTCCACACGGATGCGGTCCAGCGAACGGGCCACCTCCAGTTTTTCTTTAAACGTCAGGGCCTGCTCCCGCATGAAATTCGACTCACGCAGAGTAATGTCAATCATTTTGATGTTTTTCATGGCACTTCATCCTTTGCATTGCAAAAATAATCAATACAATTTGCGTTTTTTAGGTACGCTCCGATAGAATACCACAAACCGCCGCAATATGGAATGATGAATTTTATCATGATTCTTGACCTATCTTGACCTCTTTGCCAATATCCGGCCGATACCCATGGGAATGCCTGTTCCGGGTTGACTTTTCCCCCTGTTTAGGATAGTCTTTTTTTTGCATTCTTATATATAGTAAGGAGAAACCTCATGAGTCTAACGGTAGCACTTCAGATGATCGGCGGCCTGGTTCTTTTTCTCTATGGGATCGACTACCTCGGCACTTGTTTGAAACGCATCTCCGGCGGCCAGCTGGAATCCATTCTCGAAAAGCTCACCAGTAATAAAATCAAGGGCGTCCTCCTCGGCGCGCTTGTCACCGCCCTGATCCAGTCCTCCGGTGCGACGATCGTCATGTGCGTCGGTTTTGTCAGTTCCGGCATCATGACGCTGGCGCAGTCCGTCGGCGTCATCTTAGGCGCCAACATCGGAACGACCATCACCGCATGGCTGCTGTCCTTAAGCGGCATCTCTTCCGACAACATCGTCCTTTCCATGTTCAAGCCGGACCACTTCTCGCCGATTATCGGCCTGGTCGGCCTGATCATCACGATGACCGCGAAGAAATCCAAAAAGCGTGACATCGGCTCGCTGCTGGTCGCCTTCGCCGTGCTGCTGCTGGGCATGAGCTACATGTCCAACGCCGCGAAGCCCCTGACGACGGACCCGTCCTTCACCGGCATCCTGACGCTGTTTTCGAACCCGATCTTCGGCATGATCGCCGGTCTTCTGATGACCGCGGTCCTGCAGAGTTCCTCCGCGTCCATCGGTATCCTGCAGGCCATTTCCACCGGCGGCGGACTGACCATCGGCGCCATGATCCCCATCCTGATGGGTGAAAACATCGGCAGCGCCATCACCGGCGTCATCTCCTCCTTCGGCGGCACGCGAAACGCGAAACGCTGCGCCTGGATCCAGATGTACTTCTGTCTGATGAAGTCGCTGATTTTCATGGCGGGCTTCTATACGGCCCACGCCATCGTGAACTTCGCGTTTATGAACGACGCGACGAACCCGGTCATGATCGCCGTGTTCCACTCGATCTTCAACATCATCGCCGTCACGCTGATGCTTCCGTTCTCCAACGTGCTGGTGTTCCTGGCAAACAAAACCTTCCCGGTCACGGAAGAAGAAAAAGCCATGGCAGAAAGCCGCCACACCTTCGATCATCTGGACGAGCGTTTCCTGGATTCCCCGGTTTTCGCTTTGGACCAGTGCCAGATCGTGTTAAACCGTCTGGCGGATCACGCGAAGGACTCCATGAATCTCGCGATGGGCCTGATCTTCTCCTTCGACGAGAAGGACGCCGCCGAGGTCAGCCGCCTCGAATACTTAAGCGACGAATACGCCGATCACCTGACCAGCTATCTGGCGCGCCTTGGCAGCCGGCACTTAAGCGGCTCCGCTTCCCGCCGCCTGTCGATCTTCCTGCGCACCACCAACGACTTCGAGCGGATTGTGGACCACGCCCTGAACATTTCCCAGAGCGCCCGGAAAATGGCGGAAGACGGCAGCCGGTTCTCCGCCGGCGCCCTCGAGGAGCTGTCGGTCTACACGGACGCGGTCTCCGAAATCCTGCGCCTGTCGACGGAAGCGTTCTCCAATGCCGATCTGGAGCTGGCGAAAAACGTCGATCCGCTGGAAGACACCATCGACGAGATCGATCATCAGATCAAAGAGCGCCACGTCATGCGTCTGGAGAACGGGGAGTGCTCCATCGAGCTGGGCATGCTGCTTTCCGATATCTGCATCGCCTTAGAGCGTGTCTCCGACCACTGCTCCAACATCGCCGTATACATGCTGTCCGCTGTCAACACAAAGACCTTAAACGAGCACGCCTACGGCGCCTTAGAGCGCAACGAGGATCCGGACCGCTTCGCGCTGATCGAAGCCGGCTACCGCAGCCGCTACGCGCTGCCTGAGATGCCTGCGTCCGAAGCTTCTCCGGCTGTAACCGCGGAAGAAATCAAAGAGATGACAGACCGGGTCGCCGAAACCGCGAAAAAGGAAAAAGCCGCCAAGGACGGTTCCAAGGCAAAGGACAAGGAAAAGAAGAAAGAAAAGGCGGAGGAATCCAAACCGAAGAGTTCCGATTCCAAGGGAAAGGCCAAAGGAAAGAAATAACTCCCGCATTCCGCAAAAAACAAGGCGCTGCCCGGCGATCCGGACAGCGCCTTTTCTTTGTGTTTGTTTCGATCCGCGGACCGCGGGTTATTCTTCTTCCGAAAGCCCTTCCTCCGAAAGCCCGGCCTGCAGCAGATTCGCATCGGCAGGATCCGCCGTCTGCTGCGGATCCGTGGATTTCGTTTTCCATGCCACGGCGATGTCAATCTGATAGGGGTCGGTATTGACAAAGTTCCCGGTGTCGACGACGATGCCGGTGCCCAGGCTCGTCTCCACGGCCCACCCCTTCGGGTGCAGATCATAGCAGGCCGCCACCATCACGAAATTGCCGAACATCTTCACGCCGTCTTCCCGCACCCAGTACGGGAAATCCTCTTCCTTGTACCCGAGCTTGCGCATCGCGGCGATGACCTTCGTCATATCCAGATCGTACCAGGTTTCTTTCCCGCTCGGCCCGTTGAAAACGCCCGCCCGCTTTGTCAGATGCTTTTCCGCCGGCGGCTTGATCTCCTCCACGAACCAGACCGGGACACCCACCGGCTTCAGCTTCGGCCGCGTCGGCCAGGACGCCGTTGCCCGCATCTGCGCACGCCGGCGTGCTTCTTTTTCATTTTTCGGCTCCCTGCTGACATCGGTGGAAACCACCACGCGCTGTACCGCGGCCCGCACGGGGAACGGCAGAAGGAAGGTGACCGCCAGCACCGCCGCGGCGATCCCGAACGCGCACCGCATGCGTGCACGCCTTGCGCGCGCCACGCTGCCGCGGATGGATTCCGGCCGGCTGTTCTGCGCCGGAGCGGTTCTTGTTTTTCTTCTCATAATGGATTTCCTCACGAGACAGGTTTGTTCTGTGATCATACACGGAAATCCGAAATTGTGCAAGTTTTTCCGATCATCACCGGAAAGTGTCTGCCGTCACGTTCTCGAGATCCACGTCTTTTGTCTCTTTGACCTTCGTCATCAGAATCACAAGGGACAGCGCCATAAAGGGCACGCAGATCAGCAGGGACAGGATGTCCATATCGATGAAGTTCTGACCAACGATGAAGATGATGTTCCCGAGGAACATGCCGGTGCCGATCATCACGGAGATCGTACCCATGACGGACGAACGCATGCCCGAAGGCGTCGACTCTGCCGGCATGGTCAGGATCAGTGTATCCGACATGGACCAGAGTCCGCCGATGGAGATGCCGTAGGCGATGCCGGCCGCCACGGGCCCCCAGCCCAGACGGCAGGAAAGGGCAAAAACGATCAGGCCGAGAATGGTCACCAGCCCCAGCACCAGGCAGACCCGCTTGCGGCCGAGGCGGTCGGAAAGCACGCCGCTGACAAAGGTCGTGATGCCGTTGAAGAACGGATAAATGATCAGCGCGATCGCCACGGAAGCGGTGGACATGCCGCTCTCCAGAATGGCGGAATAATAAGACGTATACACCGTCGTCGCGAAAAACAGGAACCCAGCCAGCAGGATCCAGCGCAGCTGCCGGCTCGAAAAGATGTAGCGGATGGCCGCGAAGACACCGCCGTTTTCCGTCGTCTTGTTCTTCTGCTCCTCCTCCTTCGCCTTCGCCGCTTCTTCCGGCGTCCGCTCTAAAAGCGCCAGCCGGTTGTCCAGAAAAACCGGCGTTTCACGCACCAGGAAAAAGCTGACCGCGCCCACGACAAGGGCCGCGGCCACCGGGATGGCGTAGACCAGACGCCAGCTTTCCGGCACGTCCTCGCGAAGGAACATGCGGCTGAAGACGCCGATCAAAGACACCGACACCAGCGCGACGGCCTTCGCCAGGAAGCTGTAGGTCGCCCGCTTTTCCTTCGGCGCCGTCTCCATAATGTAGAGCACCTGCATGTCGTTCGGGGTGAAGAACAGCATGAACAGCATGCCCAGAATATACTGCGCCACACTGTGGGCCGTCATGACGATCAGCATGCCCACGCCCATGCCGATCGTGTTGATCATCAGAAAAAGCCGGCGGCCGAAGCGGTCCGACAGCGCCTTGTAGAACGGCGTCACGATCAGCAGGAAATAGGCGGCCATGGACAGGGGCGCCACGGTGTTGATGGCGTGCGCGTATTCCGGCGAATTGACGTCTCGGGAGGCGATTGAAAACAGGTCAAACAGCGCATAGGGCTGCATGGCGCTGTTCACGTTCGACGTCAGCTCGTCCACGACGTAAATGACCGTCAGCACCACCATGACAAACAGCATGTAATGCAGCGGCTTCGGCCGCGCCTGCTCCTTTTTCAGCCGCGCGATTTCGCGCTGTTTTCTCTCTTTCGCTGTATCCCCGTTCATAACCTTCCCCCTCCTTGCTGCTCCTCTTTTTTCGTTGCCCGGGCCCCGCAGCGTTTGGCTGCGTCGAGACTATACACTGATTCTATTCTCATTCTTTGACCGCGGAATATCAATGGCCGCTTTGTTTTCGGCAGACGGAAGTCTGTTCAGAACGCGCCGCGGCGCCCGGATGATTCCGGACGCCGTGACACTTAAATGAGGATGAGGCTGTTCAACAGAAGGCCGGGCCCGCCGTCCTACGCTTCCTGCTTCAGAATCTTATTGATATCCCAGAACGACATGGCAATGATGCAGATGACAGACATCACGATCGGAAGCGCGTAAATCAGCATGGTCTCGGCCGTCAGCACCGAAGCCGGCTGAACGGCCAGCGCACCGTCATAATGACCCAGCTGCAGGCCCCAGCCCAGCGCGGCCGAAGCCAGACCCGTGCCCACCTTGATGCCGACACTGTTGACGGACGTCACCAGCCCTTCGTAGCGCTCGCCGGTCTGAATCTCCAGCAGGTCCACGATATCCGGCGCGAAGGTGAAAATACCGGCCACATACGGCGCCAGACCGATACCGCAGACCGCTGTCGCAACCAGCACCATCACCAGTGAACGGGAGCCGATCAGGCCGACGACGCAGCCGGCGATATACAGAACGGAACCGAAGATCAGCGTTTTACGCTTGCCGAGCTTTACGAACAGTTTCGGCGCGAAAGCAATGCCGATAATCGTGGAGAACACGCTGACGATGGCGATGATACTGTACAGGTCTCCATTGCCCAGCACGTCACGGGAAAAATACACATGCGCCGCCAGAACCAGACCGTTAAGAATATAGGTGCACACAAAAACGATGATGGAAATGTAGAAGTATTTCGTGTGAAGCAGTGCCCGGATCCCCTTCTTAACGTCTCCGTGCGGTGCGTTGGCCTTTTCTTCGTCTTCAACGCGTTTCTCCTTTACGACAAAGAAGGTAATGGCCTGAAGCACCAGGCAGAGGATGGAGAAAATCAGTGCGGTCTTTGTCCACGCGCCCTGAACCTTCGATCCGCCGTTTCCGTTTAAAATCCGGGGCGTCAGAATCGACAGCAGCAGGCCTGCGATGAACGCGAAAATACCCCGCACGGAGCTGACCTTCGCGCGATCGTCCGGATCCAGCGCAAAGCGGGAAAGCATGGAATGATAGCTTAAGTTATTGATCGTATAGAACACCACCGTCAGCAGGAAATAGGTGATGACGACCCACACGGTCTTTGCGCCCGCGGAAAGGGAAGAAGGCACGTTGTAAACCAGCAGCTGGGTAATCACCAGGGGGATGATGCTTGCGCCGAACCACGGCCGCGCCTTTCCCATCTTCGTATGTGTTTTTTCGATCGCGACGCCGAACAGAATATCCGACACGCCGTCAAACAGCCGCAGGATCAGCATGATCGTACCGATCATGCCGGCAGCTAAAAGGACGCTGTCCGTATAATACAGCGTCAGCCAGGAGGAGCAGAAGGTCCACACAAAGTTGGATCCCAGATCCCCCAGCGCGTATGCAAGCTTTTCACCGCCGCTGGTCACGCCAAAGGGGCGTTCTTTTTTCTCTCTTGCCATCGTGTTAATCTCCTTTCATTGTTTATTCCTATACAGCCGCAGCCTCCAGTGCGTCAAATCCGGCAAGAATCTGCGCATACCGCCGGGCAATTTCTTCCGGCTCCCATCCTTTTCCAGCCAGAGCGTTCTGGATATTCGTGCCGTGCCAGAGTTCCTCCAGACTCTTGTCCGGCGCATAGGCCAGCGCAACCGCTGCCAGCGTCGTCAGGCTGTCTTCCATGGCCGCATCCACAATCGCCAGTGCCTCCGGACGGGATGCGATTTCACCGACGGCCGTCCGTCCCGAAAGGCCGAAGGGATTGCGGCAGCGGATTCTGATTTCTTTCTTTATCGAAATGTCCGCGGCGGAGGTTCCGATCAGAAGATCAAAAATGCCCGGCTGGGTCATCCACTGGCCGAAGGGTGCGTAGAATCCGGCAAAATCCTGTTTTGCGAGTACAAGCTCCACCGTCTTTTCCTCGCCGGCCTCCAGCGAAACCTTCGCAAATGCTTTCAGCTCCTTCTCCGGGCGGTCATAGGTCTTTGTGCGGTCGTGCACGTACAGCTGGACCACTTCGGCGCCGGCACGGGATCCGGTGTTTTTCACCGTGACGCGGACGCGCACGTCATCCGTATCCACAATCACATTGTCCGGCACCTCCGCCTCCGTGATTTCAAAGGTGGTATAGCTTAACCCGAAACCGAAGGGATACAGCGGCCGGATGTGACGGGCATCGTACCAGCGGTAGCCGACATAGATGCCTTCCCCGTACCAGACTTCCTTGTTTTCCGTACCGTAATTCTTATAAGCCGGCGTGTCGCAATAATGCATCGGCCAGGTCAGCGGCAGTTTGCCGGAGGGATTCACATCGCCGTAAAGGATATCCGCCACAGCCTTTCCGCTCATCATCCCGCCGAAAAACGGCGCAATAACAGCGTTTACCCGCGGCTCATAGGAAGCAAACTCCACCGGGCCGGAGGAATTGATGATGACAACCACCTTTCCGCCGTGCGCCTTCGCTTCCGCGATGGCGGCGTCCAGTGCCTCGCGGTCATCCGCGTCCATCTCCATATCCAGCCGGTCCGCGCCCTCACAGGCATCCGCGCCCACAGCCACCATCCAGATCTTTGTTTCTTCTGTGCAGCAGCCATAGGTAACCCGGTCTGTCCCGATTCTTTTTTCCATCTCCTCCGCCGGGTTCACCGCAAGGTCCGTCGGCGCGGCAACGCTGGCGGGGATCACCACATAATCACGGCAGCGCTTTCCGTAAAACGCCACGGCATCCCCGGGGGAAAGAGGCAGCACGCCGTCGTTCTTTAAAAGGACCGTACTCTCCTGCGCCGTCTTTTCGGAAACCGCGTACGCCTCCTTCAGTTCGAACAACGGCCGCTGCCCGGTAAAGGCCGTGCTCTGCAGTGTGATCTTCAGAATATTGCGGACAGCCGCATCGAGCGCTTCCTCCGTCAGCCGTCCCTCTTCCACCGCTTTTGTGATCATCCGGATGCTCTGCGGTCCGGGCATGGTCAGATCCGTGCCGGCCATCACAGCGGAGGGCACATCGTAGGACGCGCCCCAGTCGGACACGACAAAACCGTCAAACCCCCACTCCTTGCGCAGCACGTCCGTCTGCAGCCAGCGGTTCATGGCCGCCGGAACGCCGTTCACCTTGTTGTAGGCCGACATGATCGTCTTTGCGCCGGCATCGACGCAGGCTTTGAAGGCCGGAAAATAAATCTCGCGCAGGGCCCGTTCGCTGATGTGTTCCTCTACGCCCATGCGGTCCTTTTCCTGATTGTTGGCCGCAAAATGCTTCACGTCCGCCAGCACGCCGGTGCTCTGGATCCCTTTTACGGTTTCCGCCGCCATCTTTCCCATCAGGACGGGATCCTCGGAGTAGGTCTCGCAAAGCCGTCCGTGCAGAGGATCCCGCATGATATTGATGCAGGGGCCGAGAATCATGTCGATCCCTTTGCTGCCCAGTTCTCTGGCCACCGTGCGTCCGCATTCATTGGCGATCGCCGGATTCCATGTGCAGGCCACCGCCATGGCCGGCGGATAGCATCCATATTCCTGTTTCGCCTTCGGCGCGCCGGATGCCGCCTGCTCTGCCATCTTTTTCTGCAGCGCGCCCAACGCCAGCAGCAGACCGCCCATATAACCGTTCTTCTCCCGGTCCAGCGGAACACCGGCCGCTTTTGCATCCGCATCCATCTTCAGATACAGGGCTTCGCTGAGGTATTCGCGCATATTCATGCCGGTGCAGGTGTCGATCATGTAAATGGCCGGAATCCCGTACTTCGGCATCGCCGCCGAATGAAACGGGGCCGAACCCTGAATCATTTCCGCCTTTTCCTCCAGGGTCATCTCTGCAAGAATCTGTTCAATTGATGCTTCGTCTTTTAACTGTGCCGCCATAGAATCTCCTTTCCAGACAAACAAAAAAAACCGCCGCTGCTCACAACTCTTGCTGCGATCATACGGCAGGTTTTTCAACTGAAATACCCGTTTTGTGATATAAATTCCTCGTTTGTGATTCCAAGCGTGAAGTGGGCTTGTTATTGACAAAAACAGCTTGATTTCAACATGCCGGCAGGTTCTTCCGCGGTGTCGGCTCCCGTTTTCGGATCGACGGACCGTGTCCTGTGTATCTTCAGCGGCTGTTCCGATACGCGGTGGGTGTCATCCCGGTCTCCCGGCGAAACGCTTCGTTAAAACGGCTCTGGGACGCAAACCCCACATATTTGCTGATCTCAGAAATCTCCATGCCGGAAAACCGCAGCAGATTCCGGGCCTCACGGATCCGCACACTGCGCAGATACGACTGCAGCGTCTGCCCGGTCTGTTCCCGAAACACCCGGGACAGATGCTCCCGGCTGACGCCGATTTCGTCCGCGGCTTTCGCCGCCGTCATTGATTCATGGGAATGCAGCAGCGCATATTCCTGCACACGGCGCACCAGCGGATTCTGATCCTCCGTTTTGTACTCTTCGATCAGATCGCACAGCACAAGCAGGCTGGCTGCTGCCTGCATCAGCGTTTCCTCGACGGATTCCGCCTCCTCCACCAGCTGAATACAGACATCGGCCGCGGTGAAGGCCCGTTCCGAGTCGATGATTCCGTCCTGCATCGAAAACTGAACAATGGGCACCACCAGCGAAATCACCAGATCCTTGACAGACCGAAGCTTGTCCTGCGCCAGAACGCCATATTGGAAATCCTTCTCTTCATACAGAAGCTCCAGCAGTCCCTGCCGGTCATTCTGACGCAGATGCTGGTAAATCCGGTATCCCCATTCAAAGGAATTATGCTTCTGTCCGGCTTCCTGGCGAAGAAAAGTGATCTTCGTATACCGCGTCTTAAAGTCCCGGATATACTTCTGCAGGTATTCATCCGTCAGCTGTACATGCTTTGTCTCGGCGTCTTTTTCATACTGAAGGACGTCCGCCGGACGCAAAAACAATTCACTCATCTGTCAATACCGTAAAAGGGAAGAGCCAAAAATCAGCTCTTCCCTTCCTTCATCGCTGTTCAACACATACGATCTGCACGCTGTTCAAAAAGCCTTACATCTGACCCTTGTACAGTTCGATGATCTCTTCGACAGAGGTGTCTCTCGGGTTGCCCGGGCGGCAGGCGTCGGCATAGGCGCTGTCGGCCAGGAACTTGATGTCTTCCTCTTTCAGAATGCCCGCGAGATTCGCCGGGATGCCGACGTCCGCGGAAAGCTTCTTCACGGCAGCGATCGTCGCGTCGGCCGCTTCCTCATCGGTCATCGCATCGATGCCTTCGACACACATGGCCTTGCCGATGGCGCGATAGCGCGCGCCGGCCACCGGCTTGTTGTACTCTAAGCCCACCGGAAGCAGGATGGCGCAGGCCACGCCGTGGGGCGTGTCATACAGGGCGGACAGGCCGTGTGCCATGGAGTGGACGATGCCCAGACCCACGTTGGAGAAGCCCATGCCGGCGATGTACTGGCCGAGCGCCATGCCCTCGCGGCCGTCGGGATCGTTCTGTACGGCAGCGCGCAGGGATGCGGAAATCAGGCGGATCGCTTCGAGATGGAACATGTCGGAGATCGCGCAGTGACCCTTGGTGATGTAACCTTCAATGGCGTGGGTTAACGCGTCCATGCCGGTGGCGGCGGTCAGGCCCTTCGGCATGGTGGACATCATGTCCGGATCCACCACGGCCACTTCCGGGATGTCGTTCACGTCGACGCAGACGAACTTGCGCTTCTTCTCCACATCGGTGATGACGTAGTTGATCGTCACTTCCGCAGCCGTGCCGGCCGTGGTGGGAACCGCGATGGTAAATACCGCGTGCTTCTTCGTCGGGGCAACGCCCTCTAAGGAGCGGACATCGGCGAATTCCGGGTTGTTGATGATGATGCCGATGGCCTTCGACGTGTCCATCGCGCTGCCGCCGCCGACGGCGACGATGCAGTCCGCGCCCGCTGCCTGGAAGGCCGCGACGCCGGTCTGGACGTTTTCGATGGTCGGGTTGGCCTTGATGTCGGAATAGACTTCATAGGCAAAGCCGGCAGCGTCAAGAAGGTCCGTCACCTTCTTCGTCACGCCGAATTTCAGCAGATCCGGATCCGTGGCGACAAACGCCTTCGTGCATCCGCGGGCGGTCAGCTCGGGAACGATGTTTTCGATGGCGCCGTGGCCGTGATAGGATACCGGGTTCAATACAATACGATCAGCCATGGTTCTTTCCTCCTCTATTAGAATATCATCTGTCTGACTGTGTGATATTTTTCACACAGTACTATCGTACGCCAGCGGCGGCCATTTGAAAAGGGGAAAAACATGCATTCTGCTGAAATATCTTTCGTTTTCCTTGACTTTGGCGGGATAATCCGCTGCCGGCAGGCGGGATTTTTCCGCGGAAAACCCCGCAGAAATATGTATAATGGTACCAGCATCCATAATAACCATCCCCGCAAGAAGGAGGCCCCATGAAAGAATTCGCAGATTTGATTTCCCAGGCCGCTCCCGGCCGCACCCATCTGTTTTCCGTCGGGCAGGCCGGCTTCATTATCAAAAGCGCTTCCGGGCAGCTGCTCGCCATCGATCTGTACCTGTCGGACTGCGCGGAACAGTTCTATGGCCATGCCGGATTCAAGCGCCTGCTGCCGAAAATCCTCTCCCCCAAAGAACTGGTCTTTGACGCGGTCATCGCCACACATCCCCATCTTGATCATTTTGATGAGGATGCGGTACCCGTAATGATGCAAAACACTCGCACCCGTCTTTTCTGCTCCACAGAATGCGCACCGCTTGTCGAAAAAGCGCAGATCTCCGCAGCCCCGGGCCGCGTCACCTATGTTACCCCCGGGACGGATGCCGTCTGCGGCGACTTCACGCTAAGTCGGGGGCCAAGCGGT
>JAZQBE010000095.1:0-11151 GCA_045545575.1 Shuttleworthella sp.
TCCGAAACACTGATCTCATCTGCCAGTAACCGTTCAACTATCTTTACTTTTTCTGCCGGGTCAATCGTGCTTTTTCTGGACATAGAAATACCCCCAAGTAGGTTTTATATTTCAGTGTCCTACTTGGGGGTAGCATATCAACGGCTTTTTCGCCTTCCATCCGGTTTCTTTTTTTGTGTCAGCCGATCTCGATCACTTCGGTGCCGGCGATGGCGGCTTCCACCATCGCCTCGACGGTTCCGGCCAGCTTCTCTTCCGATTTCTCGATCACCGAAAGGCGCGGACGTGTCACCGGATGCTTCGCCACGAAAATCGTACAGCAGTCCTCATAAGGCAGGATGGACGTCTCGTAGGTGCCGATCCGATTCGAAATATCGATGATATCCTGCTTGTCCATGCCGATCAGCGGCCGGTAGACCGGAAGGGTGCAGACCGCGTTCGTACACAGCAGCGACTGCATGGTCTGGCTGGCCACCTGGCCGATACTCTCTCCCGTGATCAGGCCGAGGCTGCCGGCTTCCTTCGCGAAATGCTCCGCGATCCGCATCATGTAGCGGCGCATGATGATCGTCAGCTCGTCGTGGGGGCAGATCTCGTAGATCGCCATCTGGATGTCCGTAAAGTTCACGACGTGCAGGCGGATGGGGCCGGTATACTTCGACACCTGCTTCGCGAGGTCCACGACCTTCTGCTTCGCGCGCTCGCTCGTGTAGGGCGGCGCGTGGAAATAGACCGCGTCGATGGTCACGCCGCGGCGGGAAATCATATAGCCGGCCACCGGACTGTCGATGCCGCCGGAAAGCAGCAGCGTCGCGTGGCCGCTGGTCCCCACGGGCATGCCGCCCGGACCCTTCACCTCATCGGAGTAGATGATGATTTTTTCGCGGATCTCCACGTACAGGATCTTTTCCGGATGGTTCACGTCCACGGACAGCTCCGGGAACGCGTCGAGCAGACGCTCGCCGACCGCGGCGTTGATCTCCATGGAATCGAGCGGGTAATTCTTGCGGGCGCGGCGGGCAAAGACTTTGAACGTCGTGTTCTTATCCTTCCACATACGGCCGACGTAGTCGACGAGCTGTGTGCACAGATCCTCGAAACCGGTGTCCTCCACGATCTGGCAGGGGCAGATGCCGAGAATGCCGAACACACGGGAAAGCGCTTCGAGCACCTCCGCTTCGTCGCACGAATCCAGACACTCTACGAAAATCCGTCCCTGGGGCTTGACCACCGAAAACGTGCCTTCCACGTCCGCAAGCGCCCGGCGGATCTGTGCCACAAGAGCATCCTCAAACCGGTAGCGGTTTTTTCCTTTCAGGGCAATCTCCCCGTATTTGACCAGATAAGCCTGTTTCATCTGCCGTTCTCCCTGCGCTCTGCGCATCTTTTTCCTATCGCCGCATGTACTTCCGCAGCACCGGCAGCAGCCCGGAAAGCTGCGCCGCGGCGTATTCGACTTCTTCCATGGTATTCTGCACGCCGAAGGACACCCGGATGGTGCTTTCGACGCGGTCCTTTGACAGCCCGATGGCCACAAGCGTCCGGCTCGGCGCCGGCTTGTTCGACGAACACGCGCTGCCGGCCGACACGTAGACGCCGCGTTCTTCGAGGGCGTGCAGCAGCACTTCACTGCGCACTCCCGGCGTCGTCACACTGACGATGTGGGGCGCGAAGCCCTCCTGCGCGCTTCCGTTCACATCGCAGCCGTCAATCGCGAGCACCCGCCCGATGAAGGCCGCCCGCAGCGCGGACAGATGCGCCGCGTGCTCCGAAAGATGCTCCGAAGCGATCTGCGCCGCCACGCCGAGACCTGCGATGGCCGCGGTGTTCTCGGTGCCGGAACGCAAGCCGCGCTCCTGCCCGCCGCCCAGAATGCGCGGCTGCACCTTTGCGCCGTTCCGGATATAGATAAACCCGCTGCCCTTCGGTCCGCGGATCTTGTGGCCGCTCGCCGTCAGAAGGTCGATGCCCGCCGTCTTCGGCCGGATGGAAAGCTTCCCGTAGGACTGGACCGCGTCCGTGTGGAACAGCGCCTGGGGCGCGCGTTCGTGCACGAGGGCCGCGGCTTCCTCCACCGGCTCGACGGTGCCGATTTCATTGTTCACATGCATCACCGACACGAGCACCGTATCCGGCCGGAGCGCTTTTTCAAGCATCGGAAGCAAAATCCGCCCCTCCCCGTCCACGGGAAGATACGTCACTTCAAACCCCTGCTCCGCCAGATACTTGACCGACTGGTCGACGCAGGGATGCTCGATGGGCGTGGTGATGATGTGTTTCCCCACGCGCGGATTGGCAAAGGCCGCGCCGAGCACGGCCAGGTTATTGCCTTCGGTTCCGCCCGAGGTGAAAACGATCTCCTGTTCCCGGACATGCAAAGAGGCCGCCACCTGCTCTCTCGCCCGGCGGACGGCCTGTTCGGCAAGCAGGCCCCGGTTGTGCATCGAGGACGGATTGCCGTAATTGTCACACAGCAGTTCCCGCACGGCATCGGCCGCCTCGGGAAGGCAGGGTGTGGTTGCCGAATTATCAAAATAGACTTCCATAGATTATCTTTCCGGTGATGCCATTTCACACGCCATGGCGCAGAGTGCGACGGCCGCGATCGCCGCCGTGTCCGTGCGCAGAATCCGCCGGCCGAGGGAAATCACCTGCAGCTGTCCGGCTGCCGCCGCCGCTTCCTCATAGGAGAAGCCGCCCTCGGGGCCGATAAAGATGCCGGCCGACGCACAGGCGGGCAGCTTTCGGAGGGCTTCCTTCGTCCCCTCCGTTCCGGCCGCCCCTTCGTAGGGCATCAGTCCCAGCTCCAGCGTTTTCGCGTCCTCGAGGGCCTGCGCGAAGGAACAGACCGGTGCGACCTCGGGAATGCGGCTGCGCTTCGACTGGCGCGCGGCGTTTTCCGCGATGGCCTGCCAGCGCGCGCGGCGGCTTTCTTTCTTCTTTTCCTCCAGACGGACCACCGTGTGCTGCATCATTACGGGGACGATCTTAGACACCCCCAGCTCCGTCACCTTTTCGATGATGGTCTCCATCCGGTCGCCCTTCGGAATGCCGACGTACAGGGTGATCTCACAGGACAGCTCCGTCGCCGCGGCTTCCTCCTCGATCCGCGCCGTCACCTCCTCCGGCGAAAAGGATTCCAGCCGGGCGATGTAATACCGGTCATCCGACGCGGCGACACGGATCCGCTCCCCCGGGCGCATGCGAAGCACGTGCCCCAGATGATGGGCGTCGCTTCCGCGGATTTGTATGAGGCCGTCTTCCGTCACGGCCGAAGCATCCACAAAGACCTGCTGCATCTGTTCCTCTTTCGTTTACCGCGCCGCTTCGGGTTTGCGCGCGGTGATGCTGCGCCACTCGCCGAAGGCGTCCCGCCGCTCCACGGCAAATCCGGCCGCTTCGAGGGCCGCCGCGACGGTCTCTTCCTTGAAATCGATGATGCCGGAGGTGACCAGTTCGCCGCCCGGACGAAGCACGTCCCACAGCGCCGGAATCATCGGCAGAATGATGTCCGCCAGCAGGTTGGCGCAGACGATGTCGTAATCGCCGGTGCAGACGCGGCTGCGAAGGGCGGCGTCCGTCGTCAGATCGCCGATCACAAAGGCCGACGGGTCATAGGACAGCCCGTTGTGCGCCATATTGTCGGCAAGCGCGTCCGTGCAGAAGGGATCAATGTCCGTACCGCCCGCGAAGGAAGCGCCAGCCAGAAGCGCCACCACGGACAGCACGCCGCTGCCGAAGCCCACGTCGAAGACCCGGTCCTGCGGCTTTACCTCTTCGAGCAGCCGGCGGATGCACAGCTGCGTGGTCTCGTGTTTTCCGGTGCCGAAGGCGATGCCCGGATCCATCCGCACGACAAAGCGGTAATCCGCCGCATCTTCGGGCAGTTCCTCCCAGGTCGGGACGAACAGCACGTCTTCGACGGCAAACGCGTGGAAGAACTCCTTCCAGCGGTTGATCCAGTCCTCGTCCTGAACGGTTTCCGACGTCAGTTCGCCGCCGTCAAAGCCGTAGGCCGCAAGCTCTTCCATCGCCGCGGCCGCCGCCGCTTCCACCGCCGCTTCAGAACCCTCCTCGGCATAAAAGATGACGGTGCATTTCCCGCCGAAATCGGCCTGCACCGGGGCAAGCTCCTGAAAGATCTCGCGGTCCGCGGTCTCCTCCGGGCGCACGTGCCCTTCCATTTCCACACTGTCGATGCCATGCTCCGAAAGAAGCCAGGAGACGGTCTCCTCCGCGTCCTCCGGGACGGTCAGACGGTATTTCGTCCAGCTCATAACCGCTCATTTCTAAAAAACAGCGCTTTAGTCCAGCGCGTCGTCGATGACGTCCTTCACCTTGTCCATGAAGCCCTTTTTCTTCTTTTTGACCGTCGCGCCGTCCTTGCCGCGCTCGACCGCGTGCAGCGTGTCGCCGGCGAGGGCATCGTAGCTGCGCAAGGCCTCCTTCGCGTCTCTCGACAGGCCGGTGGGCACCTGCACGACGAGCGTGACGTACTGGTCGCCGCGAACGTCCTTGTTGCGCAGCGTCGGAATGCCCTTGCCGCGCAGGCGGATGCGGGTGTCAGTCTGGGTGCCGGGCTTGACTTCGTAGATGACCTTGCCGTCTAAGGTGTCGATCATGATCTCGCCGCCAAGGGCTGCCTGGGCATAGGAAATCGGCGCGGAGCAATAGACGTCGTAGCCGTCACGGGCAAACTGCGGATGCGGCGACACGCGCACTTCCACCAGCAGATCGCCCCGCGGGCCGCCGTTGATGCCCGGCTCGCCTTTTTCGCGGATCCGGACGCTCTGGCCGTTGTCGATGCCGGCCGGGATCGATACCTGGATCTTCTTGCGCCGGGCCACAAAGCCGGTGCCCCGGCAGTCCGGGCAGGGATCCTTGATGATCTGTCCGCTTCCGCCGCAGTCCGGGCAGGCGGTCACGTTCTGCACCGTGCCGAAGAAGGACTGCTGCGTCATGACCACGCGGCCGCGGCCGCCGCACTTCGGGCAGCTTTCCTTGGACGTGCCGGGTCTGCAGCCGCTGCCGTGACAGGTGGAGCATTCCTCCTTTAAGGTCAGATCCAGCTCCTTCGTGCAGCCGAAGGCCGCCTCTTCGAAGCTGATGCGCACGGCCGTGCGCACATGCTGTCCGCGCATGGGGCCGTTCTGCGCGCCGCGGCTTCCGCCGCCGAATCCGCCGAACCCGCCGCCGAAGAAATCGCCGAACAGGTCGCTGAACATGTCGGAGAAATCCATGCCGGAGAAATCATATGCACCGCCGCCCGCGGTTCCGTCGAAGGCCGCATGGCCGAACTGGTCATACTGGCGGCGCTTGTCCGCGTCACTTAAGACCGCGTAGGCCTCCGAAGCCTCTTTGAACTTCGCTTCCGCCTCTTTGTCGCCGGGGTGCATGTCCGGATGGTACTGCTTGGCAAGTTTGCGGTAGGCGCTTTTCAGCGTCGCCTCGTCCGCGTCCTTTGGTACCCCCAGCACCTCATAGTAATCACGTTTCTGTTCTGCCATGTTTTACCTCGTTTTTGAATGGCGCACGGAAGGCATCCCCGCTGGTTCGGGGACGCCTTCCGACACGTTTCATCCTGAAAAATGCTCTGTGGATCAGACTTCCGTGAAGTCTGCGTCGACCACGCCGTCATCGGACGGGCCGGCGTTATTCTGCGTATAGCCGCCCTGGGTGCCCATATCCGGGCCCGGACCGGCCTGCGGACCGCCCTGCTGCGCCGCGGCCTGCTGCTCGTACATCTTCGTAAAGACCTTCTGGGCGCTCTGCTGCAGCTTCTCCGTCGCGGCCTTGATCTCGCCCACCTGGGCGTCGCTCATATTCGCCGGATCGGTGTACTGCTCCAGCAGACGGTGCGCTTCCGCAAGATCCGCGTCGACGGAGGTGCGGTCGGCAGCGTCGATCTTGTCGCCGACTTCCTGCAGCGCCTTCTCGGTCTGGAACGCAAACGCGTCGAGCTCGTTGCGGGCGTCGACCGCTTCCTTGCGCTTCTTGTCCTGCGCCTCGAATTCGGCCGCTTCCTTCACGGCGCGCTCGATGTCCTCATCGGACATGTTGCTGCCCGCCGTGATCGTGATGTGCTGTTCCTTGCCGGTGCCCATATCCTTCGCGGAGACGTTCACGATGCCGTTGGCGTCGATATCGAAGGTCACCTCGATCTGCGGGATGCCCCGGGGTGCCGGCGGGATACCGTCTAAGCGGAACTGGCCGAGGGACTTGTTGTCGCGCGCGAACTGGCGCTCGCCCTGCAGCACGTTGATGTCCACGGCGGTCTGGTTGTCGGCCGCAGTTGAGAAAATCTGGCTCTTCTTGGTCGGGATCGTGGTGTTGCGCTCGATCAGCTTCGTCGCGACGCCGCCCATGGTCTCGATGGACAGGGACAGCGGCGTGACGTCCAGCAGAAGGATGTCGCCTGCGCCCGCGTCACCGGCCAGCTTGCCGCCCTGGATGGAAGCGCCTAAGGCCACGCACTCGTCCGGGTTCAGGCTCTTGTTCGGTTCATGGCCGGTCAGGGCCTTCACCTTCGCCTGCACGGCCGGGATACGGGTGGAGCCGCCGACTAAGAGGACCTTGCTTAAGTCCGCGTTCGTCAGACCGGCGTCACGCATCGCGTTCTGCACCGGGATGGCGGTCTTTTCCACCAGGTCGTGGGTCAGCTCGTCGAACTTCGCACGGGTCAGATCGGCGTCGAAATGCTTCGGGCCGTCCGCCGTGGCGGTGATGAAGGGCAGGTTGATGTTGGTGGTCATGGCGGAGGAAAGCTCCTTCTTCGCCTTCTCGGCCGCTTCCTTTAAGCGCTGCATCGCCATCTTGTCGCCGGACAGATCCACGCCTTCCTTGTTCTTGAATTCGGTGATCATCCAGTCCACGACGCGCTGGTCGAAGTCGTCGCCGCCGAGGCGGGTATCGCCGTTGGTGGACAGCACTTCGATGACGCCGTCGCCGATCTCGATGATGGATACGTCGAAGGTACCGCCGCCGAGGTCGTAGACCATGATCTTCTGCTCGCTCTCGTTGTCAAGGCCGTAAGCCAGCGCAGCCGCGGTCGGCTCGTTGATGATACGCTTGACGTCAAGTCCGGCGATCTTGCCGGCGTCCTTGGTCGCCTGACGCTGCGCGTCGTTGAAGTAGGCCGGGACGGTGATGACGGCTTCGGTCACGGGCTCGCCGAGATAGTTCTCCGCGTCCGCCTTCAGCTTCTGCAGGATCATCGCGGAGATCTGCTGCGGGGAATACTTCTTGCCGTCGATGACGCGGCCGTTGTCGGTGCCCATGTCCCGCTTGATGGAGGAGATGGTCTTCTCCGCGTTGGTCACGGCCTGGCGCTTGGCCGGCTCACCGACGAGACGCTCGCCGTTCTTGGTGAAAGCGACGACGGACGGCGTGGTCCGGGCGCCTTCGGTGTTGGTGATGACGGTGGGCTGTCCGCCTTCCATCACGGCCACACAGCTGTTGGTGGTTCCTAAATCGATTCCGATGATTTTCGACATTGTTTTGTCCTCCTTTTTCTTTTCCTCGGAAAGATGTTTGCTGCTTTTCTGAAGCACCCACGGATTGCTCCGCGCTGCGCGCGTTCTTTGAAAACCTGGTGCTTCTAATTGGCTACCTTTACCATGCTGTGTCTTACGACGGCGTCATGATATTTGTAGCCTTTCTGGAATTCCTCGGCGACTTCGTTTTCGCCGAAGGCTTCATCGTCAATGTGCATCACGGCATTGTGCAGTTCGGGGTCGAAGGGCTGTCCGACGGCTTCGATGGGTTCGACACCCATCTCGGTGAAGGCCGCCATCAGCTGCCGGTAGACCATCTGCATGCCTTCGGTAAAGGCGTCGGCCGTTTCGGGATCCACCCCGGCTAAGCCGCGCTCGAAATTGTCTATGACCGGAAGGATGTGTTCAATGACATGGCGCGCACCCATGTCGAACATCTGGGATTTTTCCCGTTCCGTCCGTTTGCGGAAGTTTTCGAATTCCGCCATCTGCCGTTTTAAGCGGTCGGTCAGGTCTTCGATCTGGGCGTCCCGGGCAGAGGCTTTCTGCTTCGGCTCCTTTACGCCTTCTTCCGAATCTTCCGCGGCGCGCTCCTCCTGGGCGTCCTCGAGGACTTCCTCCCAGGCGGTTTTTTCTTCTTCGGCCGCGTCCGCTTCCGTTTCCACATCCGGACCGTCAGCGGCGTCCTTCGCGGCTTCTTCCGCTTCCGCCGCGGCTTCGGCTTCTTCCCGGGCTTTTCTGATCGCCTCGATCACGGCCTCTTCCTGCGTCGTCTCTTCGGATCCGGTTTCGATCGTCTCCTTCAACTGTTCATCCATACGTTCCTGTTTCCTCCTGGTTTATGATGTGCCGTCGTCTTCTTCGACGATGACCGCTTCCGAAAGCATATTGTCAAGCTGTCCCTTCAGCGACTTCAGGTTCGCCATGACCTTCGCATAATCCATGCGCTTCGGGCCGATGATGCCGATGGTGCCTTTCACACCGTCGCCGAGGTCGTAATTGGCCGTCACCATGCTGTAATCCTTCATGGTCTGGATCGGGGATTCCTCGCCGATATACACCTGGATGCCTGTGCCGTCCTCGTCATTCATGGCCTGCACGTCCGAGATCAGCTCGGCAAGGGTTTCCTTCTCTTCAAAAGCGGCCAGCAGCGGCCCGGCTTTGGAAGAATCCGCCAGCTCCGGATACTTGAAGATGTTCGTCGCCCCGCTGGTGTAGATTTCGAAATCCTCATCCTCGCGGACCGTCTCGACCACGGAATCGAGAACCGCGGCGACGATGTCCTCGTGAACGCCTGCCTGCTCCTTCAGCTGTGCCACCATGCCGAGGTTGATGTCCATCACGGTCAGACCGTTCAGGTACGTATTCAGCAGCATGTTCAGCTTTAACATGGTCTCGCTGTCGAGCGGGTTTTCGACGTCGATGATCTTGTTCTTCACCAGGTTGCCGCCCATGACGACGACGGAAAGGATCTGGCGTTCATTCACCTGCGACAGCTGGATAAACTTCAGCCGGCCGGCGGACGCGCTCGGCGCGGAAATCATCGTGGCGTACTGCGTATTCGCCGCCAGCACCCGGACCACCTGACGGAGCATCTTTTCCATCTTCTCCGTCTTTTCGATGACCATGTCCTTTAAGTCTTCGACCTCCTGGTCCTTCTCGGCCATCAGGTGATCCACGTAAAAGCGGTAGCCGAGGTCGGTCGGGATGCGGCCGGCGGAGGTGTGCGGCTGGACGATGTAGCCGAGCTCCTCCAGATCGGACATCTCATTGCGGATGGTCGCGGAGGAAAGCCCCATGTCCGACAGCTTGGAAATGGTCCGGCTGCCGACCGGCTCCCCCGTCTCCAGATAATTCTGAATGATGATCTGAAGGATCTTCTCTTTTCTTTCGCCCAGATCGCTCATGAAACACCCCAATCTGAAAAGAACCGCTTTCATCTTTGCGATTCCGTACGAAGAACCGTCTTTCGGCCTTCAAATCGCGCCTTCGGACGGTTCCCTTTCGGAGCTCGTTAGCACTCGATTGCTTTGAGTGCTAACATCTATGAACATACTGTATCACCTTTGCCCAAAGGTGTCAACCGGAATTTGTGAACAAACAGAAAAAGCCGGAGGAAGCCGCCCTGAATTAAAAAAACATTGGCACAAAGAACGGTATAGCTGAACGGCTATGCCGTTCTTTGCGATTTCTGATTCAAGTTTTGGGCTTCTTCGATAGCCCGGTTGAAGTCAAATGCACCGATGAAGTTATAGACGATGGTGATCTCCCGTGTCTTTGCCCATCTTTCCGCATGAGATACTTCTATGCGCTCAATGAACTCCCGAAGGATAGTCGCGTCAAGCTCCTGCATATCTGTGTACTTTCTCACGGCAGCGACAAAGGCTTTGGCGTTGGTCTTTTGCTGTTCTTGGTGTTTCAGTTCCTTACGCAAGACTTCTGCCATAGATTTCAGGTTGCTTTGCTCCTTCTCATAGTCACGGGACAGCTTGATAAACCTTTCGTCCGTCAGCTTGCCCGTAACATTGTCCTCATACAGCCGGGAAATGATTAGGTCAAGCTCTGCGATTCGCTGCTCCGCCTTGCTGAAAGCATCGCGCTTTCTCATAAGCTCGGCATCTTTATCCCGCATATCATTGTCGGCAGCCTCGCGCATAAACTCGGCTTCATGCTCGCGCACATACTGTATTGCCTCGCGCAGATTTTTCAACACAAGTTCATACAAGATCACATTGCGGATCGTATGCGTTGTACAAAGGCTGCGGTCTTTTCGATAGGTAGAGCAAATATAGTATGCCTGCTCCGGCTTGAAGTGCGTTGCCCTGCAAAGATACATCTTGCCGCCACAGTCGGCGCAGTACAGCAGCCCGGAGAAAATACCCATATCACCCATGCGGGTCGGACGCCGCCGCGCCTTGCGGATATTCTGAACAATGAGGAATACGCTTTCTTCAATGATCGCGGGCTGGGTGTTCTCAAAGATCGCCCAATCCTCCGGGTCATTCCAGAGCGTTTTTTTGCTCTTGTAGGATTGCTTGGTGGTCTTGAAGTTCACCGTATGCCCCAAATACTCGACGCGCTCCAACATATAGGAAACGGTTTCCGTTGTCCAGCGGCAGGGGTCTTTCGGCGGCTTGGTAGGCGTTTTTACACCTTTGGATTTCCAATACGCAGAAGGGCAAAGTATTTGCTGCTCTCGCAGCCACTTTGCAATCTGCGTCGGGCCTAAACCCTCCACGCAAAGGCGGAATACCTTTTGCACGATAGCAGCCGCCTCATCATCCACGATCCACCTCTTTTTGTTCTCCGGGTCTTTCATGTACCCATAAGGCGGGTTGGTCGTAAGGTGTTCGCCGGATTTGCCCTTGCTCTGCCATGTGGCGCGGATCTTCTTGGACGTATCGCGGGCGTACATCTCGTTAAAGACGTTGCGGATCGCGGTAAACTCATTCTCGCCCCTCGTGCTGTCCACGCCGTCGTTGACGGCGATAAAGTGGACGCCAAAATCGGGAAAGAGAACGTCCGTGTACATTCCCACTTGCAGATAGTCGCGTCCGAATCGGCTCATGTCCTTTACAATGACGCGCTTGATCTTGCCCGCCTTGATGTCGGCAAGCATCCGCTGAAAGCCGGGACGGTTGAAGTTCGTCCCGGAATA
>JAZQBE010000096.1:0-12960 GCA_045545575.1 Shuttleworthella sp.
CCGTTCCGCCCCCGTTCCTCTTTTGGAGGCCGTTCGTTATGGGTCAGAATCGAATCCGGTTTGTCGACGTCACGAAAGGCGTCGCGATCCTGTGCATCGTTCTGGGTCACATGTATAACTTTTACGTCTGGAACCTGGTCTTTACCTTTCATGTGCCGATATTCTTTCTGATCACAGGATATTTCTTAAACGCGAAGCGTCCGCTGCCGGTGTTTGCAAAAACGCGGGCGCGGTCGCTTCTGGTGCCCTATGCCGTCACCTGTGCGGCGATCGTCGTGCTGGGTACGGGCATCGGTCTGCTGCGGGGGAACGCATTTTCCGCGGCGAAGACGTGGATTTTCGCGGCGCTTTACGGGGCGGGGTCTGCCCACGCCGAGCCCTTCGCGGTTCCGTCCATCGGCGCGGTCTGGTTCCTGTGGGCGGCGTTCTGGGGCTGCCTGTTTGTCCGCATTTCCCTGAAGCTGAAAGCGGGACAGCGCCTGCTGTTTCTGTCGATTCTGTTTGCGGCGGCGTATCTGACGCGGAATATCCTGTGGCTGCCGTTCAGTATCCAGGCCGGCGCCTACGCGGCCATGTATATGTATCTCGGGTACCTGTTCCGGCAGGCGGAAGGGCAGTATCTATCTCTTCCGGCGGAGGTGAAAGCCGCCGGGCTTTTGATGGCGGCCTGGGTGTGGATCTCCTTTATCGTCCATTTTGAATCCTTCTGGCTGTCGAGCGGCGATATCGGCCGCGGCGTGATCGACATCGTCGGAACCCTCTGCGCGAGCGCGGTGGTCATTTTCCTCTGTACCTGCATCGACCGGTACGTCCCGAGGATCGCGCGGCCGCTGGCCTGGCTCGGCCGGTACAGCATCTACGTCCTCTGCGTGCACACGCTGGAGCTGCATTTCTTTCCGTGGGGACGCGCGGGCGAAATCCTCGCGGCGCACGGGATCGGCGCTGCCGGGCAGTTTGTGCTGATCTATGCCGGAAAACTGGCCATCATCCTGCCGGCGGTGTTTCTGCTGAGCAAAAGCCGCGCGGCCGGGAAGCTGTTTGGATTGGAGAAGTAGAGATATGATCGGGATGGAAGGGAAGACGCTGACCTCCGAGCGGCTGGCGTACCGGCTGATCCGCCCGGAGGACAAGCCGGCGCTGGCGGCGATGCTGGCGGATCCGGACGTGACAAAGCCGGCCGGATATCTGCCGGCGGCTTCGGAGGAGGAATTTGACGAGTTCTTCGACATCCTCCTGCAGAAGGGCAACGGCGTCGCGGTGCTGCTGCGGGACGATTCCGCTTCCCCGGCGGACGGCGGCGAGTTGATCGGCTATCTTCGCGCGAACAAATACATCCCGGACGAAGAGCATCTGAAAGACAAAGCGTGCGTCGGGCTCGGTTTCGTCATCGGGAAACCCTATCAGTGCAGGGGATACGGGACGGAAATGCTGCGCACGATGACGGACTATCTGCTGGAGCGGTTTTACATGTGCTACGCCGACTGCTTCGTCGAAAACGAGGTGTCCCGGAGAACCATCGAAAAATGCGGATACCGGTATGCCGGCGATTACGCCTTCTGGTTCGAGGAATTCGGAGAGAAAAAACAGCTGCACAGTTTTGTGCGGACGGCAAAAAGCGGAACGGGTGCCTGACCCCCGTTCCGCTTTTTGCTTTTACCCCCTCAACAATTCTTCCGAATCAGCGCCTTGTAGTAGTCCACCGCGCCGGGCAGGCTCGACGCCTCGAGGCACTCGTTCAATCCGTGCATGCCTTTCATTTGTGCGGGCCCGAAGACCACGGGCGAGAAGCGGATGCAGGCGTCGCAGATGCGCTGGTAGTGGCGGGCGTCGGTGCCGCCGGTCATCACGTAGGGGATGCGGGGCAGGCCGGGGAAGATTTCGTCGATGACGGATTCCACCAGGGCAAAGGCTTCGCTGTGGGCATCCACGGGTTCGCAGGCGGGATAGGCGTCCATCACTTCCGTTTCCAGATCATATTTTGCGGCGAGGGCTTTGATGGCGGCGTTGCTTTCTTCCATGTTCTGGTGCGGGATGTAGCGCAGGTTTAAGACCAGCGACGCTTCCTGGGGCAGCACGTTGCAGCCGTCCGAGCCGGCCTGCATCGTCGGCGCGACCGTGGTGTGCAGAAGCGCCGCGGCCTGGGCGGAGATGGAGGGCATCAAGGCGACCAGCAGCGGCTTGAAAAGCCACAGATTGCCGAACAGCAGCCGCATCCAGAAGGGCCCGTAGGGCGCCATGTTTTCAAACATTTCTCTCGCCTGCGTATTCATCGCGGATTTCATGGGGCTGTGCTTCGACAGGTCCGCGACGAATTTCGACAGCCGCACGATGGGCGAATTCTTCGGCGGATAGCTGGAATGACCGCCGTTGGAGCGCGCGATGATCCGCATGTTTCCCTGTCCTTTTTCCAGCACGCCGATCATGGCGTAATTGCCTTTCAGGCCGGCCATGGGCTCGGTGACGATGGTTCCGCCTTCGTCGTTGACGATGAAGGGCTTCACGCCATGACTTTCCAGCCAGTCCACCTGCGCCGGGCAGCCGGGGCCGGCGACCTCTTCATTGCAGGAGGAGGACAGCCACACGTCCTGCGCGGGCACAAAGCCTTCTTTCAGCAATTCTTCCGCGGCCTGCAGAAAGGCCATGACCGAACACTTGTCATCGGCGCTTCCGCGGCCCCAGATCTTCCCGTCCTCGATATCGCCGGAAAAGGGTTCGTGCTCCCAGGTGCCTTCCGCCGCGACGACGTCCTGATGCCCCATCAGCACCAGCGGCCGGTCGTCTTTTTCACCCTTCCAGTGGAACAGCAGATTCCCGTCGATTTCAATCTTTTCCAGCTGCGCGTGCACGAGGGGAAACAGCTCTTCCAGCAGCTTGTGAAAGCCCAGGAATTTCTCCCGCTGGATCTCTCCTTTGACGGAAACGGTTTCGTACTGCACCATTTTCGACAGGATGGCGGCGTAGGTTTCCTCCCGGGCCGCGTCGCGGGCCGGCTGCCAGTCGGACGTCTTCGCCGGCGAAAGCAGCGTGCGGACCAGCGCGATCAGCACCAGGACGAGAACGAGGCCGATCAGGCCCAGCAGGATGTAGAGAACGATCATGCGTTTCCTCCTTTCCGGCGAAACAGCAGCAGGGACAGGCCGATGGCGATGGCGCCGCTCGGGATGACCATCATGCTCGTCGACCCCAAAAGCGACGGCACGAAGCAGAAGAGCAGCGTCATGATGCTTAAGGCGATCAGCGCCACCAGGCGGTTCTGGCGGTAATACTTGCAGGCCATCGCGCCGAAGAGCGCGGGCACGACGTTTTCAAAGGCCGGCGCGAGGGCGGGCGACTGCAGGATCGGCTGCAGCGGAATCATCAGGATGACGCCCGCGGCCAGCACGAGGATCGTCACCAGAGAGGACGTCGCAATGGACAGGGTCGAGACGATCTCGTTTTCCGGCGTTCCGCTTTTGACGCCGACGATGTCGCGCGCGTTGATCGCGCAGGGGATCTTCATATTGATAAGATTGCCCGTGATGAAGGCCAGGTAGCTTCCGCCGGCGCCGAGCATCGGCACGTAGATCAGGTATTCGACAATGCCGCTGACGAGGTAGACGATGCCGACTCCGAGGACGGCCTTCAGCGCGGCCGGGATGTTCGGCAGGGCGCCGAGGAACGCGCCGATCAGGAAGGGCGCGGCCAGAAGAAGCACCAGGACGACCGTCGTAAAGACGCGGCCGAGAAAATGCGTGCGCAACAGATAGGATTCGTAGGTTTCATTTTTCTTTTCCATATTTTCCATAGCACTTTCCTTTCCGGCTTAACCGAGTAACTGTCCAAGAAAGACCGCCGCGGCCATGGCCACAAGCATGCTTCCCGCGACAGAAAAACTGTCGACCCACTCCGCCTTCGTTTTCTCCTTGATCAGAAGGAAGACCGCCATCGCGGCCGCCGCGACGAGCGCCACGGCGAGCGGGAGCGGAGAGCCGGAAAACGAAAACGTGCCGTTCCCGGAGACAATTGTGCCGATGTAGCTGGCGATATAGGCCGAGACCAGGCCGATGAACATCGCCGTCATCGCCGTGTCGCCGAAGCCCGCGAAGGGCGATTTCTTCTTTTTCTTCTTCTTCGATTCATCGCCGGATTTCGCGCCGGGAGCTGTTTTGGATTCCGATCCGGGATCCGCCGCGGGGTTTGTTTCGAGGTTCGTTTCGGAGCCCTGCAGCCGCTTCGTATAGGCTTTCCCATTGAAAATCACCAGCACCATGCCCCACATGATGCAGAAGCTCATCACCAGCGCGATGGTCGAAAACGCCTCCGGCGTCATGTTCGCGAGGGACAGTCCGCCGATGCCGGCCGCCTCCGCGGCGGCTTCCGCGACCTGGGTCTCATAGTGGAGCGCGCCGATCACGGACAGGCGCAGCCACGGCCACGGCGTGCCGAGGCTGCCGGACAGGGCGATGACACCCAGCAGGATCCCGATGCTCGGGAGCACGGCAAAGGTCGCGCTCGCGGTAATGACGCGCTTCATTTTCGCCTCGTCGATGCCCATCTCCTTTCCCATCCGGTAGGCCCGGACGGCAAAGACGACGCAGATCGCGGCGACAAGCACGATGATCGCGCCGCAGATCAGGTACAGGACCGGGCTGTTGAGTTGCTGCAGCAGTTCCATCCTTCTTCTCCTTTCAAAAGTGGAACGGGTGCCTGACCCCCGTTCCGGTTTTTCAAAAGTGGAACGGGGGTCAGGCACCCGTTCCGGTTTCAGGCTCCCGTTCCGGTTTTTGCCGCGGCGCGGTATTCGCGCGGGGATACACCGCAGACGCGTTTAAACTGCCGGGAAAAATGCTGTACGTTCGGGATGCCGACGAGCTCCGCGATCCTCGAGACGCTGTCGGTTGTCGTTTCGAGGAAGATCCGGGCGGCGCCGATCCGCTGCCGGATGATGTATTCGTTGGGCGGGAAGCCGGTGTAGCGGTGAAACTCGCGGGACAGGTAGTATTTGCTGATGCCGGAGAACCGCGAGAGGAAGTCGAGGGTCAGCTTTTCGGGATAATGGCGGTCGATGTAGCGGATCAGGTACTGCAGGTTCTCGGTGACGGCGCTGCCGCAGGCGGCCGCCGGTACGGAGCCCGCCAGCAGGCGCACGGCGATCCGGTAGATGATGCCCGCAGCCTGAAAGTCACGGCAGGGCGCGCCGCGGTCGAGAAGCAGGGCGAGCTCTTCGACGTCGTCGAGCAGGTCGCCGGACAGCGGCTGATGGAAGACCGGCTTGCTGCTGCGGTTATACTCGGCGTAAACCGGATCGATCATCGGCCCGGTGAAGTGCATGTCGACGTGTTCCCATTGATTTCCGCACGTGCGGTAGTAATGCGGCCGGCGGCAGTCGATGAAGAAGCCGTCGCCGTCGCCGAGTTCATAGCGTTCGCCCTCATACTCGAGGATGCCCGATCCGCTGACGGTAAACATGAGAAGATAGGACTGCGCGTTGACGCGGCGGGTAAAGTACGCCGGCCCGCTGTCGGCCCAGCCGAAGGACTGCAGCCAGCAGTAATGATCGGTTACGGCATCCGTGACGGGAAAAATCGGAAGCGTCCGCATCAGCCCGTCGATCAGGTAATCGGAGCTGGTGTCCGGGTTGATTTCGCGCAGAATCTTGTCCGTGATGGTCGTTTCCGCGTCCGGCGGAAGCTTGCTCGGGACATCGCTCGGCAAAATGATCTGATGAGGGGTTTCGATGGAAACCGGGATAAAGTGTACACGTTCAAACATGTCCGCGGCCTTTCTGTTGCCTGCATTTTCTCCACTTTACTACAAAAGGCAAGATCGGACAAGTTTTTGGCAAGATCTTTTCTGTTATCCACGGAAAACAATGTCTACAATAATATAAGCGAAATATCGCACTGCAACACGAAACAGGGAGAGGAGAGAGGCGTATGTACACAAAAGAACAGCTGAAAAACCCGGACCTGCAGTATCGGCCTGATGTGCGCTGGTGGCTCGCGGAAGGCTTCCACACCGACGAAACGCTGAAAAAGGAGATCAAAGATCTGTTTGAATCCGGCTTCGGCGCGGTGGAATTCCTGGCGATGGAAGAGCCGGGCGCGGATCACAGCCTGTACGGCTGGGGCGCGGAGGAGTGGATCCACGATTCGGATCTGGTCGTCTCCGAGACCGCAAAATACGGCATGGGCGTATCCATGACCTGCGGAACGAACTGGTCGAACGCGAATCTCGTCGACATCACGCCGGATGATCCGTGTGCCTCGAAGGAACTGGATTATGCCGCTGCGGACGTGGCGGCGGGCGAAACCTGGGAAGGCGCGCTGCTGCAGCCGGAACTGAAAATGCCGGGCGTCACGAAGCAGGATCTGGTGGCCGTGGTCGCCGCGAAAAAGGCCGGTGAGGCGGACGGAAAGCAGCTGCTCGACAAGGATGCCGCCTTCGTTCTGACGGACGAAGTCAAGGACGGCCGCCTGTCCTGGACGGCCCCCGCGGACGGTGACTATCTGCTGTTCTTCTTCTGGATTCACGGCACGGGCCAGACGGCGTCCCCGTCCATGTCCGTCTCCTATACGGTCAACTACATCGACGACTACGGCATCGAAGCCTTTAAGAAATACTGGGACGAAAAGGTCATCACGGAAAACCTGCAGAAGAACATGGACAAGACCGGCCGGGCCATGATGTACATGGATTCGCTGGAGCTGTCCACCTTCGCCGCCGGCGGTCAGCTGTGGGGCTATCATTTCCTGGATGAATTCAAAAAGCGCCGCGGTTACGACCTGACGCCGTACCTGCCCTTCGTTGTCCGCGAGGCGGGTATGATGCAGCCGGTGTTCATCTATTATTATTACAGCACCGATGCCGCCTGGTCCGAGAAGCTCTGGAACGATCTGTACCAGACCACGACGGACTGCTACTGCGACAACATGATGAAGCCCATGCAGGAATGGCTGCACAGCCACGGCATGCAGCTGCGCAGCGAGATTTCCTACGGCCTGCCCTTCGAGATCTCCCAGCCCGGCAAGTATGTGGACGGCATCGAGACCGAGTCGCTGGAATTCGCCTCCCAGGTGGATTCCCACCGCGGCCTGGCCGGCGCGGCCCACATTTACGACCGCATTTTCTCCAGCGAGACCGGCGCGACGCTCTTAAACTACATGGAGCCGCTGGATTTCTACAACCAGATCATCTTCTCGCAGTTCGCCGCGGGCATCACCCGCACCGTGCTGCACGGCTATTCCGCCACCGCCGGCTCCGAAGCCGCGACCCAGTGGCCGGGACACGAGGGCATGTGGCCCATCTTCTCCGAGCGCTTCGGACACCGCCAGCCGGCGTATGTCCATTATAAGGACTGGACGAAGATGGTGGCGCGCTACCAGATGCTGCTGCGCATGGGCAAGCCGCGCATGGACTTAGGCATCGTCCGCCTGGACTACAATTACAACAACGCCATCATGTTTGAGGGCATGATGGCCGGCAGCGAAGAGCGCTACTACGCCCAGATGGGCATGCGAGGAGGCCAGGCTTTCTACTGGCAGGATTTAAGTCTGCAGAACGCCGGCTACACCTATGATTACTTCGCGCCGCAGATCCTGGAAGAGGCCTTTGTGGACACCGACGGCCGCGTGCTTCTGCCCGACGGCCCGGGCTACCAGGCGCTGATCTTCTATCAGGAAGTGCTGCCCGTCGAGACCGCGAAGAAGCTGCTGGCCCTGGCAAAGAAGGGCCTGCCGGTCATCTTCGTCAACGGCTGCAAGGAAAAGATCCGTCCGGGCGTGGAAGTGACCTACGGCCAGGCCGCGTCGAAGACCCCGTTCCTCGACGGGAAGGACGAGGAACTTGCGGCCATCGTCGCGGAAATCAAGGCGCTTCCGAACGCCCGCACCTTAGACGCCCAGGGCGAAACCCTTGACGCCTTAAAGGATCTGGGCGTCGCGCCCCGTGCGGCCTTTGCCCAGAGCAATCCCAACGTGCTGACCTGCATGAAAGAGGACGGCGATCGTCTGCATCTGTTCGTCTACAACATGCAGCATGCCCGCACCGAGTCTGAAAACGTCACGCTCTGCGTGCAGGGCGCCGGCCACGTGGACGAAGCGGACTGCTGGAACGGCACGCAAGGCCCGGCGGCCTCCTGGAAGGCGGCGGACGGATACACCGTCATCGATACCGTCCTGGCCCCCGGCCAGGCCCGCATGTTCATCATTGATCTCGCCGCCGGCGACGGCGAGCACCACGCCGAAACGAAGGTGACGGCGGAAATCGATCTTCCGGTCTGGACCCTGCAGGTGGAAGACTGGAACGCCGGCGAGCGCGTCGACATCGTTGAAGACCGCGGCCTGGGCATCGTCACCCATGAAGTCGACTACAAGACGGCGAAGACGTTGCTCGACCCGGTGCAGACGGAGCTGCTTCCGTGGAAAGACATCCCGGGCGTCGGTCCGGAGGTCTCCGGTGTCGGCACCTACACGACGACCGTGAATCTTCCTGCGGACCTGTTTGGGACAGCGGAAAACGCCGCGGCCGGAAAGAAGATCTGTCTGTCCGTCGGCAGCACCAACGGCGCCACCTACGCCATCTATGTGAACGGCGAAAAGACAGCGGTTCCGGACTACAACGGCCGCTGCACCGACATCACGCCGCAGCTGCACGCCGGCGAAAACGAGATCAAAGTCGAAGTCTCCACCACCTTAAACAACCGCCTGATCGAGCGCGGCTACTACAAGTCCTCGACCGACATGTCCCAGCTGCTGGCCGCGAACGCCAACAACGGCAACGTATCCCTTGGCAGCGATGTGGAAGCGGCCGCCGACATTCCGATGGCCGGCATGGGCATGCTGATTGCCGCGAACGTCCGCGTGCGCGACTACGGCATGACCGGACCGGTGAAGCTGCTGGTCTGCGAAGAATAAAAGGAAAACCGGAACGGGGGTCAGGCACGCGTTCCGGTTTGCCGCCAAACAATACACATCACTATTCAAAGATGACCGCGACGCGTCCGGCGGCCCGCGAAAAAACGGTCGGAAGAAAGAAGGGAGCAATAAATGGGAGGTAAAGTTTCAGAAAAAATCGGTATCGGCGAGAAGATTGCCTACTTGATGGCGAACATCGGCAACATCCCGCTGATGACGCTGCTGGGAACATTTTTCCTGATCTTCTACACGGATGTGGTCGGTCTTGATCCGGGCAAACTGGCGACGCTGTTTCTGGTTTCGAAGGTCGTGGACGGCATCAGCGATCCGATCATGGGCTTTGTCCTGGACAAGTTCAAGGTCACGAAAATGGGCAAGTTCCGCCCGATGCTGATCATCGGCACGATCGTCTGCTCGATCAACTATGCGCTGCTGTGGTTCGGCGCGGTGTGGAGCCCGGTCGGCAAATACGCGATCGTCTACATCACCTATATCCTGCTTGGCTGGACCTTTGACATCATGGACATCTCCTTAAACAGCCTGCTGCCGGTCATGACTGCGGACAACAAGGAGCGCAACACCCTGTCCCTGATCAAGTCCGTCGGCTACATCGGCGGCGCGATGGCCTTAAGCATCGGCGGCCCGATTATCGTGGCTTCCGGTACGCTGGAGAGCTACTATGTGCTGATCTTCGGTTCCCTGGCCGTGGTCGTGGTCTTTTCCATCATCGGCGCGCTGGGCGTACATGAGCGCGTGAGTTTTGAAGGCACCGAGGACGAAAAGTACGGCATCAAGGAGCTGTTTCAGTTCCTGACCTGCAAGCCGGTTTTGATCACGTTCCTCGCGGGCTTCCTTTCTCTGCTGGGTCAGCAGGCCGCCGGCGGCGCGAACTCGTTCTTCTTTACCTATCTGATGGGTGACCTGAAGCTGATGTCTGCCGTTTCCGGTCTTGCGCTGGTCGGCATGGTACCCGGCATGATCATTTCCCCGATTCTTGCCAACAAGTTCGGCAAAAAGTGGGTCTATGTGATCGGCCTTGGAATCTCTGCGGCGGCCAGCCTGATCCGTCTGATCGCTCCGACCTCGATGGGACTGATCTATGTCGGCTCCATCGGCGCCAGCCTCGGCATGGGCTTCGTGATGCCGCTGACCTATGGTATCCAGGCGGATAACACCATGTACGTGCAGTACAGCACCGGCAAGCGCGCCGAAGCGGCCATCGCGTCCTTAAGCTCCTTCATCACGAAGGTGGGACAGGGCGTCGCGGGCGCCATCCCCGGTTACGTGCTTGCGTGGACCGGCTTTGTCAGCGGTGCGGAAACCCAGCCCGCCAGCGCGGTAACCGGCCTGATCGTGGTCGTCTGCCTGCTGCCCGGCCTGTTCTCGCTGATTGCGATGATCATCTTCGCCCTCGGCTACAAGCTGAGCAAGAAAAACATCGACGACATGGCTCTGGCCATCGAAAACGGCGAGCATATGACGAATGCGCTGTAATGGTTTATAATCGGAACAGGGGGCCGACCCCTGTTCCACTTTTCCGGAACGGGGGTCAGGCACCCGTTCCGTTTTTTGTTTTAAGAGGGGAGGTGCGCACATGAATGCATGTTTTATCACGGGCGATGCCGGAACGTTTGATCCGAAGGGGCCCTTTGCGCCGGCGCTGTATTTCCGGAAATCCTTTGCTGTTTCCGAAGGCCTGCAGTCGGCCAGGCTGGCGATGACGTCGCTGGGAAACTACATTCCCTGCGTCAACGGGCAGCGACCGTACGGAAGCCTGCTCGCGCCGGGGTACACGGAGTATCCGAAGCGTCTGCAGTTCCAGACCTATGATGTAACGGCGCTGCTGGCCCCCGGCGAAAACGTCCTCGGCGCGATCCTCGGCGACGGCTGGTACCGGGGCAGCTGCGGCCCCTTCGGCAATCGCGGGACCTACGGCGTCGAGCGCGCCCTCGCGGCGGAGCTTACGCTGACGTACGCGGATCACACCGACGTCATCCAGACGGAGCCGTCCTGGAAGGTGACGGATGCCGGCCCGGTGCGGGAACAGGACATCAAGCGGATCGAGCACTATGACGCGCGCATGGAAATGCCGGGCTGGAACAAAGCCGGCTTTGACGACAGCGCCTGGAAAGACAGCCAGCTTTCGCTGTACGAAGGAGAACTCGTTCCGGACGGGGGGGAGATCGTCTGCACCCACGAGTGCTTCAGCCCGCAGGTGCTTCAGACGCCGAACGGCGATACCTTGCTTGATTTCGGCCAGAACATGGCCGGCATCGTGACCTTTACCGTGACGGGATCCGCCGGGCAGACGGTGCGCCTTCTGCACGGTGAAGCCCTTGACGCGGAAGGAAACTTTACGACCTCCAACCTGGGCAGCGACAAAATCCTGCCTCTGGGCCAGGAAATCGTCTATGACTTAATCGACGGCCCGCAGACCTATACGCCGCAGTTTCTGATCTGCGGCTTCCGCTACGTGAAGCTTGTCGGCTGGCCGGAAGATGTCCGCCCGGAAAACTTCGCCGCCTATGCGGTCTATTCCGACGTGCGGATGACGGGCAGCTTCACCTGCTCCAACGAGAAGATCAACCGCCTCGTCAAAAACGTGGAATGGTCCTTAAAGAGCAACTTCGTCGACATCCCCACGGACTGTCCGCAGCGCGAGCGCGCGGGCTGGACCGGCGACATCAACGTCTTCATCGAGTGTGCGAACCTGTTCGCCGACACGCAGAAATTCATCGGCCGCTGGCTGAAGGACGTCGTGCTGACGCAGAAGGCGGACGGTTCCGTCCTTTCCATCGTGCCCGGGGTGTACTCCATCACCGGAAAATCCCGCGAGACCACGCCGGGCGCGGCCGGCTGGGCAGACGCGATCGTCAACGTCCCGACGCAGATGTACCGGGCCTACGGCGATCCTGCGATTCTGCGCGAGACGTATGAGGCGATGAAAAAACACGTGGAATTCACCCGCCGGCGCGCGGAAAAGAACAGTCTGCGCAGCCTGTTCGGGCCGCAGGAGGGCCGGCGCTACATCGTCGACACAGGCTACCACTACGGCGAATGGCTCGAGCCGGGCGCGGCGAATCTGGTCGATGCATTAAAGGCCGGCCTGGCGCCGGACGCCGAGGTCGCGACCGCATGGTTCTACTATTCCACGAAGGAACTGGCCGATGCAGCCATCGTTCTGGGTGAGGAAAAGGACGCCGCCCGCTACTCGTCGCTGGCAAAGAAGATCCGGGAAGCGTATCTGGCGCACTTCGTGCCCGGCGGAAGGATCACGTCGGACCGCATGTGCAAATATGTGCGCCCGCTGTACATGGGCATCCTCGAAGGCGAAGCGGCAAAGGCCGCGGCGGCCGGCTTGAATGATCTGGTGGTTCGAAACGGATACCGGATCGGCACCGGATTCCTGTCGACCTACCAGATCCTGAACGTCCTGACGGACTTCGGCTACCACGAAACCGCCTGCCGGATGATCGAAAACGAAGATTGCCCCGGCTGGCTCTACGAAGTAAACAAGGGCGCGACGACGATCTGGGAAGGCTGGGACGCCATCGATCCCGAAACCGGCCGCCTGAAGGCAAAGTCGTTAAACCACTATTCCCCCGGCGCGGCGGTCTCGTGGCTCTGGACCCGCCTGTGCGGCATTCGCCCGCTCGCTCCGGGCTACCGCGAAATCGAAATCGCCCCGAAGCCCGGCGGAAGCCTGACCGCGGCCTGCGCCGTGTATGACAGCGCGGCCGGACGGATTGTCAGTGACTGGCACATCGAAGACGGGACCTTTATCCTGCGCGTCGAAATTCCCGAAGGGGTGACGGCGCGGATCGTGCTGCCGGACGGCAGCGTCACGGAAAATGCCGAAAGCGGAGAGTATCGATGCTGAAAACCGGAACGGGTGCCTGCCGAAAAAGCGGAACGGGGGTCAGGCACCCGTTCCACTTTTGCCGTTTGTATGACAGAAAAAGCCGGGCGATTGCCCGGCTTTTTGTCTGATGTCTCTCAGACGGTTGAAAAGGAGCTTCCTGTATAGTTTAAAGAGTGGGCGTTGAAAAAAGAAAATACCTCAGAG
>JAZQBE010000097.1:0-23791 GCA_045545575.1 Shuttleworthella sp.
CCGATCTTCTCGGGATCGATCTGCATGAAGTCGATCTTGGGAGCGTAGTCGTTGACGGTCGAGCGGGGCTCTACGATGGCGTCGTGCATGACGCCATCCATGATGAACATTCTGGCCTCGCGGCAGCGGGCGATCGCGCCCTTGACGATGTCCTTGGTCAGGCCGTGGATCTTGATATCCATCTGGATGGCTGTGATGCCGTCCTTTGTGCCGGTCACCGTGAAGTCCATGCCGCCGAAGAAGTCTTCGAGGCCCTGGATGACGGTGAGGAGGACGAAGTCGCCGGCGGTCTCGCCGGTGACAAGGCCGCAGCTGATGCCTGCGACGGGCTTTTTGATCGGGACGCCTGCGGCCATGAGGGCCATGCAGGAGGCGCAGGTGGAAGCCATGGAGGTGGAGCCGTTGGACTCAAAGGTCTCGGACACCGCGCGGATCGCGTAGGGGAACTCTTCCACGGAGGGAAGCACCGGCAGCAGTGCGCGCTCGGCAAGCGCGCCGTGACCGATTTCACGGCGTCCCGGTCCGCGGGACGGCTTCGTCTCGCCGACGGAATAGGACGGGAAGTTGTAATGATGCATATAGCGCTTCTCGGTGATGTTCTCATCGAGACCTTCCACGCGCTGCACTTCGGAAAGCGGGGCTAAGGTCACCACGTCGCAGATCTGGGTCTGTCCGCGGGTGAACATGGCGGAGCCGTGGACGCGCGGAATGATGTCGACTTCGGCCGCCAGCGGGCGGATCTGGTCGATGGCGCGGCCGTCGGGACGCTTGTGATCCTTTAAAATCATCTTGCGGACGGTCTTCTTCTGGTACTGATACACCGCTTCGTCAAGCACGGCCAGGTAGTCCTCGCGGTCCGCAAAGGCTTCGGCCAGGCGGTCCTTGATATTGCGGATGTTCTCCTCGCGGACCTGCTTCTCGTCGGTGAAGACGGCTTCTTCCATCTCGGCCGGCGGAACGATCTCCTTCATCGCGGCAAACAGCTCTTCCGGAACGGCGCAGCTGGTGTAGCTGTGCTTCGGCTTGCCGACCTCGGCGACCATCTGATCGATCAGAGCGATGATCTGCAGGTTCACCTCGTGGGCCTTGTAGATGGCTTCGAGCATCTTCTCGTCGGAGATCTCGTTGGCGCCGGCTTCGATCATGATCACCTTTTCACGGGTGGACGCGACGGTCAGCTTCAGGTCGCCCTTGTCCCACTGCAGCTGGGACGGGTTGATGACGAACTCGCCGTCGACTAAGCCCATCTGGGTCATGGCGCAGGGGCCGTCGAAGGGGATGTCGGAGATGCAGGTGGCCATGGCGGTACCGATCATGGCGGTGATTTCCGGACGGCACTCGGGATCCACGGACATCACGAGGTTGTTTAAGGTGACGTCGTTGCGGTAGTCCTTCGGGAACAGCGGGCGCATCGGGCGGTCAATCACACGGGCGGTCAGGATGGAGTTTTCGGACGGACGTCCTTCTCTCTTGTTGAATCCGCCGGGGATCTTGCCGACAGCGTAAAACTTCTCTTCAAATTCCACGGACAGCGGGAAGAAATCGATGCCGTCGCGGGGCTTGTCGGAAGCCGTCGCGGTGCACAGCACCGTGGTTTCGCCGTACTGGATGAGCACGGCGCCGTTGGCCTGGGCAGCGACCCGGCCGACGTCGGCGGTCAGGGTCTTGCCGCCGATTTCGATGGAATAACGCTTCATGTTTTTCTCCTTTGCATGATGAAAACAAAGCGTTCTTCTGCTGATATAGTGTCCCCCGGGTTCTCCGGCTGTCACCGGGAAATCCGCGCGCCTCTATATCCTGCAGAAAGAACGCAATAAGGCGGAGCGAAATGAATTCGCTCCGCCCAGCTGCTTTATTTACGCAGACCCAGACGCTCGATCAGGGAACGATAGCGCTCGATGTCCACGTTCTTCAGGTAACCCAGAAGGTTACGGCGCTTACCGACCATCTTCAGCAGACCTCTGCGGGAATGGTGATCCTTCGGGTTCTCCTTCAGGTGCTCGGTGAGTTCTGCGATGCGCGCGGTCAGAACCGCGATCTGCACTTCCGGAGAACCGGTGTCGCCGGGGGTGCGGGCAAACTCTTCGATAATGGCTGTCTTCTTCTCTTTTGCGATCATGTTTGACCTCCTGTCATGAAAAATGCACAATCCGCTTCCGCGGATAAGGACACCGGAGCCGATTTTTGGCTCCTCTGTATGCCTGTATCAGGCGCCGGGCCAGAGGTTCGTCCGCGGACCGAATACAGGTGGTAATCGCTTTCTCTTTGAAAAAGCGTGTTCTAAGAACCGTCATATGTTATCACAAATCACGGGCAATTGCAATATCCTTTTGCATCTGGGCGGTCAATTCTTCGACGGACGCAAAGGTCCGTTCCGGACGGATGAAATGCGTAAAGAAAACGCGGGCCGTTTTTCCGTACAGATCGCCGCGGACGTCAAGCAGATGGGTTTCCGCGGTCAGGATGCCGGCGTCGGTGACCGTCGGCGAAACGCCGAGATTGGTTACGGACGGATACCGGACGCCGTCGATGTCCGTCTCCGTCGCATACACGCCGCGGGGCGGCAGAATCTGGTCGGCCGGCGGAATCAGGTTGATCGTCGGCACGTTCCAGGTGCGGCCCTGATGGCGGCCGCCTACGATTTCGCCATCCAGAAACCAGCGGTATCCAAGCAGGCGTCCCGCCTCTTCCATCCGGCCGGCTTCCAGCCGTTCGCGGATCTGCGTACTGCTGATTTCGACGTCGAGAACCTCGTCCCGGATGCGGGGAAAAACCGTCACGTCAAACTGAAGCCTTGCCCCGGTTTCCGTAAGCAGCGCGGCGTCTCCGGCGCCCCCCGCCCCGAAGCGGAAATCCGATCCGCAGACGATGAGCTTTGCCTTGTACTGCGCCGCAAGCGTGCGAAGAAACGTTTCCGCGTCCATGGCGCGGAAGGCCGCGTCGAGGCGGCAGGTGACGAGATCCTCGACGCCTGCCGCAAACAGCAGATCCCGGCGCTTCGCCGGCGGAAGCAGGCTGACCGCGGGCGGGTCTTCGTCGATCGTAATCACCGCCGGCCGCAGCCCCTGCTCCTTCGCGGATACCACCCGGTCGATCAGCAGCCGGTGTCCGCGGTGCAGACCGTCGAATTTCCCGACGGTGACCGCTGTCGGCACGTCACTTTTATATGTAAGAAATCCGCTGTAAACGTTCATGCTTCCTCGAAGAAATTCTGTTCCAGAACCGGGATGCCGTCAGCCCGCATCCGGTAGATGCCCATAAAGCGCCCGTCGGACAGGTACATCCGGATGCGCACCCCATCTTCGCCGCCGTGTGCCGCGTCCGTCCGCATATCGGTATCCATCGGCGCAAACTGCCCCGCATTCCGCCCGTCCAGTTTCACGCCGTTGATTAAAAGCGCGTCCGCCGCCGGATCCGCCTGCCAGGCCGGATCGGCTTCAAACAGGGCGTCCACGGGACAGACAAGGTCCGACAGACGGCCCTCTTCTGCCGCCGCCTGAAGCTCCTCGACGCGCACGGCGTCTTCCATTCCGAACCGTCCGACACGGGTGCGCAGCAGATGCTCCATCGCGCCGCCGCAGCCTAAGCGTTCGCCGAGATCGGCGCAAAGCGTGCGGATATAGGCGCCCTTCGAACAGACCGTTTCAAAGATCACGGTTTGCTGTGCGAGATCGATTTTCTCCGGTGTGATCCGGTAAAACGTCACCGGAGCCGGCCGGCGCTCTACGCTTCGGCCTTCCCGGGCGATGGTGTACAGGCGCTGTCCGCCCACCTTCTTTGCGGAATACATGGGCGGGGTCTGCAGCTGAGGACCGGTAAAGGAATCCAGCGCCCTGCGCACGTCGTCTTCGGTACAGGTCACCGGACGCCCGCAAAGCACGGTGCCCGTCAGGTCCTGGGTGTCCGTTTCCACGCCGAGACGCAGCACGGCGCGGTAGGTCTTGGTTTCGTCACCCAGAAATGCGACGGTGCGTGTCGCCTTGCCGAAACAGATGGGCAGCACGCCTTCCGCCGCAGGGTCGAGGGTACCCGCGTGCCCGGTCTTTTTTATGCCTAAAATGCGCCGCACCCGGGCAACCGCCGCAAAGGAGGTCATCCCGGGTTCTTTGTAAAGATTGATGATTCCGCTCTTGACTCTCTGTTCCATATCACCCTTGGTGTCCGTCGAGCTGAAGGGTAATCCGTGTCACCAGTCCGCGGATGATTTCGTCGATCTCCCCGCGGATGTTGCAGCCGGCAGCCCGCTTGTGTCCGCCGCCCTCGTAGGCGGCCGCGATCTGGGAAAGATCCACGCGGTCGGTATTGCCCCGCATGCTCACGCGGTAATAACCCTTGCTTTGCTCGTAGATAAAGACGGCAGCGTCCGTTCCCTGCGTCATCCGCAGCTGCGCGACGACAAGGTCCAGCTGCGCGTTGTCGATGCCGAACCGGTTCAGTTCGTCCCGGGATACCCACGAAACGATGACACACCCGTCCGCATAGAGTTTCGCCCGTGACAGAAGCGTCCCGAGCACCTGCGTCTGCAGATACGTGCGGGAATAAAACGTCCGGTCGAGCACCTCGGTGAAGGGAATGCCGCAGGCCATCAAGGCGCCGGCGATCTCCATCGTGCGCGGCGACGTACAGGAAAACTGAAACACGCCGGTATCGTGGGCGATGCCCATGTAGAGACACACCGCGATCTCCGCGTCCAGCGCCCCGGGATCCATCCACTCAAAGACCACCTCGGACGTGGAACTCGCGTCCGGACGGATGTCGTTCGTCTGGCCGTAGCCCGGATTTGAAATATGGTGGTCGATGCAGATCGTCCGTTTCGCGGCCTCAAACAGCGGAAGCGAAAGACCGAGCCGGTCCGCCGCGCCGCAGTCGAGGGCGATAAACAGATCGTACACCGGGTTTTTGACCTCGTTTTCCTCGCCGGTCTTCGGCGCCCGCTGCTTTTTCAGATTGCAGACGGTGTCGGCGCCCGGAAGAAACAGGAATTTCTCCGGAACGTCCTCCAGAAACACGATGACTTCCGCGCCGGGCCTCTGTTTTCGAAGATACAGCGCCGTGCCCAGGCAGGACCCGATCGCGTCCCCGTCCGGCCGGATATGTCCGGCGACCGCAATCGTGCGGCAGCCTTGTATCAGTTCAGTAAATCGGTCCATGAATCCCTCAAAAATCATCCAGAAGATCGTCGTCGATCAGGTCGTCGTCGATCAGGCCGTCATCGGACAGACCGTCGATTTCCGCGGCCGGATCCTCTTCTTCTTCGCGCACCGGCATGTCTTTCATGATCTCGTCGATTTTGTGGGTCATTTCGACGCCGCGGGCAATCGACGAATCCAGGACAAAGAACAGCTCCGGCGTGTTGCGCAGGTTCATGCTGCGCGCCAGCTGCCGCCGCAGGAAGCCCGCGCTGCTCTTTAAGCCGCGCAGGGTATCCTTCGCCGTCTGTTCGTCACCGAGAACGCTGATGTAAATCCGCGCGCTCTTTAAATCCGGCGCGACGTCGGCCTCGGTGACACTCGTCATCAGGCCGACACGCGGATCCTTTACCTCGTCGCGGATCAGCTTCGAAAGCTCTTTGCGCACCTCTTCATTGATGCGGTTGTTCTTTACGCTGTTTTTTCTCATGAACGGGGTACCTCTACCATCTTGTACGCCTCGACCACGTCGTCCTCCGCGATCTCAGAGAAACCGTCGATCACGATACCGCACTCATAGCCGCTGCGCACTTCCTTCGCATCGTCCTTAAAGCGCTTTAAGGAGGCCAGATCGCCCTCGAAGATCAGCTCGTCGCGGCGAAGCACACGCACCTTGCAGCCGCGCTCGATCACGCCGTCCGTGACATAGGAACCGGCAATGCTGCCGACGCCGGATGCCTTGAAGATCTGGCGGACCATGGCGTGTCCGATGACGCGCTCCTCGTAGATCGGCTCGAGCATGCCCTTCATGGCGTTTTCGACGTCCTCGATGGCGTTGTAGATCACCTTGTACAGGCGCAGGTCCACGCCCTCGGTTTCGGCGGTCTGCTTCGCCACGGCATCGGGCTTGACGTTGAAGCCGATGATGATGGCGTTCGAAGCGCTGGCCAGAACCACGTCGCTTTCGTTGATGGCGCCGACGCCGCCGTGGATGACCTTCACCACCACTTCGTCGTTGGACAGCTTTTCAAGGGACTGCCGAACCGCTTCCACGGAGCCCTGCACGTCGGCTTTGACGACGATGTCGAGTTCCTTCAGATTGCCGGCCTGGATCTGGGAGAAGATGTCCTCCAGATTCGTGCGGGCACGGGTCTCTTCAATCAGGCGGTTCTTGCCCTCGGACACGAAGGTCGCCGCGAAGCTGCGGGCTTCCTTCTCGCTTTCCAGGGCCATGATGGTCTCGCCGGCGTTCGGCACTTCGGAGAGACCTAAGATCTCGACCGGCATGGACGGGCCGGCAGACTTCACACGCTTTCCGGTATCGTCGAGCATGGCGCGGACTTTACCGAAGCTGGCGCCGCAGGCGATGGGATCGCCGACGTGCAGCGTACCCTTCTGGACAAGCATGGTCGCTAAGACACCGCGTCCCTTGTCGAGCTTCGCTTCGATGACCAGACCGCGGGCTTTGCGGTTCGGATTGGCCTTCAGTTCCAGCACTTCCGCGGTCAGAAGGACCATTTCGAGCAGGTTATCGATGCCTTCGCCGGTCTTTGCGGACACCGGAACGCACACCGTGCTGCCGCCCCAGTCCTCGGACAGAAGGCCGTGCTCAGCCAGTTCCTGCTTGACGCGGTCCAGATTGGCGCCGGGCTTGTCGATCTTGTTGATCGCAACCATGATCTCGACTCCGGCGGCCTTGGCATGGTTGATGGCTTCGATGGTCTGCGGCATGACACCGTCGTCCGCCGCGACGACTAAGATCGCGATATCCGTGGAATTCGCGCCGCGCATACGCATGGCCGTGAAGGCTTCGTGACCCGGCGTATCCAGGAACGTGATCTTCTGGCCGTTGATTTCGACCATGTACGCGCCGATGTGCTGCGTAATGCCGCCGGCCTCACGGTCGGTCACACGGGTGTGGCGGATCGCGTCAAGCAGCGACGTTTTGCCGTGGTCGACGTGACCCATCACGCAGACGACCGGCGGACGCGTGATCATATCCTCTTCGCTCTCCTCGTCTTCGGCCAGCAGCTCGGCGATGACGTCCACCTTCTCCTCCGGCTCGCAGACACAGTTGAATTCCAGCGCGATTTCTTCGGCAGCCGCATAGTCGATTTCCTGGTTCATGGTCACGACTTTGCCGCTTAAAAACAGTTTTTTGATAACCGCGGAAGGCTGTACCTTCATCAGATCGGCCAGCTCATGGATCGTCAGATGCTCGGGAACGGTAATCGCGAGCACTTCCTCCAGATTCCGCTCCGCCGGTTTGTTCTGGGGATGTCCCGTCTTCTTGCCGCCGTTTTTCTCCAGATTGACGATCTGCTCCTGATGCCGTCCGCCGCTGCGGTCAGCCGCGTTGTCCTTGCGGCGCTTGTTCTTGTCGTTTCCGCGGTTCGTCGCCGCGCCGGTCTTTCCGCTGCGGTCGACCGGTCCGGCCTGCGCATTCCGGTCCGCACCGGGACGCGCGCCTCTGCCGCGGCCCGCATTGCGTCCGCCTTCGGCTCCGCCGGTCTGCGCACGGTTCTTGTCACCGGTTCTGCGCTCGCCAGGACGGTTGGCATTGCGGCCTTCCCCGCGGCGTCCTTCCCGGTTCTTGTCGTCGCGTCCGCCTTCGGCACGGTTCGCGCCGCCCTTCTTCTGGCGGTCACGCGCAACCGCGGACTCCTCGCGGCCCATGATGACCGGACCGACGGGGCGCTCCCGGGACGGCGTCTTTGCGCCCTCCGGGCGGGTGTTTTTCGCCGGCGTCTTCTTTTCGGGCGCGGCTTCCGGCTCTGCCGTCGCGGCGGGTTCCGCCGGGACTTCCGCAGCCGCGGGCGCCGTTTCAACCGGCGCGGCTTCAACGGGCGCTGTTTCCGGCTGCTTTTCTTCCGCGGCAGCCTTCGCAGCCGCTTCCTGTGCCGCCTGCTGTTCGGCAAGACGGGCGCGTTCTAAGCGCTCTTCCTCCGCGATCTGCTGATTGCGCTTTTCTTCCGCGACTTCGTAATCCGAGCGCCGCTGGGTGCGGGCCGACACCATGCCGGTCGGACGGATCAGTCCGCGGCTGCGGTCCTCCTGCTGGTGCTCCCGGCGCGGCGGACGGCCCTCCTGGGTGCGCGGACGATCACCGCGGCGCGGTTCGCCCGGCTTCGGACGGTTCGACGGGGCCGGGCGGCCGCCCTGGCCGCCGCTGCTCATATTCTGGCGGTTGATGACCATGATGGGTCTCTTTTTCTTCGGCTTTTCACCTTCCGGCGCTCCCTCGGGACGCGGGCGGCGCACCACCGGACGGCCGTCTTTGTCCACCGCCGGCGCACGGCGCGCGCCTTCCGGGGCGGCGCCAGCCGGGCGTTCGGGACGTCCTTCCGGACGTGCTTTCGGCGCTGCAGCCCCGCGGGCAGCGGCCGGTGCCGCCTCCTCCGCCTTTTTCACCTTCGGCGCGATGGCTTTGCGCACGACGGCTTCTTCGTTTTCTTCAAGCCCGCTCGACGCGGTCTTGCCCTCAATTCCGTTCTTCTCCAAAATATCTAAAATCTCCTTCGATGCCTTTCCGGTTTCCTTCGCAAGTTCGTGAACTTTGATTTTAGCCATGCTGTTCCTCCCTATCTTTCAGATCCGTTTCCGCGTCGATCTTCGCGATCAGCGCTTTTGCCAGTCCCGGATCTGTGACTGCTGCCGCTGCGCGCAATTCCTTTCCGAGGGCATGCCCCAGGGAATCCTTATCGCTGCAGATGCGCAACGGCACCTGCCGGTAGGTACACATATCCTGAAAATGCTTTTTCGTTGCCTGGGACGCGTCGCCGGCAACAATCACGAGCGATGCCCGCTGTCCCTTAATCGCTTTCTCCGCGGAAAACTCTCCGCTGGCGACGGATCCGGCCCGCTGGGCCAGTCCGAGAAGCGACAGCACGGGGTCTGTCTTACCCATGGTCCCTCCTTTCCGGCGTTCCGTCATCCGCTACGGAAAAAGATGCTTCCAGAAGCGTCCGCAGCGCTTCAAGCGCGGACGGATCTGTCTTCTCGCGGAAAGAACGGGAAAGGCCGTTCCGCTTTGCCGCCAGGTCAAGGCAGGCGGCGTTTCTGCAGACATAGGCGCTGCGTCCGCCGACCCGTCTGTCCGGATCCGGAAGGATTCTCCCGTCCGGTGTCCGTACAATTCGAAACAGCAGGTCTTTTTCCGTTTTCCGGCCGCAGCCCACACAGGTCCGCATGGGCGCCGTTTTTCGTCCGGTCATGCATTCTCCCATCCGACAGTGTTTACGTCACCTTGTGCCGACGATCAGTCCTCATAACCTTCCGGCGCCTCGCCGTAGGTTTCCTCTTCGTAGGTCTCCTCACCGTAAGCGCCGTCGTCATAGGCTTCGTCGTCATAGCCTTCATCGTAGGATTCATCGTACTCGCCGTACTCGTCATCGTACTCGCCGTAGCCGTCGTCATACTCGTCGTATTCTTCGTCGTAATCCAGCCAGCCCTCGGCTTCCTGAGCCTGGGTCTCGCTCTTGATGTCGATCTTGAAGCCGGTCAGCCGCGCGGCCAGACGGGCGTTCTGTCCTTCCTTGCCGATGGCCAGGGACAGCTGGTAATCCGGCACCACGACCTTCGCCGTGCGCTCGTCCGGATCCGCCGCGACCGCGATGACCTTCGCGGGGCTTAACGCGTTTTCGATCAGAATGGCCGGGTTCTCATCCCAGTTGATGATGTCGATTTTCTCGTTGTGCAGTTCGTCCACCACCGCGTTGACACGGGAGCCGTTCACGCCGACACAGGCGCCGACCGCGTCGACGTCGGGGTCGTTCGACCAGACGGACATCTTCGTGCGGCTGCCGGCCTCACGCGCGATCCCGACGATCTCGACAATGCCGTCGCGGATCTCGGCGACTTCTTCCTCAAACAGGCGGCGCACCAGCTCCGGATTCGTGCGGGAAACACGGATGCGCAGGCCCTTGGTCTGCTCGCGGACTTCCTTCACGTAGACGCGGATGCGGTCGCCGGTCTGCCAGCGCTCGCCGCGCACCTGCTCGTTTTCGGCCAGGAAGCCGTCTGCACGGCCAAGGTTGATGTTCAGATTGCGGCCGATGTAGCGCTGCACCACGCCGGTGATCAGCTGGCCTTCCTTTTCCTGATACTCGTTTAAGAGGCTCTTGTTCTCTTCCTCGCGGATGCGCTGAACGATGATGCTCTTGGAGTTCATGGACGCAATGCGGGAGAAGTGCTTTGAATCCACTTCCACGGTCACGACGTCGCCGAGCTTTAAGCCGCCGTCGATGGCGTGGGCATCCTTTAACGAAATCTCCTCCAGACCGTCTTCCACGGTTTCAACCACCGTCTTGGCGGAATACACATGGAATTCGCCGTCGGTCATGTCGATGACCGCGCGAAGATTCTCATATTTTTTATCCGGCTTGCCGTAGGTATTCTTGCAGGCCTGGACCAGTGAAGCCTCCATGGCCTCAATCATCGCCGCCTTATCGACGCCGCGTTCCTTTTCCAGCAGATCCAGTGCCGCCAACAGTTCCGAGTTTCCCATTTTCCGTTATCCTCCTCTTTCACATTTCGATACCGTGAAGTGTGTGTTTTTTTGGTTTCAATCCTTCTGTGTCAGAAGTCCACCGCCTCGCAGATCTTCGCGATCGCATCCCGCTCAATCGTGCGCAGAATGCCGTCGCAGGAAAGCGTGACGCAGTCGTCGTCCCAGGCTTCCAGCACCCCGGTGAATTCCTTCATCCCGTCGATCGCCTTGTAGGTGCGGATCTCGATTTCCTTCCCCTGATTGCGGACGTAATCCTTGTCCTTCTTCAGCGCGCGGCCGAGGCCGGGCGAACTGACTTCGAAGTTATAGGCTTCGCTGATGTAGTCCTCGCGGTCTAGAATCTCGTTCATCTCGCGGCTGACCGCGACGCAGTCCTCGATCGTGATGCCGCCGGGCTTGTCGATGTAGGCGCGCAGATAGTACTCCGGCCCTTCCTTGACATACTCGACGTCGACCAGCTCAAAGCCCATGCGCTCCAGGATCGGAAGAATGAACCCTTCCGTCTTCTGTTCGTAGATTTCCTTCTTTGACAAAGGCGCCTCCTTTGATCTGCATGAGAAAAGCGGACCCCCAGGGGGCCCGCCTTGCAACATCTTTATGAAACATCGATACTATACCACCCGAAGGCGGAAAATGCAAGAAAAACCTATAATTTTTTCAGCTCCGACCCCACCAGCGGCAGCGTGATCCCGATCGTGAGCACGTCGGCCCAGGCCTGTGCCATCTGAACGCCGGAAAGGCCCAGCACGGAGGAAAGGATCAGAAGCACCGGGATGAACGCGAGGCCGTTGCGGGCGGACGACGTGATCGACGCCTTGACGCCTTTGCCCATCGACTGCAGCATCATGTTGCTCATGACGGTAAAGCCGGACAGGGGAAGGGCCGCAGCCTGCCAGCGCAGCGCCGTGCGGCCGATCTCGATGACCGCCGGATCGTTGCGGAACCAGCCGATGATCTGCGGCGCGAAGACAAAGCAGGCGGCGGCGATGACGATCATGACGGCTGTGGAAAGCTTCACGCAGAAGATGTAGCCCTCCTTGACGCGTTTCGTCAGCCCGGCGCCGTAATTGAAGGAACACACCGGCTGATAGCCCTGGCCGAAGCCGATGAGGGCCGAGATCAGCAGCATCATGACGCGGCCGGTGACGGACATCGCCGCGATGGCGGCGTCACCGCCCAGACGGCCGGCGGCCGTGTTTAAGAGAATCGTGGATATGGCGGCCAGTCCCTGCCGAAACAGCGACGGCGCGCCGCCGTTCAGAATCTCAAGCAGCAAATGCGGCGTGAAATGGACATCCTTCCATGCCAGACGGATATTGCCGTTTCTGCGGCTTTGAACGAACAGCACGAGGAAACTGATGAACTGTCCGGAAATGGTGGCCGCCGCCGCGCCGGCGACGCCCATGTGGAAGCCGAAAATCAGAAGGGGATCCAGAACGATGTTGATCAGCGCTCCGCACAGAAGGCCGACCATCGCGGACATGGCGCTGCCCTGGAAGCGCAGCTGGTTGTTGATGACAAACTGCCCGGTCATGAACGGCGCGCCCAGCAGGATAATGCGCATGTACACAACCGTATCTTCCATCAGCGTGTCGGTGGCGCCGACGAGCCGGGCGATCGGCTCGCAGAACAGCTGCCCGGCAGCAGCCAGAATCAGACCGATCAGAACAGCCAGCGCGAAGCCGGTGCTGGCCATCTCTTCCGCTTCCTTCCGGTCGCCCGCGCCGAGCATCCGGGACAGGTAGTTGCCGGATCCGTGTCCGCAGAAAAAGCTGAGGGCCTGGATCAGGGCCATCACGGAAAACACCAGACCGACGGCGGCCGTGGCCTGGGTGGAAATCTGTCCGACGAAATAGGTGTCCGCCGTGTTGTAGATGCCGGTAATCAGCATGCTGATGATGGTCGGAACGGCCAGCCGAAGAATCAGCGGCCGAACCGGTGTTTCGGTCATCATCCGGTAACGGTCGGATATATGGTTTGAAGCCATGGTTCCTCCTTCAGAAACAAAATGAAAGCGGGCCGAAACCGACCCGCTTTCCAAATCGCAGTTCCTAGGGGAATCGAACCCCTGTTTTCGCCGTGAGAGGGCGACGTCTTAACCGCTTGACCAAGGAACCACATGCTGTCTTGCGACAACATGAAGATAATACACGAAAGGATGGGAAAAAGCAAGTACTTTTTTAAAGAAATCTTTTTCCGGTACAGAACGCTCTTTCCCATCCGGTTTTCGCGGTTATTCCTCGTAACCGTTCGGGTTGTGGCTCTGCCAGTTCCAGGAGTCGGCGCACATCTCGCGGATGCCAAGCTGCGCCACCCAGCCGAGCTCCTCTTTCGCCTTCGTCGGATCGGCAAGGAGCACCGGCAGATCGCCGGCGCGGCGGGGCTTGAACTCATAGGGCAGATCCACGCCGCTGGCCGCCTTGAAGTTCTCGATGATGTCAAGCACACTGTAGCCGGTGCCTGTCCCGAGATTGTAAATCGAAAGGCCGCTTTGCGGCTGCAGTTTCTTCAGCGCCGCCACATGGCCCTTCGCCAGGTCCACCACGTGGATGTAGTCGCGGATGCAGGTGCCGTCGGGCGTATCGTAATCGTTGCCGAATACGCCGAGGCACGGCAGCTTGCCCACGGCCACCTGGGTCACGTAGGGCATCAGATTGTTCGGAATGCCGTTCGGGTTCTCGCCGATGCGGCCGCTCTTGTGGGCGCCGATGGGATTGAAATAGCGAAGCAGCACCACGTTCCATTCCGGGTCCGCAAACTGGATGTCGGAAAGAATCTGCTCGAGCATCGACTTCGTCCAGCCATAGGGGTTGGTCGGCGAGCCCTTCGGGCACTTTTCGGAGATCGGGATCTCCGCCGGGTTGCCGTAAACAGTGGCGGAGGAAGAAAAGATGATGTTCTTCACGCCGGCGCGCTTCATGGCATCGACAAGGACCAGCGTTCCGCCGATGTTGTTCTCATAGTATTCCCAGGGCTTGTGCACGGATTCGCCCACGGCCTTTAAGCCGGCAAAGTGAATGACGCTGTCGATGTCGTACTTCGCGAAAATGGCGTCCAGGCAGGCGCGGTCCCGGATATCGCCCTCGACAAAGGCCAGATCCTTTCCGGTGATCTCGCGCACGCGGTCTAAGGATTTCGCGTTCGCGTTGACAAGGTTGTCCAAAACAACCACTTCATATCCCGCGTCAAGCAGCTCCACACAGGTGTGGCTTCCGATAAAGCCGGCGCCTCCGGTAACAAGAATCGCCATGGTGCATCCTCCTTCTACAGGTTTACTCTGCCGCCCGCGCGGCCTGTCCAGATACAAAAGCACTGACCCTATTATATGAAAAAAAAGAACTGCTTTCAATGACCATCGTCGGTGAAAACAGTTCTTTTATGCTTCTATTTCCGCATATTACGCGTTCTTCGCCACTTCGACAAGCTTTGCGAAGCCTTCCGGATCGCAGACCGCCATCTCGGCTAACACCTTGCGGTTTAAATCTGCGCCGGCGCTCTTTAAGCCGTACATGAACTTGCTGTAGGACAAACCGTTTAAGCGGGCCGCCGCGTTGATACGGGCGATCCACAGCTGACGGAACTGGCGCTTGCGCTCCTTGCGGCCGGCATAGGCGCTGGTAAGGGCGCGCATCACAGACTGCTTTGCGATACGATACTGCTTGGAACGGGCGCCTCTGTAGCCCTTCGCAAGCTTTAACACACGGTTGTGCTTCTTTCTGGCGTTCATGCCGCCTTTGATTCTTGCCATGATGTTCCTCCTTATTTTCGAATCCGTTCACATCGGAACGGGTATGTATGATTCACAGATCTTCGAGTCCAAATAAGTCAACAGGGACGTTCCCTTCTGACTCATTAAAGATAAGGAAGAACCTTCTTCATTACCTTTGCGTTCGTCTCATCCGTCATCGTCGCCTGGCGCAGGTTGCGCTTACGCTTCGTGGTCTTCTTGGTGAGGATGTGGCTCTTATATGCTTTGTTTCTCTTCAGCTTGCCGGTTCCCGTCGCGGAAAACCGCTTCGCCGCTGCTCTCTTGGTTTTGATCTTTGGCATTTCGTTCCTCCTATGCTTTCTTCTCGGCGAGCACGAGACTCATGCTTCTGCCTTCCATCTTCGGTGCCTTTTCCACCACTGCTACATCGGACAGACTTGCGGCAAAATCCTCCAGGATATGTCTTGTCTCATTGACATGCGCCATCTCACGGCCGCGGAAACGCAGCGTGATCTTGACTTTATTTCCTTTGGAGAGGAATTTGCGGGCGGCATTGGCTTTCGTCAGCAGATCGTTGTCGTCGATGTTCGGCGACATGCGGATCTCCTTGACTTCCACGATCTTCTGCTTGCGCCGGGCTTCCTTTTCCTTGCGGGTCTGGTCGTAACGGAACTTGCCGTAATCGATGATCTTGCACACCGGCGGATTGGCCGTCGGCGCGATCTTTACCAGATCCAGTTCTGCCTCGTCCGCGAGATGCTGTGCTTCTCTGGCAGACATGATACCCAGCTGCTCCCCATCCGGTCCGATCAGGCGGACCTCACGGTCACGGATCTGACCGTTGATCATGTAATCGCTAATGGCTTTGCCCTCCCCGATACAACAAAAAGCGGGTCTTCGCAAGACACGAAGACCCACTCATCGACACAAATCAAAGCTTTGTGTGATATGAACGCTGCGTCGCCCGATTGCGCGCAGGTGAGAGTGCATCCTCTGCTTGCTTTTCACAACGCAAGTAAGATACCACACTCACCAGAAGAAGTCAACTATTATTTTCACTCCGCTTCCGGCGCCATCCGCGGCTCAAAGGTCCGCGTCTTCTTCGCGGCTTCCGTTTCCTTCCGGGAAGCAACGGCTTCCTTCATGAAGGTATCCTGGGCGCCGACGGTCTGTTTGCCGCGGCGGTCGGGATGGACGTATTCGCCGGACGGAAGCAGTTCGTAGGCCTTGAGGTTGTCGGCCAGCTGCACGTCGAGGATGTGCTTCGCGGCCGCCTTGCAGTCTGCCTGCTCCACCGGGAAGACGATCTCCACGCGGCGGTCCATGTTCCGGGGCATCCAGTCGGCGGAGCCCATGAAGATCTGCTCGTCGCCGTCGTTAAAGAACCAGAAGATCCGGGCGTGCTCCAGGAACGTGCCCACGATCGAACGCACGCGGATGTGCTCGCTGATGCCGGGAATGCCCGTTTTCAGGCAGCAGATGCCGCGGATGACCAGGTCGATTTCCACGCCGGCCGCAGAAGCTTCGTAGAGCGCGGCGATCAGTTCCTTGTCGCAGAGCGAATTCATCTTCGCGATGATGGCGGCAGGCCGGCCGGCCTTTGCGTGAGCCGTCTCGCGGCGGATCAGCTCCAGGAAGCGCGTGCGCATCCACAGCGGCGCGACGATCAGACGGTTCCACTTCGCCGGCTCGGAGTAGCCCGACAGCATGTTGAAGACCGCCGTCGCGTCCTCGCCGATGGGCTCGGAGCAGGTTAAAATGCCGCAGTCGGTATACAGTTTTGCCGTGGAATCGTTGTAGTTGCCGGTGCCTAAGTGCACATACCGGCGGATGCCGTCTTCCTCGCGGCGCACGACCAGCGCGATCTTGCTGTGGGTCTTTAAGCCCACCAGACCGTAGATGACGTGGCAGCCGGCGCGCTCGAGTTCCTTTGCCCAGACGATGTTGTGCTCCTCGTCGAAGCGGGCCTTCAGCTCCACCAGCACCGTGACCTGCTTGCCCGCCTCTGCCGCGCGCTCTAAGGCCGCGATGATCGGCGAATTGCTCGAGACGCGGTACAGCGTCATCTTGATGGCCAGCACGCTGTCGTCCGTGGCGGCCTGACGGATCAGGTTCACCACCGGCGAGAAGGTCTGGTAGGGATGATGCAGGAAGACGTCGCCCTTGCGGATCACTTCGAACAGGTCCGCGTCCTGGGCGATGGCCGGATTCGGCTGCGGCGTGTAGGGCACTTCCCGCAGATGATCGCAGCCTTCCAGACCGTACAGCTTCATCAGGAAGGTCAGGTCCACCGGTCCCGCGATCGGGAAGATGTCGGTGTTCTTCACGTCCAGATAGCCGGCCAGCACCGACAGCAGCTTCGGATCCGCCCCGGCTTCGATTTCCAGACGGATGACCTCGCCCCACTGCCGGTTTTTCAGCTGGCGCTGGATTTCCTCGAGCAGGTCGGAGGCTTCGTCTTCGTCAAAGGACAGGTCGGCGTTCCGCATAATCCGGTAGGGATAGGCGCAGATCACGTCGTACTGCAGGAACAGCCGGCTTAAGTTCTTTTCGATGACCTGCTCCAGCAGCACAAAGGTGACGCCGTCTTCCCGGGGCAGCTCGATCAGCCGCGGCAGACCGGAGGGCACCTGCACCGTGGCGAAATCCACGGCGGCTTCCTTCTTTTTCTTATTCTTCTTTGTTTTCTTCTTTTCCGGCGCGGCCTCTTCGTCCCGCAGCTCGGCGGCCTCCTTGACGCGCTCCTGCAGACCGCTGGTCTCCTGCTTGCTGCGGATCAGGGCCGCGATGTTCAGGGACTTGTTCTGAATCAGCGGGAACGGGCGGGACGCGTCCACGGCCATGGGCGTCAGCACGGGATAGATGCGCTCCTCGAAATAGGTATCCGCATAGGCCGCCTGCTCCGGGGTCAGATCCTCCCAGGCGTCGATGATGTGGATGCCCTCCTTCTTTAATGCGGGCATCATGGAGCGGCGGTAGTTGACATACTGCGCGTCCATCAGTTCCCGGGTCTCCCGGTTGATGGCGGCCAGCTGCTCCTGGGCGGTCAGGCCGGCGATGTCGCGTTTTTTATAGCCCGCGTGCACCATGTCCTTCAGGGACGCGACGCGCACCATAAAGAACTCGTCTAAATTGGACGAGGTGATGCTGGCGAATTTCAGGCGGTCCAGGATCGGGTTGTTGCGGTCGCGGGCCTCCTCTAAGATGCGGCGGTCGAACTGCAGCCAGGACAGTTCGCGGTTGGTGTAATTGCTTGCGTGTTCAAAAACGGATTCTGCCATGATGCTCTCCCCTTACATGCGTCTTGCCGATACAGCCGGTCCGGGCTGCTGTCACTTCTTCTTTGCTTCCACCATCTTGCTCTGCCGTTCCCGGATCACCGGACGGATGGCAAACACCTCTTCAAAGGCCGCTGCGCGCTCTTCGAAGATGCCTTTTTCCAGCGTAATGGACTTCTTTGTCTCGATGACGATGATCAGCTGGCCGTCCCGGACGGAAAGGCTGACGTTCCGGAATTTCTGCTTGTGGCTGCGGTCCAAGGCGCTGGCCACCTGCAGAATGGAAAGCATCTTGCGGATACGGATGTAATCGTCCCGGGACACGCGGCTTAAGTCGGCCTCTTCGAACATGGCCGAGCCCCGGTTCGCCGCCACGACCATGGCGACCAGCTCGCGCTCCGCATGGGTCAGGCCGAGAATCTCAGAGGACATGATGATCATATAGGAGCAGGCCGCCGAGTTGGCGATGCTGATATATTTGCCGCAGTCGTGCAGGATGGCCGCAACGCGCAGCAGCAGCCGGTCCCGTTTCGTCATGCCGTGGTACTTCTTCATGGCGTCGAAGATCATCGTCACGAGTTCTTCCATCGCTTCCAGATGCGGCTGATAGCTGGAATAGCGGCGGCTGATGGCCCACGCGGCATTGATGACGTCCTGTTCGAAATCGTGCGGCGGCTTCATCAGTTTCGCGTTGAAGGCATATTCGCTGGCAATGCCGGAATTGATCGACGCGCCGGGGATATAGACGTTCTTCGCGTGGATGGCCTGCGCCATGACCTCATGAATCAGAAGGAAGGCTTCAAGCAGGCCGGCGCTTTCGGCCAGGTATCCGCCGGCGTCAAGGATGGCAAAGACCTTCGACGGCTCCACGGCCAGCAGCTGCGTGCGGTATTCCTCCGCCGAAAAAAGGGCGCCCTGCTCTCCCAGTCCGAGATACCGAAGAATCATCGGGACGTTCTCGCCCAGGAGAATCAGCGTGTCGACCTCGCGTCCTTCCACGAACATGTTCAGGAAATAGTCCAGCTCCTTGTGGAGAATTTCACCGACCTGTTCCTTGCGGTCGAGCTTGCGGTTCAGCTGCTCGAGCTGTTTCGCGACGGAGGACACGCCGAACATCAGATGCTGCGTGGAACAGATTTTTCCGTCGCAAAACAGTGTCATCTGCATGCTTGCGCCGCTCAGGTCCACCATGATTGCCGTACCCGCGACCTTTTCGGCAAAATCCGGCCGGCAGGCCGCGGCCTGATAGCTTAGGAAGCGGTGCTCCGAATTGGACAGAAGGTGCATGATCAGGCCGACGGACACCCGGATCCGGTCCAGGACGAACATGGAATTGGAGGCCTTCTCAAGGGCGTCCGAACAGACCAGACGGATCTCGTCGCAGCGATAGGTCTCCGCGGTTTTCTTCATGTCCTGGAGGGTGGAAATCAGCTCCTCCATGGTTTTCGGCAGCACGCGGCCGACGGCGTAAATATCGCGCATGACGTCCACCGAGGTGCGCAGCAGATCGATCTGCTTTAACCCCCGGCTGCGGGAAATTTCATAGACCGTCATCACCAGCTCGTTTGAGCCGAGATAGATTGACGCAAAGGTTTTCACGGCGATGCCTCCTCGCTGATTCACAGTATCTGTTTGTGTGCGGTTCCTTTATGCGCGCTGCATCAGTTCCAGCGCCTTGACGTGATCGACGAACTGCCGGGCCGTGCGTCCGGACAGGCCGCCGTGGTGCAGCTGCCACTTGCGCGCTTCGGCGAGCAGCTCCTCTTCGTCCATTGTCAGATGCTCCCGGACCGCGAGTTCCGAAACGATCCGGTTGAATTCCTTCGGGTCGGGCGAGCCGAAATAAATCGTCACGCCGAACCGCATGTACAGAGAAAGCTTCTCCTGCTTGGTATCGTTCTGGTGCAGGTCGAAGATCTCCCGGTTGTCATTCTGGTTTTCGTGGATCAGATGACGCCGGTTGGACGTCGCGTAGATCAGCACGTTCTCCGGCTTTTTCTCCAGACCGCCCTCGATGACCGCCTTCAGGTATTTATACTCGATTTCGAATTCCTCGAAGGACAGGTCGTCCATGTAGATGACAAACCGGTAATTGCGGTTTTTCACCGCGGCGATCACCTGGTTCAGATACTTAAACTCGTGCTTGTAGATCTCGATGATCCGCAGACCCTGTTCGTAATACTGGTTGGCGATCGCCTTGATGCTCGTGGACTTGCCGGTGCCGGCGTCGCCGAACAGCAGACAGTTGTTCGCCGGAAAGCCGCGCACGAACGCGTCCGTGTTGTCGCACAGCTGCTGCTTCTGCAGATCGCAGCCCACCAGGTCGTCTAAGGTGACCGGCAGAATGGCGGAAATCGGAACGATCTGCCCCTCCTCATCCAGGCGGAACGCCTTGTGCAGGCCGAACCGGCCCACGCCGTATTTCTTGTAGAAGCCCGTCACGCAAGCCGCGAAGGACGCGCCGTCTTCGGCTGCCTCGAGGCCGCGCACCAGGTCGAGAATCCGCGTGCGCGTCGTACGTCCGAACAGCGACCCGTGCACGGCCCCCTTCTCAAAGGCCGTCCAGGGCGCCGGATCGACGTCAAACCGCCGGCAGGCCTCGTCCAGGTCGAGGTCAAACACACTCTTTAACACCTCGAAGTCGCCCCGGGCAATCGCGTCCATCGCGCCGCCGGCCGTCCCGTTCATCTCACAGGCGATGCTGTAGGGATTCTCTTCATACACCAGAAGATAGGTCACATACGCGTGCCACAGATTGCCGGACAGACCGGTGCGCGCGCCGAAGGACGCCAGCTCCGACAGACAGGCAGAGAACATGTCGCCGCAGTCCTCGCCGCCAAAACGCATCACGTCCGACATCCGCACCAGAAGCGAATCTGCCGGCGGACGGTAAAAAACCAGTTTTTCAAGCATTTCGGTCTCCTGTCTCAGTAATTGCCCAGCACGCGGAGCATCTTCGCTTCTTCGCGGATGCCAAGCAGCGCGTTTACGACCGCCTCGTTCTGCAGATTGCCTTCGAAATCGACAAAAAACAGATATTCCCACGGTTTGCCCGGCAGCGGCCGCGATTCGATCCGCGTCATGTTTAAGCCGTTAAAGATAAAGTGCGACAGAATCCGGTACAGGGATCCGGCCTCGTTCGGCAGCGAAAAGCAGATGCTGATCTGCCCCGCGGTTTCGGAATACACCTTTTCGGAGGAAACAACGATGAACCGCGTCTCGTTCCCTTTCGCATCCTGGATTTCACGCTCCAGCACGTCCAGACCGTACAGCGAGGCGTTGATCTCGCCGGCGATGGCGGCGGCGTGCCGTTCACCGTCCTTTTGCACCTGCGCGGCGGCCGCGGCCGTGTTCGAAACCGCTTCGATCCGGGCCCGGGGCAATTCCCTCCGCAGATATTCCTCGCACTGCAGAAGCGCCTGCGGATGCGAGCGGACGACGGTGATGTCTTCTTTTTTCGCCCCCGGTACGCCCAGCAGCGCATGGGCGATCGGCAGGCGGATCTCGCCGGTAATCGCCACGTCGTTCGACATCAGAAGATCATAGTTTTCATATACCACACCTGCGGTGGAGTTTTCAAGAGGCAGCACCGCCCGGTCCGCCGCGTCCTCCTCGAGGGCCCGAAGGGCATCCCGCCAGGCCGGCACCGGTACAAACGTGCAGCCGCGGTTTTCGAAATACTGCTCGGCCGCCGCGTGGGAATAGGCACCCGGCACGCCCTGGTAGACCACGCGCAGCCCGTTTTTTCTCTCTTTGGAAGCCGGCGAAAACCCCAGCTGCGTCACAAATCCGTTCCTGGCCATCTGGGCGTACTGGCGCTTGCGGCTCGTGGACATGATCTGCTCAAACAGTTCCGCGACGCCCTGCGCCTCGAAGGGCTGATCCGCCAGATCCGCCGTCAGGGCGGCGAGCTTTTCTTTTTCGCGCTCCGGGACAAGCACCGGCAGGCCGCGCTCGCGTTTGTATTCGGCGACACCGTCCGCCACCAGCAGCCGGTCCAGAAAGAGCCTTCGGATCTGTGTGTCGATGGCGTCGATCTGCGCGCGCAGCGTCTGTAAATCACTCATATGCGTTTCCTTTAAATCTGTTCTTTTCCTTTGCAGGCATCAGATCGCGTCAAACAGCGACAGCTGGTTGTTCTCGGGCAGGCCGGCAAGGATGCCGAGCTCCGACATTTTGTCGACAAGCGTCGTCGAGATCTTTGCCCGTTCCCGAAGGTCGAGTTTCGAGATAAACGGGGCTTCGTGCGCCGCCTGGTACAGCGACTCGGCGGCCTTCTGTCCCATGCCTTCAATCGAGGAAAACGGCGGAAGAAGCTTCCCGTCCACGATCGAAAACCGCTGGGCGCCGGACCGGTACAGATCCATCGGCAGGAACTCGAATCCCCGCGCGTAAAACTCCTGCACGATGCGCATGTCGCGGTAGGTGTCCTGTTCCTTTTTGCTCAGGCTGTCCTTGCGCGACAGGTAATCGGCCAGATGCCGTTCGAGGGCGTCCCGGCCCAGACACATCAGTTCGTACGAAAACGCCGTCGCGCGGATCGTAAAGAACGACGCGTAGTATTCCAGGGGCCGGTACACCTTGCACCAGGCAATGCGCCAGGCCATCATGACGTAGGCCGCCGCGTGGGCCTTCGGGAACATGTACTTGATCTTTTTGCACGACCAGATGTACCAGTCCGGCACGTCGTGGGCGGTCATCTCCTCTTCCCATCCGGGTTTTAAGCCTTTGCCCTTCCGGACGGACTCCATGATCGTAAAGGACAGCTCGGGATCCAGTCCCTTGCTGATCAGGTAGATCATGATATCGTCACGGGTACAGATGGCGGTGGCGATGGTCGCCTTGCCCGAAGCGATCAGCTCCTGGGCGTTGCCGAGCCACACGTCGGTGCCGTGGGCAAGACCGGCAATCCGCACCAGGTCCGAGAATTCCTTCGGCGCGGCGTCGATGAGCATGCCCATGGCGAAATCGGTGCCGAATTCCGGGACGCCCAGCGTCCCCAGAGGACATTTTTCCCACAGGTCGTCCGGTGTCACGCCTAAGGCTTCCGTGTTCATGAACAGCGACATGACCTTTTTGTCGTCCAAGGGGAACGCGGCCGCGGACAGGCCGGTCAGCTCCTCGAGCATCCGGATCATGGTCGGATCGTCGTGTCCTAAGATATCCAGCTTCAGCAGGTTGCTGTCGATGGAATGGTAATCAAAATGGGTCGTCACGATGTCCGTCGTCATGTCGTTGGCCGGATGCTGGACCGGGGTAAAGGTGTCCATTTCCTCGCCCACGGGCAGAACGATGATGCCGCCCGGATGCTGGCCGGTGGTGCGGCGGACGCCCACGCAGCCTTCGACGATGCGGTTGATCTCGCAGCTGCGCTTATTCTGGCCGCGCTCTTCGAAATACTTCTTGATAAAGCCGTAGGCCGTCTTGTCGGCTAAGGTGCCGATGGTGCCGGCGCGGTAGGTCTGACCTTCGCCGAAAATGACTTCGGTATACCGGTGCGCCTTGCCCTGGTAGTCGCCGGAGAAGTTCAGGTCGATATCCGGCTCCTTGTTGCCCTTAAAGCCCAGGAACGTCTCGAAGGGGATGTCGAAGCCGTCCTTATAGAGCGGCTTTCCGCAGACGGGACAGGTTTTGTCCGGCATGTCGCAGCCGCTGCGTCCCGCGTAGGAAAGCACCTCGGGGGAATCGAAATCCGAATACCGGCACGACGGGCAGCGGTAATGGGGCCGCAGCGGATTGACCTCCGTGATGCCGGCCATCGTCGCGACGAAGGACGAGCCGACGGATCCGCGGCTGCCGACGAGGTAGCCGTCCTCGTTCGATTTCCACACCAGCTTCTGGGCGATAATGTACATGACGGCGTAGCCGTTCGAAATGATCGAATGCAGCTCTTTTTCCAGCCGCTCCGCAACGATTGGCGGCAGCGGATCTCCGTATATTTCATGTGCCTTGTTATAACAGATGTCCTTAAGATCACGGTCGGAGTTTTCGATCACCGGGGGATATTTGTCCGGATGGATCGGCGACATTTTTTCGATCATATCGGCGACGCGGTTGGTGTTGGTGATGACGACCTCCTCCGCTTTCTCCGCCCCAAGGTAGGAAAATTCTTCCAGCATCTCCTCGGTCGTACGAAGGTACAGCGGCGCCTGATTGTCGGCATCCT
>JAZQBE010000098.1:0-2686 GCA_045545575.1 Shuttleworthella sp.
AGCAGGTGCTGTTCGGCATCCGCACCGTCGAGGCGGACGTAAAGCACGGCCTGAGGATCAACGGCAGAACGGTCAAGCTGAAGGGCGGCTGCCTGCACCACGACAACGGCGTCATCGGCGCGATGAGCCTGTACGACGCGGAGGCCTGGAAGCTGGGCAGGCTGAAGGCCCTGGGCTTCAACGCCATAAGGACCACCCACAACCCGCCTTCCGCCGCGATGATCGAGGCCTGCGACCGGCTGGGCATGTACGTGTTCGACGAGGCCTTCGACGCCTGGGGCATGGGCAAGCAGCCCGGCGACTACAACATGTTCTTCGAGACCGACTGGAAGGACGATCTGACCGTTTTCGTCAAGCGCGACCGCAGCCATCCGTCGGTGCTGATCTGGTCCACCGGCAACGAGATCACCGAGCGCGCCGGCTTGGGCGGCGGCTATGAGTGGCAGCGGAAGCTGGCCGACGCGGTGCACGCCCTCGATCCGTCCCGCCCGGTGTCCAACGGCATCTGCTCCTTCTGGAACGGTCTGGACGACTACACGATGGCGGACATGCTCAACCGCGCGCATGCGGCGCAGATGGGCCAGAACGCCGACTTCACCGGAAGGGGCGACATGCTCTGGGAGGAGCGGACGGAAGCCTACACGAACGGCCTCGACATCGTCGGCTACAACTATCTGGAAAACAAGTACGAGCAGGATCACGAGATGTTCCCGGAGCGCGTCATCTTAGGCAGCGAGAACTATCCGCGGGAGATCGGCCAGCACTGGCAGATGATCCTCGATACGCCCTACGTGATCGGCGACTTTACATGGACGGCCTGGGATTACCTGGGCGAGGCGGGCATCGGCCGCGCCGCGTTCTTTGACGCGGACGACCCGATCCTGGAGAAGGGACCGTACGCGCTGTCGTCCCACGGATCCCCGTTCCCGTGGCGGGCGGCGAACGACGCGGACTTCGACGTCTGCGGAAACCGTCTGCCCCAGGGCGTGTACCGTTCGATCGTGTTCGGAAGCGACGCGACCGGCCTGTTTTCCTACGATCCGGCCCACTTCGCGAAGGTGGAACTGATCAGCCAGTGGGGCTTCGTCGGCGTGGAGGATTCCTGGACCTGGCGCGGCAAAGAGGGACAGGCGGTGAAGGTCGTCGCCTTCTCCCGCGCGGAGGAAGTGGAGCTGTTCTTAAACGGCGAGAGCCAGGGCCGTGTGAAGGCCGGCGAGCGCCTCGCGGACAACATGCCCATGAGCTTCGTGTTCGAGACGGTCTACCGGCCCGGCGAGCTCGTGGCGGTAAGCTTCGTGGACGGGAAGGAAGTCTCCCGCGCCGCGCTGGTGACGGCGGGAGAGCCGGCGTCCATCGAGCTGATTCCGGAAACAGCGGAGCTGGCGGCCGACAGCCGTAGCCTCTGCTACGTCGACGTGGTGGTGAAGGACGCCGAAGGACGCCGCGTGCCCGACGCCGCGCTGCATCTTACGGCGGAAGCCGAAGGCGCCGCCGAGCTGCTGGCCTTCGGTTCCGGCAATCCGATGACGGACGAAAACTACACCGCCGGCACGTTTACGACGTACCGCGGGCGCGCCTTAGCCGTGCTGCGCGGCGGGTTCGCGGCGGGCGAAGCGAAACTTCGCGTGACGGCGGACGGGATGGAAGCGGAGGTTTCCGTCAAAGTGGGTCAATAGGGCCAGCCCCCTTCCTGAAGGCGGTGGGCGTCGATGACATCACCGAACAACTGCGTGCGCTTCCATTTCGGTGTTTTTTCCGCTATAATAATGCAACTGGCAAAAACACAGATTCTGGAAAGGAAAACCGATGACTTTATACGACGAACTGATTGCCCGCGGACTCATCGCCCAGGTGACGGACGAAGACGAGATCAAATCCATGATCAACGAGGGCCGCGCGACCTTTTATATCGGCTTCGACCCGACGGCGGATTCCCTGCACGTGGGTCATTTTATGGCGCTGTGCCTGATGAAGCGCCTGCAGATGGCGGGCAACAGGCCCATCGCCCTCTTGGGCGGCGGAACCGGCATGATCGGCGACCCGTCGGGCCGCACCGACATGCGCCAGATGATGACGAAGGAAACCATCGCCCACAACATCGAATGCTTTAAAAAGCAGATGAGCCGGTTCATCGACTTCTCCGACGGCAAGGCGCTGATGGTGAACAACGCCGACTGGCTGATGGACCTGAACTACATCGAGCTGCTGCGCGAGGTCGGTCCGCATTTCTCCGTGAACCGCATGCTGACGGCGGAGTGCTACAAGCAGCGCATGGAGCGGGGCTTGAGCTTCCTTGAGTTCAACTACATGATCATGCAGAGCTACGACTTCTACCGCCTGTTCCAGGACTACGGCTGCAACATGCAGTTCGGCGGCGACGACCAGTGGAGCAACATGCTCGGCGGCACGGAGCTGATCCGCAAGAAGAGCGGCGACGACGCCTACGCTATGACCATCACCCTGCTGATGAACAGCGAGGGCAAGAAGATGGGCAAGACCGCCAGCGGCGCGGTCTGGCTGGATCCGCAGAAGACCTCGCCTTTCGAGTTCTACCAGTACTGGCGCAACGTGGACGACGCGGACGTCATGAAGTGCATCCGCATGCTCACCTTCCTGCCCATGGAGACCATCCGCGAGATGGACAACTGGGCCCCCGAGAGGATCAATGAGAAGAAGGAGATCCTCG
>JAZQBE010000099.1:0-41939 GCA_045545575.1 Shuttleworthella sp.
ATGACCTGGGTGCTGTTCTGCACGGTCTGGATCTGGATGTCCTTGTCGCCGGTCACCTGCTCGAAGTAGGGCTGGACGTCGCTTTCCAGCTCGGACAGGGAATAATTCCTGCCGAAGTCGACGGTCGTCGCCGTACCGCCGGAGAACTCCAGGCTGTAGTTTAACGCCTTGCCGGTGCCGATGCCGAAGCCGAGCATGCCGATGATGCCGGCCGCGATGATGGCAAGGGAGATGCCTGCGAAGAGGCGCTTTTTGCCGATGATGTCGATCTTCTTAAATACACGCGCCTTGCCGAAGTGCTGCTCCTTGCGGAAGCCTAAGGCCATCAGGGCGTTCAACAGAAGACGGGTCACGATCAGGGCGGTGAACATCGACAGGATGACACCGATGGCCAGCGTCACAGCGAAGCCCTTGACGGTACCGGTGCCGATCACGCCTAAGACCGCCGCGGCGATCAGCGTGGTGATGTTGCCATCGAGGATGGCGGACATGGCCTTCGCGAAGCCGGTGTCCACGGCATTGCGGACGCTCTTGCCCACGGCCATCTCTTCGCGGATACGCGCAAAGATGATCGCGTTCGCGTCGACGGCCATGCCGATGGAAAGGATGATACCGGCGATGCCGGGAAGGGTCAGGGTGATGTCAAACGCGGCGAGGATGCCGAGGATGATCGTGGTGTACATGACCAGCGCCAGCGAAGCCGCCACGCCCGGCACACGGTACACGAAGATCATGAACAGGATGATTAAAAGCAGGCCGATGCCGGCGGCAAACAGAGCCGTCGCCAGGGCGTCGTTTCCCAGCTGGGCGCCGACCACCTCGGACTGCAGCTCGGCCAGCTCGATGTCGAGGCCGCCGATGCGGATGTAGGACGCAAGGCTCGACGCTTCGGCGTAGTCGCCCATGCCCTCGATGATGGCCTGGCCGTCCGTGATGGACGCGTTGACACGCGGAACGCTGATGAACGCGCCGTCGTAGTAGATGCCGATGGACTCGCCGGCTTCAAACGCCTTCTGCGTCGCCTCGGCGAATTTCACGGTGCCTTCGCGGTTCATGGTCAGGGAGACCACCGGCTCCTGGGCGCCCGTGGTGCGGTTGCTCTGGTAGCCGGCCTCGGCGCTTTCCACGTCCATACCGGTCAGCACGACGGAACCGTTCTCGATCAGGGTTTCGATCGGGTAGTTCAGCATGAAGCCGTAGCCGGTGTTGGTGTAGTTGGCATTGCCGTCCGCGTCGGTCTGCGCAATGAAGTAGATCGTGCCGGGCGTGCCCAGCTCTTCAAGCAGGGCGTTCGCGTCGGACACACCGGGGATCTCGACGGTGATGCGGTCGTCGCCGACCTGATAGACACTCGCTTCGGTCGTCGCCGTCTCTTCGCCCAGGTCGTTTTCGATACGCTGCTGAAGCTTGTAAATCGTATCCGCCATCTGCTCGTGGGTCGGAGTCTCTCCCACCGCCTCATAGGTGATGGACACACCGCCGGCCAGGTCGAGGCCGAGCTTCAAGCTGTCGTCCGTGCCGGCCGTGGTGCCCCGAAGAATCGTGGCGGAATACCATCCCAGCAGTACCAGAAGCGCCGCAAACACCGCAAGACATGCGATTGCGCCTCCCTTTTTCATGTTCTTCATTGCTGTCTCCTTGGTTCCTTTGTTTCTTTAAAACTACATATTCTCCTGACCGGCTTTGACCGCCTGCAGCATGATCGCGCATTCCACGCGCTTTTTCTGCAGAGCGCAGCCGATGTCATAGGTACCGAGAATCGACCCGCATTCGTTGTAGGCATTCGCCGCGCAGCCGCCGCTGCAGTAGAACCGCGCGAAGCAGGTCCGGCATTCCGGCTTGGCGTAGACGTTGCAGGACGCGAATTCCGTGCGAAGGTCCTCGCGCACCACGCCGTCGTCCACATTTCCCATCACGAATTCCGGTTTGCCCACGAACTGGTGGCAGGGATAGATATCGCCGTTCGGCGTAATGGAAAGATACTCCGTACCGGAGCCGCATCCCGACAGCCGCTTGGCCACGCAGGGGCCGCCTTCCAGATCGATCATGAAATGGAAGAAGGTGAAATCCTCTTCCGTGCCCATCCGCCGCGCCATTTCAGCCGCCAGTTTATCGTACTCTTCGAACAGGACCGGAAGATCCTCTTCCTTTAACGCATAGGGCTCTTCAGGCGGTGCGACCACCGGCTCCACGGAAATCTGGTCAAAGCCCAGTTCCCGCATGTGGAGTACGTCGGCACAGAAATCCGGATTCTCATGGGTATACGTGCCGCGGACATAGTATTTTTTGCCCTGCCGGCTTTTGGCCATGGCCAGCTCCTTCGGCACAATGATGTCGTAGCTGCCGACGGCGCCGTGGCTGCCTCGTACCGGACGCATCCGGTCGTTCACTTCCTTCCGGCCATCCAGGCTCAGGACGACGTTGTCCATCTCGCGGTTGGCGAATTCCATGACTTCGTCATTCAAAAGCATGCCGTTGGTGGTCAGCGTGAAGCGGAAGTTCTTGTCGTGGATTTTCTCCTGCTCGCGGCCGTAGGCCACCAGCTCCTTGACCACCTTCCAGTTCATCAGCGGCTCGCCGCCGAAGAAGTCGACCTCCAGATTCCTTCGCTGCCCGGAATTGGCAATCAGGAAATCCAGCGCCTTCTTTCCGGTTTCCACGGACATCAGCTCCCGCTTGCCGTGGTACTCGCCCTCATCCGCAAAGCAGTAGCGGCAGGCGAGATTGCAGTCGTGAGCCACATTTAAGCAGAGGGCTTTGACGACCTTGCTGTGCGGCATGCGCGCAATCACGTCGTCGTAGCCGGTATCCGGAGTAAACAGGGCTCCGTCGTCAATCAGCGTGCGGATTTCTTCGTAATACTCTTCCCGCTCGTCTTCCGGGATGGAAGGTACGTCCGCGGCCAGCGCACGACAGAAATCCTCCGCCGCAACCGCCTTCGGATCCTCATCCGCTCCGATCAGCGTCTCGTAGATGCCGATCGCATCGTACATCTCTGGATCCGTCACGTGAATGGCGCCGCTGTTGACATCGAGGACAATGGAATACCCGTTATTTACAAAACGATGTATCAAAATATTCTCCTGGTTTACGCGCACAAAAGTAAGGAAAGAGCATCGCTCTCCCCTTACTTTTTCATCTGCATCATATGACAGTCGCCTGTCTGCGCCTTACTTCGTGTTTTCGCAGCTCTGGTTGCCAACGGTGCAGGAGGTCTTGCAGGCAGACTGGCAGGAGGTCTGGCACTCGCCGCAGCCGCCTTTTTTCACGGTCTGCTGCAGTCTGCGGGTATTTAAGGTTTTAACATGCTTCATTTTCAGCTCCTTTGTTTGCGCGGACGGGCTAAGATCCGGCCGGCATCCCTTTGCCTTTGTTACAATCTTTGCAATTATAGCAGATGGCACAGTGATTCGCAAGAAAAACGGTGTGCAGCATAGAAAAGGCGCCTGCTGCATCGCAGGCGCCCACGGATCTGTTTCTCTCTAATCCAGATGAAACACCGGGTGCAGATCCACCGCCACCGGGCTGTTATCCGGATTCGTCTCCATGATGTCGGCCATGAAATCCCACCACTTGCGGTTGATCTCGTCGTCGGCCTGCTTTGCCCACTCTTCTTCGCTGTCGATTTCGATGGTGCCGAACAGCGTCAGGGTTTCCTTATCCAGGAAAATGGAGTAATTGCGGCCGCCGTGGGCGTGGATGCTGTCCTTCATCTCGGGCCAGAGCAGGTTGTGACGGCGCTCGTACTCTTCTTCCATGCCCGGATACAGTTTCATTTTGAATCCCTTAATCATTGAATTTGCACTCCTTTCCAGACAATCTACGGGTTTGAAAAAGGGCCGGTTTCCCGGCCCTTACGGTTGTTATGAAGTTTTCTTTAGTAGACGGTCTTCCACTCGTCGATGTTGCTCGGATCGAACTTGAACGGAGGTCCAAGGATGACTTCGGAACCGGTTCCGTCAGCCAGCTCGGAGATCGTGTATTCGCCCATGTCACCGGCGTTGAACTTCTCGCCGGCAGCACCGGTGATGTCACCGTTTACCAGAGCGATGGACGTCCAGGCAGCCAGACGGCCGACATCGATCGGGTTCCACAGGAACATGTAGGGGCAGGAATGCGCATCGTCATCGCCGATGTACTCCGCCATTTCGGACGGAAGGCCAAGGCCGGTCAGCTTCACGGCAGAGCCCTGATCCTGCAGCACCTTCGCGGCAGCGGCGATACCAACGGTCGTCGGAGCGCAGATGACTTTCAGGTCCGGATACTTCTGAAGCAGAGCCTGGGTCTGGTCGGTGGACTTCTGCGGCTCGTCATCGCCGTAGGCCACTTCCACCAGCTCGATCTTCGCATACTTCTCGTCGCTCTCGGCAATGCTCTTCATGGCATCGATCCAGGCGTTCTGGTTCGTGGCCTGAGAGGTCGCGGAAAGGATGGCGTACTGGCCTTCGCCGCCGCACAGATCATATACGGCATCGATCAGAGCCTGGCCGACTTCGGTCACACCGGCCTGATTGCAGAAGGTCGCGCGGGCATTGGCCACAACGTCGGAGTCAAGGGAGCAGACCTTGATGCCGGCATCGGCAGCTTCCTGCAGAACAGCGGCAAGCGCGTTGGCATCATTCGCAGCGATGGCGATGGAGCTGACGCCCTGGGAAATCAGGGAGTTGACAACCGCGATCTGCGCGTCGGCCGTAGCGGATTCCGGATGCTGGACGACGACGTTGCCGCCCTGGGCCTTGATGACTTCTTCGAAGCCGGAGGCCTCTCTCTCATTGTACGGGTTGCCGGCGGACTTCGTTACGATGGCGTAGGTTTTCGCGCCGTCGCTGGCAGCCGGAGCTTCCGTACCGGCGGAAGCGGAATTGTCCGCTGCCGGGGCGGTGCTTCCGCCGTTGCCGCTTGCGCCGCAGCCGGCCAGAAGGCCGATGGTCATTGCAGCTGCGAGCATGATACTAACTGCTTTCTTCATAAATGTTACCTCCTTCTTTTTTTGAACAGAATCCGGTATGTATGTTCACTTTTATGTGTACGATTCTCTCCCGTACACGATCAACCGGTCCCTTCACTTATGATGCTACGCGAAACCTGTCCGATGGAAAACAGTAATTTTTTTCGGTTTCGGGTAATTCTTCGCTTTTTGTTTTACGCCGCGCTGGCTTTTCTCTTTTTCGCCGTAATCGCGTTGCGGATGGACGGGATCAGCACGGAGACGATCAGCATCACGCCGATGATGACTAAGATCAGCTGGGTGTTCATGTTGATCTGTCCTAAAGCGATGCGCAGGCAGACGATGATGAATGCCGCGATCAGGCCGCCGATCAGGTTGCCCTTGCCGCCGGTGGTGGCAATGCCGCCGAAGACGCACATGGCGATGACTTCCATCTCAAAGCCCTGGCCGGTGGTGGTGTTCGCGCCGGTGGTATAGGCTAAGAGCACCAGGGCGCACAGGCCGGCGAGGAAACCGAGCAGCGCGTAGCAGAGGAAACGCGTTCCCTGGACATTGATGCCCGCGTAGTACGCCGCGGTCTTGTTGGAGCCGATGGCGTAGAGCCGGCGGCCGAAGGTCGTCTTCGAAAGAATCGTGATCATGATGACCGCACAGATGATCACGCCGAAGAAGGCGATCGGGAACGGGCCGATTTTCGTGCGCAGCGCCGCGATGCCGGCCGTGTTCGTCATGGAGACGGAACCGCCGCTGCCCAGGGACACTTCCGCGATGCCGCGGAAAATGATCTGCGTGCCGAGGGTGACGATCATGGTGGGCAGCTCGGTAAACCGCGTCGCGATGAAGCCGTTCAGCGATCCGCACACCAGGCCGGTGCCCAGGCAGATCAGGATGGCGAGCGGAAGCGGTACGCCCGCGTTCATCGCCAGGCAGGTGACCGTCGCCGACAGACAGACGGTGGAGCCGACGGAAATATCGATGTCGCCCAGCACCAGGATGTAGCCCATACCGAACATCATGAAGATCTCGGCTAAGTAGCGGGGCATTTCACGCAGCACGTTCGTCACCGTAAAGGTGGAGGAAATGCTTGCGCCGAGCACCAGCACCGCCGCAAACAGCAGCACCAGCGCGCCTTCCCAGCTCAGAATCTTTTCTTTGATGCCGCCCTGGGGGACGGCGGAAATTTCTCTTCCGGATTTGCCAGCCATCTTACATCTCCCTTCTAAGCAGGTTCTGCCGGTCCATCGCACGCTGCGTGATCACGTTGAGGACGACCACCGCCAGAATGATGATACCCTTGACCAGGTTCTGCGCAATGGAGTCGATGCCGACCAGAGGCAGAGCCTTTGCAATCACCGCAATGATCAGTGCGCCTAAGAACGTGCCGACAACGGAGCCGCGGCCGCCGCTCATGGAAACGCCGCCGATGACGCAGGCCGCGATGACGTCCATTTCCTTGCCGTACTGCATGTTCGGCTGCGCGGAAGCGTAAATGGCCACCGACAGGACGCCGGCCAGACCGGCCAGGCCGCCCATGATGGTGTAGGCCGACGCGATGGTGCGTTCCACTTTAATACCGGAGATGCGGGCCGCTTCCGGATTGGAGCCGACCGCGTAGATCGACCGTCCGAACTTGGTCCACTTCATAATCACGAAGAACGCGACGTAGGCGACGATCAGGATGATGTAGGGGCCGACGGATCCGTCCTTGCCGAAATCCGAGAAGCCGGCCACGTCCTGTCCGGACGCCCATGCATTGCCGGAGATGACGTAAGCCATGCCGCGCCAGATGTACATGAAGCCCATCGTGCAGATGATGGGGGCCACCTTGCCGCGGGAAATCACGAGGCCGTTTAAGAAGCCGCAGGCCACACCGATGGCCATGCCGATGATAAACAGCAACAGGGTGTTGTGGATGATGTCATACTTCTGCAGCAGGCCGATGGCCATGCCCGAGAATGCCAAAGTCGACGTGATCGAAATATCGATACCGGCCGTCAGCATGACGCACAGCATGCCCAGCGCCATCAGAAGCGTCAGGGTGTTGTTGCGGAAAATCTGCGCGATATTGGTGGGCGACAGGAAGGACGGGCTTAAGATGCTTACCACGATCAAAAGCACGGCCAGAACCACCACCAGACTGACCTCACGGGAAGCGGTCAGCTTTTTCCAGAGGGATTTCTTTTCCATGACTTATGCTTCCTCCTTTCCGCTCTGTTCCATGGCCAGTTCCAGGATCTTCTCCTGGGTCGCTTCGGCGCGGTTCAGACAGCCGGTGATCCGGCCCTTGCACATGACGTAGATCCGGTCGCTCATGCCGAGCGTTTCCGGCATTTCGGAGGAAATCAGGATGATGCCGAAGCCCTTCTGCGCCAGCTCACCCATGATGGCGTAGATCTCGGCTTTCGCGCCGACGTCGACACCCTTTGTCGGCTCGTCCATGATGACGACCTTCATGTTGTCCTGGGCGAGGGCCTTTGCGACCACCACCTTCTGCTGGTTGCCGCCGGACAGAGAGCTTGCCGGATCGAAGATGGTCACCGCCTTGGTGTCCACGTCCTCGAGGAGCTTTTTCGACAGTGCGCGCTCCGCGGGCTCGTCGTTGAACATGCCTTTGGCCAGCTTGTCCTGGATCGGCAGCGTGACGTTGCGGCCTAAGCCCCAGCTTAAGATCAGACCCTGGCGCTGACGGTCTTCCGGAAGAAGAATCAGGCCGGCCTTCATGGCATCGATGGGCTGTCTGACGGTCAGCTCCTTGCCTTCAAGGAAGACCTTGCCGCTTTCCGCCCTCGTAATGCCGCAGGCGGCTTCCATGACCTCGGTGCGGCCCGCGCCGACAAGGCCGGTCAGGCCGACAATCTCACCCGCGCGGACGTTTAAGGAAACCTCCTTGAAGTAACCGGTGCGGGACAGGTTCTCGATGCGGAAGATCTCGGCGCCCGGCTTGACGTCCGGCTTCGGATACATGTCGGAAATCTCGCGGCCGACCATCGCTTTGATCAGCTCGGCCTCGGTGATGCCGTTCACGTCATAGGTACCGATGTACTGGGAATCCCGGAAGACCGTGACGCGGTCGGCCAGGCGGTACATATCCTCCATGCGGTGGGAAATAAAGATGACGGATACGCCCTCGTCCTTCAGCTGATCCACGATGCGGTACAGCTCCTGGGACTCGTTGGCCGTCAGGGCCGCCGTCGGCTCGTCTAAGATGATGACCTTGGCGTTCGTCGAAAGGGCCTTGGCGATTTCGACCATCTGCTGCTGCGCCACGGAAAGCGCGCCCATCTCCTCGGTCACTTTGAAATTCGCGTTCAGGCGGGCTAAGAGGGCCTCCGCCTGACGGTTCATCTCTTTCCACTGGATGATGCCGTTTTTGACGACCTCATGCCCCATGAAAATGTTTTCCGTAACGGAAAGCTCCGCGTAGGTCGTCGGATGCTGGTAAACCGCCGCGATGCCGAGGGCCGACGATTCCTTCGGGCTGGCAAACGAAACCTTCCTGCCTTCAAAGATAATCTCGCCTTCCTCCGGTGCGTGCACACCCGTAATCACCTTAATAAACGTCGATTTTCCGGCGCCGTTTTCACCCATGAGGGCGTGCACCTCTCCCCTGCGCAGCTGAAAATGCACATTGTTCAGCGCCTTGACGCCGGGAAAGATCTTGGTGATCCCCTTCAACTCCAGAATCAGGTCTTCCGAAGCCATTGTCTCCTCCTTTCTTAAAGGCCTTGTCCGGTGGATCCTCCACAGTTTCATACCAATCTATGTTCATGGTACCGAACCTGCGCACCGGTCTGTAGGGTAAATTTTTTCGGATTCGGGTAAATTTGAAGTACGGCATCGCAAGCCGGGCGCTTTATGCTAAAATGAACGAAACAACCCGCTTCCGGCACAAGGAGTTTTTGATGAATCTTCTGATCTGCGACGACGAAAAACTGACCCGCGACGGCCTGACCTACGGCATCGACTGGCCCTCTTTGGGCATCGACCACGTGGAATCCGCCTCGGACGGCATGGACGCGCTGCAAGTCTGCCGCGCCTTTACGCCGGACATTCTTCTGACCGACGTACGCATGCCGCGCCTCGACGGCATCCAGCTCGCCGAACGGCTGCAGGGCCGGTTTCCTCATATGATTATCCTGTTCATGAGCGGCTACTCGGACCGGGAATACTTAAAGGCCGCCATCCGCCTGCGCGCCGTGGAATACGTCGAAAAACCCATCGACATGGACCAGATCCGCAGCGCGGTTCTTGCGGCGGCCGAAACGTTCCGCGAGCACATGGTCTCCGCGGAATACCACGCCTATTCCCGCCACCAGCAGGAAGCCGCCCTCGCCCAGGCACTGACCCACCCGGCCGCGGACGGCGCCGGCGAATCCGCGCAGCTCGCCCCCGAACTGCGGCAGTGCAGCTGCTGCGCAACGTTCCTTCTGCAGTGCTATCACCTTTCCCAGGAGCACGGCATCGACGACGACGGCATCCGGGACATCCTTCTTTGCGCGCTCCCGCAGCCGCACGTGCGGGCGCTGTTTGCCGCGCACCGGCTCGACGCCTTTATTCTGCACCTGTTTTTTGCGGACGCCGCATCGGCGGACCGGCAAAACGAACTGGGCGCCCAGATGGCCGCCGCGCTCCTTTCCGCCGGTCTGTCCTTCCATCTCGCCGCCGGCCGGACGGTGCGCTCCGCCGATCTGCTCTGCCGTTCCTACAGCGACGCCGTCATCTCTCTGCAGAACGCGTTTTTCCTGGAGGCCGGCTCGTTTATTCCTTATAAGAAGCATTCGGATCCGACCGACTTTGCCGACCTTTCCGGCGACGAAACGGAAGCGGCGTTCCGCCGGCTCCTCCCCGATGTCGACGCGGATTCCCTGCACCGGTTTGCCGAGGACCTGCTTACGGCCCTCCGGAAGGCTTCGGTGCTTCCCAACCAGGTCCGCGACCTGTACTACCGCCTGTTTTCGATTCTGGCGGATTCCGCCGCCGGCCGCCAGGCCGATCTGGGCACGTCCCCGGGTTCGCGCTCCATCTGGGAGGACATTTCCTCGAGTATCTCGATCTACGACCTGCACCGCCTGTTCCTTTCGCAGATCGACGCCTGGGTTCAGAAGGCCGCGGACTCTCAGAATCTGCCCTCGGCGGTGGACCTGATTCTCAACTACATCGCCGGCCACTACGGCGATCCCGGTCTTTCCATCAACGCCATCAGCGAGCACGTGCATCTGTCCTCGTCCTACGTCTGCACCCTGTTCCGGTCGCAGACCGGGAAGACCTTAAGCCAGTACATCACGGATTTCCGCATGGAAAAAGCCAGCCAGCTGCTTTCGGACCCGCGCAACCGCATTCAGGAGGTGGCCGAGGCCGTCGGCTACGCGGACAGCAACTATTTCAGCAAAGCGTTCCGCAAAGCCTTCGGCGCATCGCCCAGTGAATACCGCGGAGGGAAGTCGTCATGAAGCATTCACCCCGCCTGCTCTGGGACCGGTTCGCCCGCAATCTCCCGCTGCGCTCGAAAACGCTGTTCATCAACGGCATTGCCCTGTTCATGACCACGGTCATGAGCATCGTCGTGCTGATGCAGGTGCGCAGCATCGTCATCGCCAACGGCATCGCCAACGAGGAAGCCCTCGTGACGCAGACGGCGAATGCCGTGGAAGCGAGCATCCGCCGTGTCACCGGTCTGATGGACAACCTGGAAACGACGGCCCGGTCGTCGGATGCCGCGGTCCAGCCCGCCGGCGCGCCGCCCTTCGATCCCGACCGGTTCGCGGCCGCGGCGGAAACGGCCGCGACGGATCCGATGATCTCGGCTGTCTGCGTCTATGTCAGCCCGGAATACGAGGCGCTTTGCCGCACCCATGCGGACAAAAACCTCTTCCTTCCGCTCCGTCAGATGACCAGTGTCTACTGGTACGGCATCTTCTCCGGAAGTCCCGACCGCACGTCGCTTCTGTGTCCGGCCTTTTATCTGTCTTCCCGGGAGCGGACGGAGTACGGCCGGCTGGCCTACATGCGCAAGCTGACCAACAGCGGGTCGGTCGCAAGCACGGGCGCTGCCGGCTATCTCGCGATCTATTTCTCCGACGAATCGATCCGTCAGCTGCTGCTTGAGCACAGCGCCGGCGAAGACGCGGTCTACTACCTGATCAACAGCCGGGACAACATCGCCGTATCCTCCAACCCGCAGCTCTCCGGCCTGTACTATACCAGCTATCACGACATTCCCCGGGCCATCGGAAACACCACCCATTTCACGCAGATCGATATCCTGAACCGGACCGTCTACATGGCCTATCGCGAGATCCCGGGCACGGACTGGCGTCTGGTGGCCGCGATTCCGGAGAACAGCGTCTACTCCTCCGAACTGGGGCTGTTTGCGCTGTTTGCCGTCATTTTCCTGCTGGTCATGGCGCTGCTGCTTCTGATGCAGACCGGCATGTCACAGTCCCTCGCCAAACGGATCGAAGAACTGTCGAGCCGGATCGAGAACGGGCGCTACATGCGCGTCGACGCCCCGGCGGCCTTTCCCACCGAAACAGCCGCGCCTGAGGACGATGCGCCCCGCGCCCTGCTGCCCACCGACCGGGATGAACTCGGCCGTCTGGCCGCGTCCTACGACGCCATGCTGGACCGGCTCCATCACCTGATGGACGAGCAGGCCGAATCCGCGGAGCGCTTAAAGGTTTCGGAAGTGCGCGCCCTGCAGGCCCAGATCAATCCCCACTTTCTGTACAACATGCTCGACATGATCAACTGGCTGTCCCTCGGGCGCAACACCGCCGGTGTCACCGAAGCGATCCAGGCCCTCTCCCGCTTTTACAAGATGACGCTGTCCCGACGGGAGATCCAGATCCCGCTGCAGGAAGAGCTCGAGCACGTGGAGCTTTACGTCCGTCTGCAGAACATGCGCTTCGAAAACCGCATCCATCTCTTCTGCGACCTGCCCGACGAACTGCTGGAATGCCTCATTCCGAAGCTGGTGCTGCAGCCCATCGTCGAAAACGCCATCCTTCACGGCCTGCTGGAAACCGAAGAGAAAGGCGGAAACATCGTGATCATGGGCTGGGAGGAAACCGCCGTGGACGGCTCTAGGACCGACCTCGTTCTGCAGGTGACCGACGACGGCGCCGGCATGGACGAGCAGACGCTGGCCAGCATTCTGAACGAAAAAACCGCGCCCCGTTCCGGGCGCGGCGGTACAAATATTGCCATTGTCAACACACATCAGCGGCTTCGCCTGCTCTATGGCGAATCCTACGGCCTGTCGTTTGCGTCGGCCGTCGGCAGAGGGTGCGAGGTCACCATTCGGATCCCGAGGGTTTCGGCCGATTCGCCGCAGCATCCCACAGAGCCTTTGCATACAGCTTCATAAAACCTGCCAGCGGCTCCTCGCTGTCCAGGTTGTATTTTTTGATCACGTCCGTGGTCATGGCGTGCAGATCTTTTTCCATCCGCAGCTCCCGCTCTTCGTCCGTCAGCTTCATCAGGCCGAAGAGCTTGCGTCCGTAGGAATCGCTCTGGCAGGTGGCCAGATACCGGGCAGCGGCGCTGCGCCATTCCCAGTAGAACGCGCCCAGTCCGTCCTCCCCGGCCGCGACGGCATCCGCATAGCCTAAACGGTTGGCTTCCGCAAGAAGGGATTCCTTCACGCGGCCGGCCGTTTCCCAGACGGCGCGCGGCATGATCATCTCCAGCATGAAGCCGATATAGCCGTCGGCATAGCTTTTTCCCAGAGGCTTCGCAAAACGCGCGTCCCACAGCTTCTGCCGGATCTGCACCTCGGCGGCCGGCAAATCCGTCCGTTTCGCGAACTCCGCAAGGGTTTCCTTCCGCCACACCGGATCGGCGGTTTCGTTGTATTCCTTCCAGGTACTGCTGCACTCGTACATCGTCCTTCTCCTTCTAATCCATCGCCGGCAAAAAAGAATCCTGAATTCACTCTATCAAAAAACGCGCAGGAATGCTACAATAAGATCCGGCGCTGCAGGTGATTCTCATCGGAGATTTTGTTTATCGGAGGTTTTTTACATGTTTTCCATTCCCCATATTCCGCAGACATTGCTGATTTCCACCGGAGTGATTGTCTTTATCGTGCTTCTCGTCGTCCTCGCCGGCGCGGCCGTCGGTCTGTATTTCTTAGGCAAGCGCCTCGAAAAGCGTCAGGACGAACAGCGCGCCCAGATGGATCAGTACAAGCAGCAGACCAGCATGCTGATCATCGACAAAAAGCGCATGAAGCTGACCGAGTCCGGCCTTCCCGACGCCGTCATCTCCCAGACGCCCTGGTACGCCAAGCGCGCGAAGGTGCCGGTCGTCAAAGCCAAAATCGGTCCGAAGATCATGACCTTCATCGCGGAAGAAGAAATCTTTGACGAGATCCCCGTCAAGAAAGAAGTCAAGGCCACCATCAGCGGCCTGTACATCTTAAGCGTCCGCGGACTGCACGGCAAGATCGAAAAGCCCGCGGAAAAGAAAAAGGGACTGCGCGCCTGGCTGCTGCGCAAGCAGAAGGAGCTTCAGGAGCGGCGCTGACACCCGTAACACGGTATGTAAAAAGCGGTATGGCAAAGGCCATACCGCTTTTTTCGTTCTTTCACACCGGCTGTTTATCATACTTCCTGCAGCCGCTTCGCAAAGATCTGGCGGAAGGGCTCGTACTCTCCCAGCCCCTTTCCGGTAAAGACGGTGCGGAAGCCGTTTTTGCGCAGCTGCCACATCAGAGAGTCGTTGGAATTGTACAGCTCGCCGGCCATGTAGTCGCCCCAGGCGATGACAAGGGGAACCAGCTCCACCTGGGCGTCGCGCAGATCGGCTTCCCGCGATTTCAGCCAGGTGAACGCCTGTCCGGCGCAGTCCCGCTCTTTGAGCTTCAGCACGCGGACATTGTCGTATCCCTTGGCACGAAGCGCTTCTTCAAGGAGTGCGTAGCTGCTGTGGTCGCGCTCGCCGGCGCCGTGTCCGACGAACAGGTATTCCGTCTCGGCCACCGGCTTGATGCAGTCGATCAGGATATCCGCCACCTCCGCCGCCGAATCCCGGTCGTTGATCACGGGCTTCGTCATCACGATGTCGATCCGGTCGCGGTAAAAGTCAAGCCGGTTCTGCAGGCCCTTGTACAGCGCGCCGGCAGCAAAGAATACCGGCACGGTAATGACCTTGGTGTACCCGTGAATGATCGCGGTTTCCAGCGCGTCCTCCACGGTGTAAATCCGCATCCCCCCGATGCCGTTCACCGCGCGCGCCGTGGCGTCGTCCGTATAGATCTGCCACACCGGCAGACCGGAAATCTTCGCGAGCCCCGCCTGGATCTGGTCGTAGCTGACTTCCTTTGCACGCAGTATGCTTGTGCCGAAGCATGCAAGAAACAGAACGGTTTTCTGGTTGTCCATATCTTCCTCCTTTTTGTTTACCCTTTTCGTCGTATGGTTTTTATTCTGTCAGAACCGGCCGGCGGTTCCCTTTTTCAGTCCGCACCCAGGATTTCCTTCGCGCGGCGGACGCTCTCTTCCGTCGGCACAGGCGTGCCGGCAAGCGTATAGGGGATGCCCAGCCGCTTCCATTTTTCCTCGCCCATGGAGTGGTAGGGAAGCACTTCGATTTTCTCCACGCCGGACAGGGTGTCGGTAAAGGTTCGGAGCGCCCGAAGACCCTCCTCGCCGTCCGTCAGCCCCGGTACCAGCACATGGCGGATCCACATGGGCTTTCCGATGTCGGAAAGCAACTGCGCCAGTTCCAGGATATTCTCGTTGGAACAGCCGCACAGCGCGCGGTGCTTTTCGGCGTCCATCTCTTTGAGGTCCAGAATCACCAGGTCGGTGACGTCCATCAGCCGCCGGAACTTCCCGAAATGCGGCTCCTCTTTCGTAAAGGGCTGCCCGGCTGTGTCGAGGGCGGTATGGATGCCGCGCTCTTTGGCCCGGGAAAACAGCTCCGTCAGAAAATCGATCTGCAGAAGCGGTTCGCCGCCGCTTACGGTAATGCCGCCCTTTTTTCCCCAGTAGGCCCGGCAGCGCTCTGCTTCATCGAGCAGTTCCTCTGCCGTGCGCTCTCCGGCGCCCTTCGCGTCCCAGGTATCCGGGTTGTGACAGTAGCGGCAGCGCATCGCGCAGCCGGCAAAGAAGATGACGAAGCGAATGCCCGGACCGTCCACCGCGCCGAAGGTTTCCGTGGAATGAATCCTGCCTCGGAGCATGGTTCCTCCTTTTCGCAGCCTTAAGCGATAAACGTATGGCAGGTCCGCGCGATGACGTCGAGCTGCTGTTCGCGGGTCAGACTGATGAATTTCACGGCGTAGCCGGAGACGCGGATCGTAAAGTTCGCGTATTCCGGTTTCTCCGGATGCTCCATGCAGTCGATCAGTTTTTCGGTGCCGAAGACGTTCACGTTTAAGTGATGCGCGCCCTGGTCGAAATAGCCGTCCATCAGGGAAACCAGGGTTTCCTTTCGGGTTTCGGGATCATGCCCTAAGGTGTCGGGGCTGATGGTCTGGGTGTTGGAAATGCCGTCTAAGGCATATTCATAGGGCAGCTTGGTCACCGAGTTTAATGAGGCCAGCAGGCCGTGGGTCTCCGCGCCGTAGGACGGGTTTCCGCCGGGGGCAAAGGGCGTGTAGGCCTTCCGTCCGTCGGGGGTCGCGCCCGTCGCCTTTCCGTACACCACGTTGGAGGTGATCGTCAGGATCGACGTGGTCGGCTCGGAATTGCGGTAGGTGTGGTACTTGCGGATCTTGCCCATGAAGGTCTTTAACAGCCACACCGCGATCTCGTCCGCGCGGTCGTCGTCGTTGCCGTATTTCGGGAAGTCGCCCTCAATTTCGAAATCCATCGCCAGGCCGTCCTCGTCGCGGACGGGCTTCACCTTCGCGTACTTGATCGCGGACAGAGAATCTACCACATGGGAGAAGCCGGCGATGCCGGTGGCGAAGGTGCGGCGCACGTCGGTGTCGATCAGGGCCATCTCCGCCGCCTCGTAATAGTACTTGTCGTGCATGTAGTGAATCAGGTTCAGGATGTTCACGTACAGGCCGGCCAGCCATTCCATCATGGCATCGAACCGGTGGAGCACTTCATTGTAGTCCAGCACGTCGGAGGTAATCCGCGGATACTCCGGGCCCACCTGGTCGCGGGTCTTGCAGTCCATGCCGCCGTTGATGGCGTACAGCAGGCACTTCGCCAGGTTCGCCCGGGCGCCGAAGAACTGCATCTCCTTGCCGGTTTCCGTGGCGGACACACAGCAGCAGATGGAATAGTCGTCCTTCCAGACGGGACGCATCACGTCGTCGTTTTCATACTGCACGGAGGACGTGTCGATGGAAATCTTTGCCGCGTAGCGCTTGAACATTTCCGGCAGGCGGGAGCTGTAGAGCACCGTCAGGTTCGGCTCCGGCGAAGGACCCATGTTCTCCAGGGTGTGCAGGAAACGGAAATCGTTTTTCGTCACCATGTGACGGCCGTCCATGCCCATGCCGCCCACTTCCAGGGTGGCCCAGACCGGGTCCCCGGAGAAGAGCTGGTTGTAGGACGGAATACGGGCGAATTTCACCATACGGAACTTCATGACCATGTGGTCGATCAGCTCCTGGGCTTCGCTTTCGGTGATCGCGCCGTCCTTTAAATCCCGTTCGATGTAGATATCGAGGAAAGTCGATACACGGCCCACGCTCATCGCGGCGCCGTTCTGGGTCTTGATCGCGGCAAGGTAGCCGAAATAGAGCCACTGTACCGCTTCGGCGGCCGTCGTCGCGGGCCGGGAGATGTCGTATCCGTAAATGGCTGCCATCTGCTTCATGCCCTCTAAGGCACGCATCTGCTCGGCAAGCTCCTCGCGCTGGCGGATCACCTCTTCGAACATCGTGCCGCTGCCGCAGCGGTCGTAATCCTCCTTCTTTTTCTGAAGAAGGAAGTCGATGCCGTACAGCGCCACCCGGCGGTAGTCGCCCACGATCCGGCCGCGGCCGTAAGTGTCCGGCAGACCGGTGACGATGTGCGCGTGACGCGCCTTTTTCATCTCGGGCGTGTAGCAGTCAAACACCGCCTGGTTATGCGTCTTGTGATACTCCGTGAAAATCTTGTGGAACTTGGGGTTCACGGTGTAGCCGTAAGTGCCGGCCGCCTGCTCCGCCATCTTGACGCCGCCATAGGGCATAAAGGCGCGCTTTAACGGTTTGTCCGTCTGCAGACCCACAACCTTTTCCAGGCCCTTCATGGACTCGTCGATATAACCGGGGCCGTAGGCCGTCAGGCCCGATACCACCTCGGTCTCGCAGTCGAGCACGCCGTTGTGTTCGCGCTCTTCTTTCTGAAGTTCCTGCAGCCGTCCCCACAGACGGTCCGTCGCCTCGGTCGGACCGGCCAGGAAATCCTCGTTTCCGTCATAGGGCGTGTAGTTGCGCTGGATAAAATCGCGGACATCCACGTCGCTCTGCCAGTGCCCGCCGGTAAAGCCTCTCCATGCTTCATTCATTCCGTCACCTCATGGTTGTTTCAATAAAAACAGGGTTGGAAGATCTGATTCGTCCTAAGCATACCGAAAAAGAACGCGCCGTTCCTTGATTCAAATCAAGAACCGCGCGTTTTTCGACATTTTGCACCGATGTGTCCGCCTTATTCCTCCCCCAGATAGATCTGCCGCAGCGCTTCGGCATTTTTGATCCGCAGCCGTCCTTTTCCTTCCCGCAGGATCAGGCCCTCGGCCTGCATCTGCCCCAGCTTGCGGCTGATCGTCTCCATGCGCAGGCCGATGCTCGAGGCGATGTCTTCGAGACGCAGCGCCAGCATACCGTCGGGATGCCGTTCGTAGAGCATCAGCAGAAACCCGGCGATCCGGGCGGAGGGATCCTGGGTGGACAGCACCTGCACGCGCTGGTTGGCGTCGTGCAGTTTGCGGCTTAACATGGATACGATCTGCAGCGAAGCCGCCGGATTGTCTAAGATGTGCAGAAAGTTTTCACGGTAGATCCGGCACAGGCGGGTTTCCGTCAGCGTCAGCGCCGAATAGGGAAACGTGCCCTCGTACAGGAACAGATTTTCCCAGATCGTGTCGTTTTCCGACAGAATCATGACGATGTTTTCGTGGCCGTCCGCATCGGTGTGAAACAGTTTGACCATCCCCCGGGAAATGACCACGATGTGATCCGCCGGCTCGCCTTCCCGAAACACGTAGCGGTTGGCCGGATACGTCGTAAAGGAGACGTTCTCCAGCAGTTTCCGTCGCGATTCCTCGGGCAGGTTTTCCAGAAGGAAATCCCGGAACCGGTATACGACCGACCGGCTGTCCGCTCCGCCGGCTGATTCCTGCGCAACCATCTTTTACTCCCTTAAGAATTCCAGAATATACCGCACTTCGTGGGGAATCCCGACCTCCGCCGCAAGGGCGTCCGCGTCGGGAAACAGCGTGTAAAACAGCCGGATCTCCTGCCTGCCGCGCTTCATCAGCCGGAACAGCCGGCCCGTGTGCAGATACAGCTCCCAGTCTCCCGCCGGGGTGGGATACACCGTGCGGGTCACCTTGCCAAGGTTGAATTCCATGTCCGAATGCAGCGGTTCGCCGCGCCGGACCCGGATGGACGTATCGGTCACCTCGCACCGCACCGGCACCTTCGCGCCGTCCTCACGCAGCTCTTCGTATTCCAGCAGCAGCGCGTCATCCGTCTGCAGGGCGCTTCCCTCGGCGGTCTGCTCCAGCCACGGACTGTCCGCCTCGCGGGAGCGGATCCGGATCCGGACGCCCGCGGCGTTTTTCATGTCCGCGGGCACACTCATGGCGTCACCCTGCCGGATTTTTTCGCGGCCCCTTCACGGATAATGCCGCGCATCGCCTCCACCTGGTTTTCCAGATGCGTGCGCATGATACGGCGGACGTCCTTTTCGTTCTTCCGGCGCAGGGCGTCCGCAATGGCGGCATGTTCCTTCACCAACTGCTCATAAACCGCCGCGTCCCGGATATATTCATAGCGGTAGCGGAACATCTGCTCCCGCAGCGAAGCGATGATCGCAGCAAGCCGCTCGTTGCCGGAGGCTCGGTATATCGCATCGTGAAATCGTTCGTCGGCTTCCGCCGCCTGCCGTTCGTCCCGCGCCTTCGCCGCCTCGGCAAAGGCGCGCATCGCGCGGTCCAGCTCGTCGAACTGCTCCGGCGTCATCTTTTTGCAGGCGTCTCTGACGGCCAGATCCTCCAGAACGGAGCGGATTTCCAGCACGTCCTCCAGATCCTTTCCCGAAATCCCGGCGACCCGGGCACCTCGCCGGGGCAGGATCTCGGCGAGGCCGTCCTTTGCCAGCATCTGGATCGCCTCCCGCACCGGGGTGCGGCTGACGCCGAGCTCCGCGGCGAGATGGATTTCCATCAGGCGCGCGCCCGGCAGCAGATGCCCACGCAGGATCGCGTTGCGCAGGGTCTGAAAAACCTCCTCGCGAAGGGGCAGAGCGGAATCCGCGTCGAGATGCAGGTTCAGCCGTTCCTTTGCCATAATCAAACTTCCCTTTCCTTTACAGCTTTACTGTCCGCGGGCCCATGGTCACACCCGCGTATACAAACAGCCCGGGCGAGTCCGCTGAAAGCGCCTTCGCCGCTGCCGCTGCTTCCTTCGGCTCAGCGAAGATACCGAATACCGCCGATCCGCTGCCGCTCATCAGAGCGCCCAGCGCTCCGAGGCCCCGCATCCGGTTTTTGATATCGTCAATTTCGGGCACCAGCGGAAGCGTCGCTTCCTCCAGCACGTTCCCCATACACCGTGCCAGCTGCACCGGATCGCGCCGGCGGACAGCCGTAAGCACCCCCTGCGTATCGGGGTGCGGCAGAGCGCGGATCGCGTCGATCCGCGCAAAAATCTCCTTCGTGGACGCGCCCGCCGGCGGCTTCGCGATCAGGACGGGCAGCCCTTCCCAGGCCGGTTCCTCCGTCAGGATCTCGCCGATGCCCTCCACCCGGGCCGTGCCTCCGCGGACGCAGAACGGCACGTCGGCGCCCAGGCGGACCCCCAGACGCTCCAGCTGTGCAAAGGAAAGCCCCAGACCGCCAAGGGCATTGAGCCCGCAGAGGACAGCCGCCGCGTCACTGCTGCCGCCGCCCATGCCGGCCTCCGACGGTATCCGCTTCTTCAGGCCGATGGAAACCCCCTGTTTCAGGAAGCCCTCCGCCATCAGAAGACGGGCAGCCTTAACGCACAGATTGTGTTCGGGATCCGAGAGGCGCTCGTCGTCGCAGGAAAACACGACTTCGTCATCCTCCCGAAGACCAAGCGTAACCGTATCGCACAGGTCCACCGACTGCATTACCATCTGCAGCAGGTGATAGCCGTCCTCCCGGCGTCCGAGCACGTCCAGCACCAGGTTGATCTTTGCCGGCGCGTGAAGTGTGAGTGTGTTCTTTTCCATCATCCGACCGTTCTTCCATACGTCCTTTCGGTGTTACTTCTGCGTCCAGTGGCTTCCGGAGGGCACGTGCAGCATGTCCGGCGTCGGTGCGGCGTCCTCACCGCGTTCCACCATCGTCTGCGCGACCTTTTCGATCTCCTCGGCTTCCTCCGGATCGGGCGCGAAGGCGTCCCTTCCGCCTTTCTGGTTTTCCTGCTGCACCTGCATGATCGCTTCGTTCAGCTGCAGCATCTTCGCGTCAAGCATCGAAACGATCTCGGAGCACTCCTGCAGGTCACGGCTGATGTAGGCCGGTGCGTTGCCTTCGAATTTATAGTAAATCTTGTGCTCGAGACTCGCCCAGAAATCCATCGCGATCGTGCGGATCTGCACCTCGACTTTGGTATTCACCACACGGTCGGACAGGAAAATCGGCACCGACACCAGGATGTGATAGCTCTTGTAGCCGCTGTCCTTCGGATGGTTGATGTAGTCCTTTTCCGCGAGAACGGTCAGGTCGTTCTGCCGGCAGATCATGTCGACCAGGCGGAAAATGTCCGCCGTAAAGGAGCAGACGATCCGGATGCCGGCGACGTCGTTGCAGTAGTCCCACATGTTCTCGTTCGTCGGCTCGTACCCATAGCGCTTCAGCTTGGCCAGAATGCTGTCCGGCGTCTTGATGCGCGTCTTGACGTATTCGATCGGATTGTACTGGTGGACATGCTGGAACTCGTCGTTTAAGATCTCCACCTTGGTGCTCATTTCCTTGAGCGCGGAATTGTACAGGAGCATCAGCGTGTTCCAGCTGTCGCTGCCTTCCCCTGTCAGTACGAAACGTGCCATGTTTTCCCCTTTTTCTTCCCCTTGATGTGACAAAAGTGCCTGTCCCTTTTGTCACGTCAGTCGTCTTCGATCACATGGATCTCCAGCGAATCAAAATCAATATCTTCTACAAACGCGTCCTTTGTGAACCGTGCCCGCGAGTGCCGTTTGAACTCCCGGACGGTCGCGTCGAGCCAGATCGGCACGGCCAGGTTGAGTTCGTGACAGGCCTCGTCGAGGGCGCGGAAAATCTTGTGCGTGCGGGTGTCGTCTCCGTCGTCCTCCACCAGCACGTCGCGGATCATGTGATTGTCTTTCCAGAGTTTAAACCAGATGCGCATCGGCGCTGCCTCCTGCATTCGTACATCAGTATGCCCGCCGACATCGCGGCGTTTAACGATTCCAGCTGCCCGCCCATCGGGATCCGGATCCGTGCATCTGCCGAAAGAGCCGTCTCTTCGGTGAGCCCGTTTCCTTCGTTGCCGACAAGGAATCCGCAGCTGCCGGTATAGTCGGCGGTGTCGTAATCGACCGCGCCGCGCAGATCCGCCGCGAACAGCCGCACGCCGCGCTGCCTGCATCCGGCGATCGCCCCGGCAAAATCCTCCGCCACCAGATGGGGCACGCGGAACAGACTGCCCATGGTGGACCGCACCACTTTCGGCGAGTAGGGATCCACACAGCCCCGGCTTAAGATGATGCCGTCACAGCCGGCGCCTTCCGCCGTGCGGAACATCGTTCCCAGATTCCCGGGATCCTGGATATTCTCAAGCAGAAGCAGCAGCCGCGGACGGCCGCCGTTCCCGGAAAAGATCTCTTCCGCCGAAAAGGCCGGCATCCGGCAGATGCCGAGCACGCCCTGCGGGGCGGGGGTATCCGACATCGCGCGCATCGCGGCCGCCGAAACCTCGACCACCGGTATCCCTTCCGATGCCGCCCGCTGCGCGAAAGCGTTCCATTCGCTTTGGGCCTCGCCGGATGGACCGCCGGCAAGCTCCGGGCAGACGTACAGGGTCTCGAGCAGCCCCGCCGGGATTTCCCGGCAAAGCCGCAGCCCCTCCGCCGGAAAACATCCTTCCCTGCGGCGGGCTTTCGACTGTTTCTGCAATAGCGCGGCCCGTTTGACGGCCGGGTTTGACGTACTTGTGATGACCATGATTTCAATCAAAGTCCCGGGCTGTTTTCGCGCACCCCGGGATCCATTGTACTCGCTGAAAAACAATTTCCGATTCGATTATATCATATCCCGGTGCACACGGCGAATATTCGTGTTCGCATTTTTCGGCTGTGTGTGCTATAATACTGTTAAATTGGTCTGCCCAATCATAGTTTTCTATTATTATCATGAGGTTGTACCATGCTCGATTCCGGCCACTCCTTTACCGCTTATTTCAAGCGTGCCACCAGCCCCCTGGTCGTGCTGTCCATGCTTTCAAGGCAGCCCATGTACGGATACGAGATTTCCGCCGAGATGCAGCGGCAAAGCCGCGGGGAGTTCACGCTCGCCGTTCTGTACCCGGTTCTTCACCGGCTTGAGGAACAAGACTGCATCCGCCGGATGGATGCCGCGGTGATCAACGGTCGTTCCCGAACCTATTATGAAATCACGGAATACGGCCGGCAGTACCTTGCGCAGCGTCTTCAGGAGTATCAGAAGCTTTCGGCTGTGTTCATGGAAATGACCAATCCGGCCGCGCCTCCGGAGGCCTGATCCTCCCGCCCCAAAGCCGCCATCTAAAGAAACACAAAAAAAGGGTGTCCGCCGGGACACTCTTTTCTGATGCGTAAAGATGATATCTTTCCTAGTTCGACAGCACCTTGCAGATGCCGATCTGGTACATGTCCAGATCCTTGCTCATGGCCAGTGCTTCGTCGATGTCGAAATCCAGGAACTGACCGTGCCGGTAGCCGACGACGCGGTTGGTCTTGCCCTCGCAGAGGAGGTCCACCGCCATGGCACCCATGGTGGAGGCATAGACGCGGTCCTTGCAGGTCGGGCTTCCGCCGCGCTGCATGTGGCCTAAGATCGTCGCGCGGGTCTCGATGCCCGTCGCGGCTTCGATTCGTTTTGCCATCGAAGCGGAATGGCCGATGCCTTCGGCGTTGACAATGATGTGATGCGTCTTTCCCTTGCGGCGGCTTTCGATGATGTGGTTCACCAGCTGCTGCTCGTCGTAGTTGTACAGCTCGGGCAGGAGCACGTCCTCCGCGCCGTTGGCGATGCCGCACCAGAGGGCGATATAGCCCGCACCGCGGCCCATCACTTCGACGATGGAGCAGCGCTCGTGGGAATTGGACGTATCGCGCACCTTGTCGATGGCTTCCATGGCCGTATTCACGGCAGTGTCAAAGCCGATCGTATACTCGGTGCAGGCGATGTCAAGGTCGATCGTGCCGGGCAGACCGATGGTGTTGATGCCGCGTTCGGCCAGCTTCTGCGCGCCCTTGAAGGAGCCGTCGCCGCCGATGACGACGAGTCCGTCGATGCCGTATTTGCGGCAGATCTCGGCGGCCTTGTCCTGATAGCGGGGATCCTTGAATTCCAGGCAGCGGGCCGTGCGCAGAATGGTACCGCCGCGGGAAATGATATCGGACACGCTCGAGGCGTCCATATCGAAAATCTCTTCATCTAACAATCCGGCATAGCCGCGCATGATGCCTTTAACGTGCTTGCCGTTGGCGATGGAACGCCGTACGACCGCGCGGATCGCCGCGTTCATTCCGGGCGCGTCGCCGCCGCTGGTCAGCACACCGATCGTGGTCACTTCTTTTGCCATTTCTTCCCTCCTGTCCGGAAACCTTCCGTACTGCCCATTTTAATACATCTTTCGGCCGTTCTCAACGCATTTTTACAGATCGGGCACAATCACGGTCCCCATCGTCTGATCGGAAACAGCTTCAAGAAGAATCGTATGTTCCACGCGGCCGTCCAGGATCACCACCTGCTTCACGCCGGAGCGGATCGCGTCGATGCAGTTGCGCAGCTTCGGCACCATGCCGCCGGACATCATGCCGGTATTCAGCAGTTCTTCCGCGTGGGACGCGGTCAGTTTTTCCACCAGGGTTTTTTCGTTGTTCTGGTCCATCAGGATGCCGTCGACGTCGGTCAGGTAGACCAGTTTCCGCGCCGCAAGCGCTTTCGCGAGGGCCGCAGCCGCCTCATCGGCGTTGACGTTGGCCGCGTTGCCGTCGGCGTCCATGGACACCGGGGAGACCACCGGGACATAGCCGGCGTCGAGCAGGCTTAAGACCAGCCCGGGATTCACGCGGCAGATCGTGCCGACGTGGCCTAAGCTCGTGCCATCCTCGGCGGTTTTCGCCGTCGCGAGGAAGAGGTCCCCGTCCCGGCCGGACACGCCGGCCGCGGTCACGGACAGCTTGCGCAGCGCAGAAACGATCTGCTTGTTGACCTGTCCGCTTAAGGCCATCTCGGTCACTTCCATCGCCACGTCGTCGGTGACGCGGTAGCCGTTTTCGAAATGGGCTTCGACGCCCATTTTGTTCAGCCAGCGCGTGATGTTGGCGCCGCCGCCGTGGACAAGCACCACCCGTGCACCGGCCATGCGCAGCGCCGCGACGTCCTCTAAGATCGTGTCCACCGTATCGCCGTCGCCGAGGGCCGACCCCCCGTATTTGATGACGATGATTTCTTTTTCATAGGCAAACAGCCGGGGCAGCGTCTTTAACAGGCCCTGCACCTGGGTCATGCCGTCCAGGTGATGCGCCAGATCGAAGGCGTGCAGCGCTTCTTTGGTGTAGTCGACGTCCGACGGCACCGGGATGTATTCGATGCCGCGCTTCTCGCGCGTTTCCGCGCCCTTGCCGGTGATCAGGATCACGGTCTTCTCCGCGGATTCCTCCACGGCCGCGCGGATCGCGTCGCCGCGGTCGGTCAGGATCGTGTAGGGGCAGCCCTGGGCGCTCACGTGCTGCGCGATCTCGCGGCAGATGGCAAGGGCGTCCTCTTCTCCGGGGTCCTCCTCCGTCAGATAGACGTGCTGCGCGTATTTTCCGGCGATCTCGCCGAGGTCCCTGCGGCGGTCGAGGGCCTTCTTTCCGGGGCATCCGAACACGATGACGATCCGGCGCCCGGGGTACTCTTCCTTCACGGACGTAAACAGTTTTTCAAAGGACAGGCGGTTGTGGGCATAGTCCACAATCGCGATCACGTGCTTGTCGGCGTTGGCATAGATCTCCATCCGTCCGGGCACCCGGGCCTTTAAAAGGCCGGTGTAGATGCACCGCTCGGGCACGCCGTAGGATTCGCAGATGGCGATGGCCGCCAGCGCGTTCTGCACGTTGAACAGGCCCGGCATGCTCAGGCGGAATTCCCGTTCCATTTTCGCCGTGCGCACGCGGAACACGGTCTCGTCCTGGTCCTTCCGGACGTCGTATCCGTAGACGTCGGCCGACGGATCCTGCTGCGAGAAGGTGATCACCTTCGCCGCCCGGCGGGCCGACGCCATGACGCGGTCGCTGTGGTCGCTGTCAAGGTTGACGACGGCGGTTTCGCACTGCTCGAAAATCCGCAGCTTGGAGGCGAAATAATCCTCCCAGTCCGGATGCTCGATGGGCGAGATGTGGTCGTAGCCGATGTTTAAGAAGCAGGCCACGGCAAACCGGACGCCTAAGACGCGGTCGTATTTTAAAGCCTGAGAGGAAATCTCCATCGTCAGGTATTTCATGCCGGTGTCGACGCCGTTGCGGAAGTGATGCTCCAGCTCCAGCGGCTCCGGCGTGGTCAGGTGCGACTCGAAGCGCTCCACGCCGTCATAGGTGTCGATGGAGGAAATCACGCCGCTCTCCGGTCCGCCGGCCGACTTCATGTACTCGTCCAGAATGGATTTGACGTAGTAGGTCGTCGAAGATTTTCCCTTCGTCCCGGTGATGCCGGTCACGTTCAGTTTCTTCCAGGGATCGTTGTAATAACGGTTTGCGAGAAGCGCCATCGCGCGGCGGATATCCGTCACGCAGATGCCGGGAATGCCGGCCCCGGGGTAGGGCTGCTCGCTGAGATAGCAGAATGCGCCGGCTTCGGCCGCTTTCTGCAGAAACTCCGGCTTGAAATGCGCGCCTTTGCAGATGAACAGTGTTCCGTCCACCACGTCGCGCGAATCACAGGACACCAGCTCCACCGGACGCTTTGCGCCTTCAAGGGACTCGGGCATCTCTTTGACCAGCCCTTCCTGCGAGAGATAGGATACATATTCCTGCAGCGTGTACTTTTCCATATTTACCGTTCTCCCCTAAAACCGCCGTCCGTTTCCTTTGAATTCCAGCGGTTTTTCCTTTGTGGATACGTTCTTTTCCCCGGCCAGCTCCCGCAGCGCGGCCAGCGTGGCTTCGGTGTCGTCCATCCTGTATTCCGGCGGCATGCGCCGGATCGCGCGCTCGGCGGCCAGATACACGACCAAGTCCGAGGTCTGCAGGCTTTCCTTTGCCGCCGCCGCCAGCGCATCCTGCACCGCGTCATAGGCGGCGCGGTCGGCCAGCCGCACCCAGATCTCCCGCGAGGCGTCCGAAAACGGGCGGATCTCCTCGCAGATCAGTTTCGCGTCCTTATCCTCTTCCACGCTCGCCCGCCCGCTGACGAACAGCTTGGCGTCTTCCGTCAGAAGCTGGCGGCTGGCCTCGTAGACCTTCGGGAAGACGATCACCTCCACGGAGCCGACAAGGTCCTCGATGGTCACGAAGGCCATCGTCTCGTTTTTGCGCGTGTACTTGATGGTGATGTCCGAAAGCATGCCCCCGATCACGACGTGACGGCCGTCCTCGATGGGCGCGGTCCCCGTTTCGTCGTCCATAACGAACTCTTCGGACGTGGCGGTCACGTTCGCGTCCAGCACGGCCGTGCAGGTTTCGAGCGGGTGCCCGCTGACATAGATACCGAGCACTTCCTTCTCGAACATCAGCATGGTTTCACGGTCAAACTCCGAAACGTCGGGCAGCGTCACCGAGAATTCTTCCTTCTGATCCTCGGAAGCGATGTCAAACAGGGTCATCTGCCCGGCGACGGTGTTCTTTTTGGAACTCGCCAGCTGATCCATGATCTTCGCGTAGGTGTAGACCTTCTGCCTGCGGTTGCCGTCGAGGCCGTCCATCGCGCCGGCTTTGATCAGGTTTTCGACCGCGCGTTTGCTGACGTCTTTTCCGCTGACGCGCGAAAGAAAATCCTCCAGGGACCGGAAGGGTCCGCCGGCTGCGCGTTCGCTGACGATGGCGTCGACGACGGATCGGCCGATGCTCTTGATGGCATACATGCCGTAGCGGATCTGCCCGTCTGCCACGGCAAAGCGCCCGTCGCCGGCATTGACGTCCGGCGGCAGCACGGTGATGCCCATCTGGCGGCAGACCTGGATATAGTTGGCGATCTTCGACGTCACGTCGATGACGGACGTCATCAAAGAGGCCATGAATTCCTGGGGATAGTGGTATTTCAGCCACGCTGTCTGGTAGGCCACGACGGCGTAGGCGGCCGCGTGGGATTTGTTGAAGGCGTACTTCGCGAAATCCACCATCTCGTCGTAGATTTTGTTGGCGACGGCTTCGGAGATGCCGTTGGCGATGCAGCCGGGCACGCCGCTGTCCGCGTCGCCGTACACGAAGGCCTGCCGCTCCTTGTTCATGACGTCGGCCTTCTTCTTCGACATGGCGCGGCGGAGCATGTCCGCGCGGCCTAAGGTAAACCCGGCCAGATTCTGCACGATCTGCATCACCTGTTCCTGGTAGACGATGCAGCCGTAAGTGGCGGACAGGATCGGCTCCAGCTGCGGGCAGTCGTAGACGATCGCGTTCCGGTCGGTCTTGCCCCTTAAGTAGGCCGGGATGAAATCCATCGGTCCCGGACGGTAGAGCGAGATGCCGGCGATGACGTCCTCGAGGCTCTCCGGGCGAAGCTCCTTCATGAAGGATTTCATCCCGGGTGATTCCAGCTGAAAAATACCTTCGCAGTGGCCGCTGGCGATCAGGTCGTACACCGGCTTCTCGTCGTAGGAAATCTTCGAAATGTCGATGTCCGCTCCAGGATGGGTCTGCCGGGCCATCTTTACGGCATCGTCGATCACCGTCAGCGTCCGCAGGCCCAGGAAATCCATCTTCAGCAGGCCCAGGTGCTCGATGGTCGTCATGGTGAACTGGGTGGTGATCGTGCCGTCCGCCGCGCGGGCCAAAGGCACGTACTCCTCCATGGGCTTCTGCGAAATCACCACGCCGGCCGCGTGCATCGACGTGTGGCGCGGCAAGCCTTCGAGTTTGCGGGCCATGTCGATCAGGTGCGTGATCTTCTCGTCGGTTTCGTACATGGAGCGCAGCTGTGAATTCATCACCAGCGCCTTGTCGATGGTGATGCCCAGCTCCTGCGGGATCTGCTTGGCCACCTGGTCCACGAACCCGTAGGGCAGATCCAGGGCGCGGCCGACGTCGCGGATGACGTTGCGCGCAGCCATTGTCCCGAAGGTCACGATCTGCGTCACGCAGTCCTTGCCGTATTTTTCCACGACGTAGTCGATGACCTCGCCGCGGCGTTCAAAATCGAAATCCACGTCGATATCCGGCATGGAAACGCGCTCGGGATTCAAAAAGCGCTCGAACAGCAGGCTGTAGCGGACGGGGTCGATGTCCGTGATGCCCGTCGTGTAGGCCACCAGGCTTCCGGCCGCGCTGCCCCGCCCCGGGCCGACCGGGATGTCGTGCGTCCGCGCGTAGTTGATGAAGTCCCAGACGATCAGGAAATAGTCGACGTAGCCCATCCGGCGGATCACGCCCAGCTCGTACTCCAGCTGGGGCAGAAGCTCGGCCGCACGTTCGCCGTAGCGCCGGCTCAGTCCCTCCCGGCAGAGCCGGGTCAGGTATTCCTCTGCTGTAAAGCCGTCGGGAACGTCGAACCGGGGCAGCTTTGTCTCGCCGAAGGCAATCGTGACATTGCAGCGTTCGGCGATCTTCGCGGTGTTCTCGAGGGCCTGCGGCGCGTAGGGAAACAGCTGCCGCATCTCCTCTTCGGATTTGACGTAGAACTGGCCGCCCTCGTAGCGCATGCGGTCCTCGTCGGCCACCTTGGCGTTGGTCTGGATGCACAGCAGCACGTCGTGGGCTTCCCAGTCGCCGGCGTAGGTATAGTGACAGTCGTTGGTGGCCACGAGCGGAATGCCGGTTTCCTCCGACATCCGCAGCAGTCCCTGGTTCACCGTGCGCTGCAGCGGAATGCCGTGGTCCTGCAGCTCCAGATAATAGTGCTCCGGGCCGAAGATGCGGGCGTGCCAGAGGGCCGCCTCCTTCGCTTCCTCGTAGAAGCCGCGGCCCAGCAGCCGCTGCACTTCCCCGGCCAGGCAGGCCGACAGACAGATGATCCCCTCGTGATAGGTTTCCAGCAGTTCACGGTCCACCCGCGGCTTGTAGTAGAAGCCGTCGACAAACCCGCGTGAAACGATCTTCATCAGATTCTGGTATCCCTCGTTGTTCTCGGCAAGCAGAATCAGATGATAGTAGCGGTCGTCGGCGTGGGAGGTCTCCCGGTCAAACCGGGACCCGGGCGCCACATAGACTTCGCAGCCCAGAATCGGCTTGATTCCTTCGGCCAGCGCCGCCTCATAGAAATCGATGACACCGTACATCGCGCCGTGATCCGTGATCGCGGCGGCCGTCATCCCCAGCTCCTTCACCCGGCGGACGTATTCTTTGATTTTATTGGAGCCGTCTAAAAGGCTGTACTCCGTATGCGTATGCAGATGTACAAATGCCATGTTTTACATCCTTACGAATTACGCCTGTTCCTTTCGCGGAACGAGCAGCAGCGTTCCGACATAGGTGGCGATCATGCCGCCGAGGAAGCAGAGGAAAAACAGCACCGGACCGCTGGCCTGGTACACCAGCGCCGTGCCGAACACCCCGGCCGTATTAAACAGGATATGCAGAAGGCACACCACCGTGATGCTCTGGGTTTCTTCATATATATAGCCCAGCACGAGCCCCAGACAGAACGCCATCGTACCCTGCAGCATATTGCCGTGCAGCATGCCGAACAGCAGGGCCTGGACGATGTTCGCCCAGAGGAAGGACGTCATCCGGCGGGCGTAGCCGAAGGTCAGGCCGCGGAAGGTCAGCTCCTCGCAGATCGGGCCGAACAGCACCGTGTACAGGATCAGAGAAAGAGGAAGCTCCTCTCCGTTCAGACCGATGTTTTCAATCATCTGCTCGTAGATCGAAAGCCACTGGGGCCGCAGCATGGCCAGGGCGCTCATCAGATAGTTCGCCGCATACTGGCCGCCGATGGCAAAGACCACGGCACCGGCCGCGATGCGCGCCGTGCGGCCGCGGTAGAGTTCCGGCCACCAGATCCGCTTTCCGGTCTCGTCCTTCGGCATGAATTCCTTTGCGAACCACACGCCGAACCAGACGATGCAGGTGATGCTGTACAGGAACAGCACAATGACCTGCAGCGACGGATCCAGAAACATATCCGTCAGCTGCGTCAGCAGATCGGCGTAGGACTCGCCGGAGAACGCGGCAATTCCGCGGACCACTGCCAGCTGGTAGACAAAGACCAGGAGAATCACCTGCACCAGCAGCACCAGAAGAATCGGCGCCAGCACCAGCAGCAGGCCGGTTTTTCCTTCCCGCTTCGCGTAGCGCGGGTTCGGGGTAAATGAATTCGGTTCCATCTTACAATCCTTTTTTACTGTTCCAGAAAACGCCGCACTTCCTCCGCGCGCGCAAGGCCGTCGCGAAAGCCGTTGTCATACAGGCGCTGTTCCGTTTCGGCATCCATGCTGTAGGTGCTGACCTTGATCGACGCGTCCGGCGCGAAGGTCAGGGCGTCCCCCTCCTCACGCAGCGCGAGGATGCGTTCCACGGCCAGGTTGTAGCGTTCATGCCGCGTGTTCAGCGCGCGGATCATTTTCGGGAAAGGCAAGAGCCCGGCCGTGTAGGCGGCGCGCATGGGCTGCGGCTTCATGTGAAAATCGTCGGGCTTGGAAAAGATCACGACGGTCTTTTCCACGCCTTCCTCCTGCGCCAGCGCGATCGGCAGAGAATCCGCCACGCCGCCGTCGTAATAGTACTGCCCGCGGAAAAGCGCGGGCCGGCACATCACCGGCAGCGCACAGGTCGCGCAGACCGCGGTCAGGTCGTCGGGCTTCATGTCGGCGTCGGAAAAATACTCCGCCTTTCCGGTGCGCGCGTTGGTGGCCGGAAACAGAAGCCGCGCGGGGTTGGCATGCACCGCGCGTGTATCGAGCGCGTCCGCGCCCCCTTCCACCGACAGCTCGTTGTAGATATAGTCCAGGCCGAAGGCCGACCCGGTCTCCAGAAAGCTGCGCGCGCTGAAATAGCGCCAGTCCTGGGAGTGCTGCACGTAAAACCGGCGGTTCCGGTCCCGCTGCCCGGCCAGAAAAGAGGCCAGATTTGCAACACCGGCCGACACGCCGATGCACAGGTCAAAGGAGATTCCCTCGTCCAGAAACGCATCCAGCACGCCGGCACTGTAAGCACATTTCATGCCCCCGCCCTCCACCAGAAGGCAGGTGCGGGGGCTTTGGATTTTCGTCAATGTTTTCTACCTTATTTCTCTACCTTGATCCGGTCCAGATGCCAGATCTCATCCACGTATTCCTGAATCGTGCGGTCGGAGGAAAACTTTCCGACGCTCGCCACGTTTAAGATGGCCTTCTTCGCCCAGTTTTCCGTATCCGCGTACCATTCGCTGATCGTGCTCTGCGCTTCGGCATAGCTGCGGAAATCCTTCAGCACGAAGTAGGTGTCGGCGCGCTCCGTCACCTGCGTGTTCAGCAGCGAATTGTAGATGTCGCGGAACAGCTCCGTGTTGTCCGGGCTGTAGTAGCCGTTGATCAGCTGCATCAGCACCTTGCGGATATCCTGGTCGCTGTTGTAGATATCCATCGGGTTGTAGTCGCGCCGGCGCTCGTGCTCGATGACCTCATCCGCCGACATGCCGAAGATCACCATGTTCTCCCGGCCGACTTCCTCGCACATTTCCACGTTCGCGCCGTCCATCGTACCGATGGTGATCGCGCCGTTTAACATGAACTTCATGTTGCCGGTGCCGGAAGCTTCCTTCGAGGCCGTGGAAATCTGCTCGGAGACATCCGCCGCCGCGAAGATCCTCTCCGCGTTGGACACGCGGTAATCCTCGATGAAGATCACCTTCAGCTTGCCGTTGATGGAGGCGTCGTTGTTGATCACGGCCGCCACGTTGTTGATCAGCTTGATCGTCAGCTTCGCGATCCGGTAGCCGGCCGCCGCCTTCGCGCCGAAGATGAACGTGCGCGGATAGAACTCCTTCTCCGGATGCTCTTTGATCTGGTTGTACAGATACATCACGTGAAGGATGTTCAGCAGCTGCCGCTTGTACTCGTGCAGACGCTTGACCTGCACGTCAAAGATGGATCGCGGGTCGACCTCGATGCCGTTGTGCTGTTTGATGTACTCCGCCAGACGCAGCTTGTTCTGGTACTTGATGTTCATGAACTCATGCTGCGCTTTCGCGTCGTCCGCGTACAGGGCCAGCTTTTTGACCGCCGACAGATCCGTGATCCATTCCTTGCCCACATGGTCGGTCACCCAGGAAGCCAGCAGCGGATTCGCGTGAAGGAGGAACCGGCGCTGGGTAATGCCGTTGGTCTTGTTGTTGAACTTCTCCGGATACATCTCGTAGAAGTCGTGCAGGGATTCGTTCTTTAAAATCTCGGTGTGCAGGCGCGCCACGCCGTTGACGGAATAGCCGGCGGCGATCGCTAAGTGCGCCATCTTCACCTGTCCGTCGTAGATGATCGCCATCTTCGCGACGCGGGACGGATCGTTGGGGAACTTCTCCTGAATGTCGTTTACAAAGCGGCGGTTGATCTCTTCCACGATCTGATAGACACGCGGAAGCAGACGGGAGAAAATCTCGATGGGCCACTTCTCCAGCGCCTCGGACATGATGGTGTGGTTCGTATAGGCCGTGCAGTGCGTCGTGATCTCCCACGCCTCGTCCCACTCTAAATTCTCCTCGTCGAGAAGGATGCGCATCAGTTCGGCGACGCACAGCGTCGGATGCGTATCGTTCATCTGGAAGACGACCTTTTCCGGCAGCCTGTGGATATCCTTGTGGCCGTGCTTCTTATAGCGGCCGATGGCACGCTGCAGCGAGGCGGACACGAAGAAATACTGCTGCTTTAAGCGCAGCTCCTTGCCGTAGATGTGGTTGTCGTTCGGATACAGCACCTCGACCAGGTTCTTGGCAAGGTTCTGGTCCTCCACGGCCTTGTCGTATTCGCCGCGGTCAAAGGAATCCAGCGAAAAGACCTCCTTCGGCTCGGCGTCCCAGATCATCAGGGTGTTTACCACGTTGTTGTTGTAGCCGACGATGGGCATATCGTAGGGCACGGCCAGCACGGAGCGATAGCCTTCGTGGGTAAAATGAATTTTGCCCTTTTCGTCCACGTGAGAGTTGACGTATCCGCCGAATTTGACTTCGTGGGTGTACTCCTGACGGCGCAGTTCAAAGGGATAGCCGTTCTTTAACCAGTTGTCCGGTACTTCCTTCTGGGCGCCGTCCACGATCTTCTGCTTGAACATGCCGTAACGGTAGCGGATACCGCAGCCGTAAGCGGCATAGCCTAAGGTGGACAGAGAATCCAAAAAGCAGGCAGCCAGACGGCCTAAACCGCCGTTGCCTAAGGCCGGATCGGGCTCTTCGTCTTCAATGGCGTTGATGTCAAAGCCCAGCTCGTCCAATGCGGCCTTGAAGGTGTCATAGGCGCACAGGTTTAACATGTTGTTGCCCAGAGCGCGGCCCATCAGAAATTCCATGGACATGTAGTAGACGATCTTGGGATCTTCCTGGTCCATGGTCTCCTGGGTGGCGATCCAGTTGTCGATCACCAAGTCTTTTACGGCCATGGATACGGCCTGATAGACCTCCTGCTTTGTGGCTTCCTCGAAGTCTTTTCTGTAAAGTCTGCGGACATAGTCCTTAATGGTTGCCTTAATCGTTTTCTTGTCCGGCATCTGCTGTTTCATTCATTCCTCCTAGCTTGTGCTATCATACTGCGCTATGCCCCTTCAATCGCTGCGGGTTCTTACAATCTTCCCCCCGGAATCATCGGTGATCCGCTTTGCGTTATACGCGCCGCACAGACAGCGTTGCCTGTTCCCCGTTGATTTCCCACTCTTTGGCAAAGGCGCCGTCAGAAGGTGCCGCGGCGGCCGTCTCGTCCGCGAGGGTTTCCGCCGCGATCTGCGCGCCGTACTTTTCGAATACGGCCGTGATCGCTTCGCTTCCCTGACAGGTCAGGACGATGTGGTCCGTCACTTCAAAACCGGCTTCCTTTCGCATGGTCTGGATCTTGGAAACCAGCTCCCGCACGAATCCTTCCTCGATCAGCTCCGGCGTCATGCGGATGTCAAGCACGACGGTCGTGTAATTGTCGCCGTCGGTCACGTAGCCTTCCTGCTGCACCATCGTAATCAGCAGATCCTCCTCGGTCAGGCGGATGTCCGGGTCGATTTCCGGGAAGGTCAGCGCGCCCTCTTCGGTCAGTGACCGGTACGCCGCGTTTCCGTCCAGCCCGGCCAGCGCCGTCTGGATCTGCTTTAAGAACCGGCCGTACTTCGGGCCCACCGTCTTTAACTGCGGCTTGAAGATGTAGGTCGTAAAGCCGGAGACATCTTCGGTGAAGACCACCTCTTTGACGTTGAGCTCGTCCGCGATGATCGCGGTGCAGTAATCCGGCAGGTCGTGGGCGGTGCGCACGTACATCTTCGCCACGGGCTGGCGGTTCTTCACGCCGGAGGCGTTGCGGCAGGCGCGTCCGAAGACGACGATCTGCAGCACCTGCTTCATGTTCTCCTCGAGGGCCGCGTCCTTTAAGGATTCGTCCGCCTGCGGGAAATCGCACAGATGCACGGATTCCGGCGCGGAAGCGTCCAGGCCGGCCACCAGATTGAGGTAAATCTCCTCCGCCATGAACGGAATCATCGGCGCGGCGGCCTTCGCGATGGTCACCAGGCTCTCATACAGGGTCATGTAGGCGTTGATCTTGTCCTGCTCCATGCCCTTCGCCCAGAAGCGGTCGCGGCAGCGGCGGACATACCAGTTGCTCAGGTCGTCGACAAAGCTTTCGAGCTCCTTCGCGGCCTCCGGAATCTTATAGTTTTCCAGGTCATAATCCACCCCGGCCACCGCCGACTGCAGGCGGGACAGGATCCAGCGGTCCATGACGGAAAGGCTCGCCCGGTCTAAGGTATGCTTCGTCGGGTCAAACTGATCGATCTCGGCGTAAAGCACATAGAACGCGTAGGTGTTCCACAGCGTGCCCATGAACTTGCGCTGGCCCTCCTCCACGGCCTTGCCGTGGAAACGGTTCGGCAGCCACGGAGCGGAGTTGATGTAGAAGTACCAGCGGATCGCGTCGGCGCCGTAGCGCTCTAAGGCGTCGAAGGGATCGACCGCGTTGCCCTTGGATTTGCTCATCTTCTGTCCGTGCTCGTCCTGTACGTGGCCCAGCACGACGACGTTCTCGTAGGGCGCCTTGTCGAACAGCAGCGTCGATTCCGCCATCAGCGAATAGAACCATCCGCGGGTCTGGTCGACGGCCTCCGAGATAAACTGCGCCGGGAACTGCTGCTCGAACAGATCCTGATTCTCAAAGGGATAATGGTGCTGCGCAAAGGGCATCGCGCCGGAATCGAACCAGCAGTCGATGACTTCCGGCACCCGGTGCATCGTACCGCCGCAGTCCGGGCAAGCGAAGGTCACTTCGTCGATGTACGGGCGGTGCAGCTCCATCTTCTCCACGTCCGGATTGCCGGTGCGCTCTGCCAGCTCCGCGCGGCTTCCGATGGATTCCTGCTTTCCGCAGTCCGGGCATTCCCAGATATTCAGCGGCGTGCCCCAGTAGCGGTTGCGGGAGATGCCCCAGTCCTGCACGTTCTCCAGCCAGTCGCCGAAGCGGCCCTTGCCGATGGACTCGGGAATCCAGTTGACCGTATTGTTGTTGCGGATCAGCGCGTCCTTCACCTGCGTCATGCGGATGAACCAGGACTCGCGGGCATAGTAGATCAGCGGCGTGTCGCAGCGCCAGCAGTGCGGATAGTCATGCTCGAACTTCGGCGCGGCAAACAGCTGGTCACGGCCGATCAGCTCTTTGATCACTTCCGGATCGGCGTCCTTGACGAACAGGCCGGCAAAGGGCGTCTCCTCCGTCATGTGGCCGCTCTCGTCCACGAACTGGACAAAGGGCAGGTCGTAGGTGCGGCCGATGCGCGCGTCGTCTTCACCGAAGGCCGGCGCGATGTGCACGATGCCGGTACCGTCGGACATGGTGACGTACCCGTCGCAGGTCACGAAATGCGCTTTTTTGTGCTGCTTCGCGGCGCGCTCGCCGGCGCAGGCGTACAGCGGCTCGTATTCGCGGTATTCCAGGTCTTTGCCGGACATCTCCGCTAAGATCTCATAGGACGGTGTCCCGCCTTCCTTGTCGGCAAGGCCGCCGAGCACGGTGTCGCACAGCGCCTTCGCCAGATAGTAGACGTAGCCGTCCGCGGCCTTCACCTTCACGTAGGTTTCGTCCGGGTTCACACAGAGCGCCACGTTCGACGGCAGCGTCCACGGCGTCGTCGTCCAGGCTAAGAACCAGGCGTCCTCGCCGGCCACCTTGAACCGGGCGATGGCGCTGCGTTCCTTGACGAGCTTGTAGCCCTGGGCCACCTCCTGCGCGGACAGCGGTGTTCCGCAACGCGGGCAGTAGGGAACGACTTTGAATCCCTTGTACAGCAGGCCCTTGTTCCAGATTTCCTTTAACGCCCACCATTCCGACTCGATGAAGCTGTCGTCGTAGGTGATGTAGGGATCATCCATGTCGGCCCAGAAGCCGACGGTGCCGGAGAAATCCTCCCACATGCCCTTGTACTTCCACACGGATTCCTTGCATTCTTTAATGAAGGGCTCCATGCCGTACTCTTCGATCTGTTCCTTGCCGTTTAACCCCAGGCGCTTTTCCACCTCAAGCTCCACCGGCAGGCCGTGCGTATCCCAGCCGGCTTTGCGGGGGACGTAATAGCCTTTCATTGTGCGGTAACGCGGAATCATATCTTTGATGACGCGCGTCAGGACATGTCCGATGTGGGGCTTGCCGTTCGCTGTGGGCGGTCCGTCATAGAACGTATACACCGGCCCCTGCGCGCGGCTGTCCATGCTCTTCTGGAAGATGTCGTTTTCTTCCCAGAACTTCCGGACGTCCTTCTCGCGTTCCACAAACTTCAGATCCGTGTTGACTTTCTGGTACATCGTATTTGCCTCTTTTCCTTTGCTGCCGTCCGCTTTCTCGTCACGGAGCGGCATTTCTGTTTTCCGCGCGTCCGTACAGCAGATAGTGCACGTAATACTGCGCCATGTCGTCGCCGAAGGCCGCGTCCAGATCCGGATAGCGCGACCGGTAGGCATATGCATCAAAGAAGGGTGACGCACCGCGTCCCTCCCTGATTCCGAAGAGTTCGAAATGGGTCAGCGCGGCCATTTCGTCGTTCCCGAACGCCGCCCGCAGATCCGGGTAGCGGTCCAGATAATACTGCGCGTCGAAGAGCAGCGGATCGGAGAAATCGAACCACGTGCTGCCCTGCCGGCCTTCCCAGAAACCGAACTGCATGTAATGGATGTAGTAGGCGCGCCAGTTGTTGCCGAAGGCGGCCTCCAGGTCCGGATTGTGGCGGCGGTAGTAAACCGGATCGAACTCCGCGCTGCCCCGCACGCCCTGATCCATGCCGCGCCGCTGGAATTCCAGCAGATCCGACATCCAGTCGCCGGAGCCGTCCGTCGAGTTGGCGTGATAATACCCCGCGTCATAGACCCGGCTGGCCCGGCGCCCCTCATAGACGCCCGCGTTCGTAAAGTGATAGTACAGAAGCGGAACGTCCAGGCCGAAGGCGGCCCCGAGATCCGGGTTCTCGCAGATGTAATAGAAGGCGTCGAAAACGCCGTACAGGTAGTCCGGGTCGCCGTAGTTCTTCAGATCCCTGTGGCGGGTCGGGAAAACATAGAACGTAAACGCGGCCGGATCGAAGGCGATCGGCGAGTACTGCACGTCCGGCGGCACGGAATGGATGCCCATGTTGTGGCGCGGATCGTCGCCCCAGAGCACGCCGATGTGGCAGTCGATGCCCGGCAGATCCCAGGTGATCGGATCCAGGTAAAACAGGTCGCCCCGCCGCACCAGACCGCTGTCCAGGGCCTCATCCATCGTGTCGAAGTGATAGCACAGGATGTTTCGGTTGTTCAGAATCGTATTCTTCCAGTTCGTCGCGTTGACGTAGGCGCCGCCGCCGTAGCTGCGGATCCGGGAAAGATCGCCGCCGCAGTTGCGCATCACGGCCGAAGGCACGCCGGCGCAGTTGCAGGCGCCGCTGCCGGGAACATCGCCGTTAAAGCGCGAAATGGTGGTGGGAACGCTGCCCGTGTAGGAATCCAGCCCCCGGTAGGGCGTGCCCAGATAGTAGCCGTCCCAGAAATGCGCCGCCAGCCAGTCCTCCGGGTAGATCGTGCAGCCCAGATACTCGTCGATGGTCACGCCGTGATACAGGGGACGGACCGTCGCGGCCTGCGCCGTCAGCGCGCTGCCCGCAAATCCGCCGGCCGCGCCCGCGGCCGCGAAAACAAGGGTCAGAAGGAACGCGGCGATCCGCCGGATCCGTCGGTTGTGGTTTTTGATCATGTCAGCTCCTTTGCCGGCATATTTACGCTTCCTTGTGCGCCTCGAGCAGAAGCGCCTGTTTCATGTCATACAGCTTCCGGGACAGGTCCACGTAGACCTTGGCCGGGTTGTGGAATCGCTTGTTTTCTTCCCAGAGCGTTTCCTTTTCCGCGGTGCAGATATCGCGCAGCTCCTTGACGGAGGGCGACGTGTAGCAGCGCTTTCCGCCTTCGATCACCTTCACCAGCAGTTCCCGCATGCGGTAGCTGCCGCCGGGCAGCGTCGTGCGCTTCCAGGGCTCGTTGGGATCGAACAGCTTCATGTCCTCGGACGGATCGAAGGTCTCGTCCGCGAGGCAGATCAGGTCCGCCGCGATCTTGCCGGTTTCGTTGTCGTAAATCCGGTAGATCGTCTTGTTGCCGGGGTTCGTCACCTTCTCGGAGTTCTCCGACAGCTTGATCTTCGGAACGAAGGCGCCGTCCTTTTCAATGGCGGCCAGCTTGTAGACGCCGCCGAAGGACGGGCAGTCCTTGCTGGTGATCAGGTGCGTGCCGACGCCCCAGGAGGTGATGGTCGCGCCCTGCGCCTTCAAGGATTCGATCAGGAACTCGTCCAGGTCGTTGGAGGCGGAAATCACCGCGTCCGTAAAGCCGGCCTCGTCGAGCATCTTGCGGACCTTCTTGGACAGGTAGGAAAGGTCGCCGCTGTCTAAGCGCACCCCGTAATAGGTGAGCGGGATGCCGGCTTCGCGCATCTCGGTGAACACGCGGATCGCGTTCGGCACGCCGCTGCGCAGCGTATCGTAGGTGTCCACGAGAAGGATGCAGGCCGTCGGGTAGATTTCGGCGTACTTTTTGAAGGCCGTGTACTCGTCCGGGAAGCTCATGATCCAGCTGTGGGCATGGGTGCCGAGCACCGGCACGTCAAACAGCCGGCCGGCCAGCACGTTGCTGGTGCCCTTGCAGCCGCCGATGATCGCCGCCCGCGCACCGTAGGTGCCCGCGTCCGGCCCCTGCGCGCGGCGCAGGCCGAATTCCATCACGCCGTCCCCCTTCGCCGCCCGGCAGACCCGGGCCGCCTTCGTGGCGATCAGGCTCTGGTGATTGATGATGTTTAAAATCGCCGTTTCCACCAGCTGCGCCTCCATGATCGGCGCCACCACCTTGACGAGGGGCTCGCGCGGGAAGATCACGGTGCCCTCCGGAATCGCGTAAATATCGCCGGTGAAATGGAAATCCGCCAGCCAGGCCAGGAAATCCTCGCCGAAGATCCCCAGGCTGCGCAGATACTCGATGTCCTCCGCGTCAAAATGCAGGTGCTCGATGTAGTCGATCATCTGCTCCAAGCCGGCGCAGATGGCGTAGCCGCCCCCGTTGGGGTTGCTGCGGTAGAAGGCGTCGAAGATCACCCGCTCCGTGTTCTGCGTCTTGAAATAGCCCTGCATCATCGTCATTTCATACAGGTCCGTCAGAAGGGAAAGATTGTAAACACTCATCGTTTTCTCCTTTTCTTTTTTTGAAACGATTCTTTGGCTGTCATTTCAATCCCATGATTCCGCAGCAGACTGCACCCGGCCCGAAAAAGCACTGCAAACGTGTTTCTTCTAATATATGGCGTTCGGGCACAATGCTAACTGCACAATATTACCACGCCGGGTGTCAAAAGTCCAGTAAAATCCGGGAGAAGGCGGTGTTTTGACGCGATGTGCGCAGAATCTGGCGTAAGATTTGCTGTTGCGGGATTTTTCCATGGTTTATTCGGATTCCGGTACAACTTCCCGGCGGAAAAATCCCCCTTCGCCCGGCGAACAGAAATCTTTCCCATCCTCGCCTCGATTGTGGTATACTATACAAACGCTGTGTCTGAAAACAGAAAGAAAAAGGGATCCATTATGGAAAAGCTGATCAGTTTTGCCATCCCCTGCTACAACTCGCAGGACTACATGGCCAAGTGCATCGAATCCATCCTGCCGGGCGGGGACGATATCGAAATACTCATCGTGGACGACGGTTCCACAGACAACACCGCCCAGATCGCGGACGACTACGCTGCCCGCTACCCCGGCATCATCCGCGCCATCCATCAGGAAAACGGCGGTCACGGCGAGGCGGTCAACGCAGGCCTTCGAAACGCCACCGGTCTGTACTACAAAGTGGTCGACAGCGACGACTGGCTCGACGCCGAAGCCTACCCGCAGGTGCTTTCCACGCTGCGCCGGCTGCGCGACGAAGGCACAATCGTGGACATGTTCCTGGTCAACTACATTTACGACAAGGTGCACGAAGGCAAGCAGCGCCGGATGATGTACAAGGCGCTCTTTCCCCAGGATCAGGTGATCGGCTGGAGCGACATGAAGCGCAACATCAAGGGCTTCACCATCCTGATGCACTCCGTGATCTACCGCCGCCAGCTGCTGGTGGACTGCGGGCTCGAGCTGCCGAAGCACACCTTCTACGTGGACAACCTCTTCGTCTACCTGCCGCTGCCGAGCGTCAAGACGCTCTATTACCAGAACGCGGACCTCTATCACTACTACATCGGCCGCGAGGGCCAGTCCGTCGCGGAGCAGACCATGATCAAGCGCCTCGACCAGCAGCTGCGGGTCAACTACATCCTGCTTGATTCCGTGGATCCGTGGAGCGTCGAGGAAAAACACCTGCGCGAATACATGCTGAGCTTCCTGGAGATGATCACCGTCGTCTCCTCCGCCCTGGGATACGTCTCCGGCACGCCGGAGAACCTGGCAAAGGTCCAGAAGCTCTGGAATTACATCAAGAACAAGGACGAGCGCACCTGGCGCCACCTGCGCTGGGGCATTCTGGGCAGCTCGATGAACCTGCCCGGACGCTTCGGCCGGCGGCTGTCCGTCACCGCCTACAAGATTTCCCAGAAAGTCATGCAGTTCAACTGATTTGGGATTTTTCCCGGATTTTCACACACAAAAACAACCCGCAGACGAGGATTTCCCTCGTCCGCGGGTTGTTCTTCATCTCCGGGATCCATCACCCTACGTCTCCGGTTTCTGCCACAGCGCGCTCGCCGCTTTCAGGGCAGCGTTCAGCGGCTTGAACAGCACCAGACACAGCACAAAGTTGCTGATCCCATGCAGCAAATCATACGGGATTCCGGCCACCCACC
>JAZQBE010000100.1:0-20322 GCA_045545575.1 Shuttleworthella sp.
GCACCTGGTGGCCACCGGTACCGTGGAGGACATCATGGCCTGTCCGGAATCCATCACCGGCGACTATCTGGCCGGCCGGCGGAAGATCGACGTGCCGTCCGCCCGGAGAGAACCCACGGGCTGGCTGACTGTCAAAGGCGCGGCGGAAAACAACCTGCGCCACATCGACGTGTCCTTCCCCTTAGGCGTCATGACCTGCGTCACCGGGGTGTCCGGCAGCGGCAAAAGCTCCCTGGTGAACGAGATCCTCTACAAGCGCCTGGCGAAGAAGCTGAACCGCGCCCGCACCATCGCCGGAAAGCACGACGCCATCGAAGGCATCGAGCAGCTGGACAAGATCATCGCCATCGACCAGTCGCCCATCGGCCGCACGCCGCGGTCCAATCCGGCCACCTACACCGGCGTGTTCGACATGATCCGGGATCTGTTCGCCGGCACGACGGACGCGAAGGCGCGCGGCTACAGCAAGGGCCGCTTCAGCTTCAACGTCAAGGGCGGACGCTGTGAGGCCTGCTCCGGCGACGGCATCATCAAAATCGAGATGAACTTCCTGCCGGACGTCTACGTCCCGTGTGAAGTCTGTCACGGCAAGCGCTACAAGCGGGAAACGCTGGAGGTGAAATACAAGGGCAAGTCCATCTATGACGTGCTGGACATGACGGTGGAAGAGGCGCTGCATTTCTTTGAAAACGTGCCCTCCGTGGCCCGGAAGATCCAGACCCTGTACGACGTGGGCTTAGGCTATATCCGCCTGGGCCAGCCCTCCACCCAGCTGTCCGGCGGCGAGGCCCAGCGCATCAAGCTGGCCACGGAGCTGTCCCGGCGCAGCACGGGCAGGACCATCTACGTGCTCGACGAGCCCACCACCGGCCTTCACTTCGAGGATGTGAACAAGCTCGTGGACATCCTGCGCAAGCTGTCCGAAGGCGGGAATACGGTCGTCGTCATTGAGCACAACCTGGACGTGATCAAAACGGCCGATTATATCATTGACTTAGGCCCCGAAGGCGGCGACGGCGGCGGAACCGTGGTGGCCACGGGTACGCCGGAGGAAGTGGCGAAGAACAAAGCATCCTTCACCGGGCAGTATCTGAAGAAGATGCTGTAAAGAGAGGAATACCATGACCATTCTTGTCATCGACGCTCAGGGCGGCGGCCTGGGGAAACAGCTGATTACACGCATCCGCGCGGATCTGCCCGAGGTGCGGATCCTTGCCGTGGGCACGAATTCCGCCGCGACGGCGGCCATGCTCAAAGCCGGCGCCGACGAGGCGGCCACCGGGGAAAATTCGGTGGTTGTGGCGGCGCGGAAGGCGGATGTCATCGTCGGGCCCATCGGCATGGTGATTGCCGACGCGATGCTGGGGGAGATCACGCCGAAGATGGCCTGCGCCGTGGCGCAGTCGGATGCGGTGCGCGTCTTGATTCCGTTCCCCAACTGTGATAACATTATTGCCGGTGTCGGTGATTTTTCCGCCGGCCGGCTGATCGCGGATGCGGTTTCCGAAGTGAAGAAAGCGTGCGCCATGAAGACGCACACGGAAATCTGAAAAAGCATCGCGCGGCGGCGAAATCATTTTCAAACCGCATCCGGTTTTACGCGTTAGGAAGGCGCATTTTCAGGGAGAATCTCTGAAAATGCGCCTTGTGCCGTCTTTGAAAGGAAAAGAGCATGAAAAAGAATCAAACAATGAAACTGGTTTACGCGGCGATCTGCCTGGCGCTGTGCCTGGTGCTGCCGTTTCTGACCATGCAGATCCCCACCATCGGCAAGGCCTTAAGCCCCATGCACATCCCGGTGTTTCTGTGCGGCTTTCTGTGCGGCTGGCCCTACGCGATCGTCGTCGGCTTTATCGCGCCGCTGCTGCGTTCTGTGATGTTCGGCATGCCGGCCATGGTTCCGGACGCCCTGGGCATGGCCTTTGAGCTGGCGGCCTACGGCGTGATTACGGGCGTGCTGTTCCGGCTGCTGCCGCGCAAAACGGTAAACATTTATGTAACGCTGATCTGCGCGATGCTCGGCGGCCGCGTGGTCTGGGGCATTGCGAAGTTCCTGATCACCAAGGCGATCGGCATGGAATTCCCGTTCTCCGCGTGGCTGGCCGGCGGATTCATCAACGCCGTCCCGGGCATCATCCTGCATATCGTGCTGGTGCCGGTGATCGTGATCGCGCTGCAGAAAGCGCATCTGATTCCGGAAGACCGCGATTAAGAGGACAGGGGGTATTTCGTATGCATATGGCAGACGCGCTGGTCGTACCGGCGGTTGCGGGAACCATGTACGCGGCTTCGGCCGTGGCCGCGGGGGTGTCCATCCGGAAGGTTCAGCAGGAGGACGCCCCGAAGAAGGCCGCTTTGATGGGTGTGATGGGCGCCTTTGTTTTTGCGGCCCAGATGATCAATTTTACGATTCCCGGAACCGGGTCCTCCGGCCATCTGTGCGGCGGTATGCTGCTGTCCGCGCTGCTCGGCCCTCACGGGGGATTTCTGGCGATGATCGGCATTCTGCTGACCCAGTGCCTGTTCTTTGCGGACGGCGGGCTGCTGGCGCTGGGCTGCAACGTGTGGAACATGGCTTTTTACGGATGCTTCATCGGATCCTTCCTGTTCTGGCGGCCGATCATGAAAAACGGCGCGACAAAGGGGAAGGTCATGCTGGCTTCCGTTCTGGGCAGCGTGATTACCCTTCAGATGGGCGCGTTTTCCGTGGTACTGGAAACCCTTGTAAGCGGCGTGACGGAGCTGCCGTTTACGGCGTTTCTTCTGGCGATGCAGCCGATTCATCTGGCCATCGGCCTGGTGGAAGGGCTGGTGACCGGGGCTGTCCTGTGCTTTGTCCATGAAGCCCGCCCGGAACTGCTGTGGGGCGTGGGCAAAGCAACCGAAAAGGAAGGCCGGCTGACCTTCGGCCGGACCGTCGGTGTGATCGCGGCCCTCGCGGCGCTGACGGGCGGTGTGCTGTCCTTGTTTGCTTCCGCGTTTCCGGACGGCCTGGAATGGTCCATGGAGCGCGTGGCGGGAACCGCCGAGCTGGAGGCGGCGGGCGGCGCCTATGCACTTGCGGACCGCATTCAGAGCGCGCTGTCGTTCCTTCCGGATTACGCGTTTCAGGGATCGGAGAGTGCGGCCGGAACGACGGTTTCCGGGATCGCGGGCGCGCTGATCGTCGTGGGCATCTGTGTCGGTGCGGCGTACGCGTTCCGTCTTTTCCGGCATCGCGGCGCGCAGACGGCATGAGTTAGACGGAGCAGGATTTGTGAATACGACAGACCGCGCGTACACGGAGCTTTTGCGGATCCGCCGGGAGGCGGCCTCGGCAGGATTCCTGCAGGGGATGCATCCGCTGACGAAGCTTCTGTGTACGCTTCTGGCGATTCTGATGACGGCGTCGCTGTCAAAGTATGATATGGCAGGTGTGGTGAGAATGGCAGTTTACCCTGCCATTCTCTTTATTGTCGGCGAAATCCCCTTTGGACGCAGCCTGCGGCGGCTGTGGGTGGTGCTTCCCTTTCTGGCCCTTGTCGGAATCGCGAATCCCTTCCTGGACCGGGAGGTGCTGTTTCGGGCCGCCGGCATCGCCGTCACCGGCGGGTGGATTTCCTTTGCCGTGCTTTTGGGGCGCGGCGCGGTCATCGTCTTTTCCACGTACCTGCTGGCCGTCACGACCCCGATGGAAGAGATCTGCGCGGCGCTGCGGATGCTGCGGGTGCCGAAGATCCTGGTAACGCAGATGCTGCTGATGTTCCGCTATCTGTTCCTGCTGATGGAGGAGGCGCAGCGGATGTCGGCTGCGTACCGGCTGCGCGCACCGGGCCAGATAGGCATTTCCGTGCGCGCCTGGGGATCCTTCGCGGGAAACCTGCTGCTTCGAAGTGCCGACCGGGCGCAGACGGTGTACGAAAGCATGCGGCTGCGGGGATTCGAGGGCATGTTTCCGGAAGGGAAGAAACGGCCGTTTCGCGCGGCGGACGGCGGACAGATCGCCGCGGTCACGATTCTTTTGCTGGCTCTTCGATGGGGCATTCCGATGCTGTCCGTGTGAACCGGCTTTGATGAAATGAGGACATATGCTTCTTGAGACAGAAAACCTTTCCTTTGCATATCCGGGCGGACCGCCGGTGCTTGCCGGGATCTCTTTTGCCGCGGATGCGGGTAAATCCGTCGGGCTGATCGGGGCGAACGGCGCGGGAAAATCCACGCTGCTGAAGCTTCTGGTCGGGCTGGAGGAGACGATTGACGGCCGGGTGAGCGTGGACGGACAGATGCTGTCAGCGGATACACTGCCGGAAATCCGCCGGAAAACCGGCTACGTGTTTCAGGATGCCGACAGTCAGCTGTTTATGACCACCGTCGCGGAGGATGTGGCCTTCGCGCCGCGCAATTACGGTCTGCCGGAGGAAGAGACGGCAAGACGCACCGGCGAGGCGCTTCGCCGGGTCCATCTGGAAGCGCTGGCGCAGCGGCCGGTCTGGCAGCTGTCCGGCGGCGAGAAGAAGCTGGCGTCCATCGCGACGGTGCTGTCCATGGATCCGCAGATCCTTTTGTTCGACGAGCCCTCCGCCGGGCTGGATCCGGCGAACCGGCGGAACCTGATCCACATTTTAAACGAGCTCTCCCCGCTGAAAATCATCGCGTCCCACGATCTGGACTTCATCTATGATACCTGCAGCCGCGTCATCCTTCTCTTTGAGGGGAAAATCATCGCCGACGGCCGGCCGGAGGACATCCTGCGCGACCGGGCGCTTCTGGAAACCCACGGGCTGGAACTGCCGCTGTCCGTCATGGGACGATAGAGACGGCGGCATCCGCGGGCGGGAGCTTTTTTGCGGTCAACCCATTGCCGAACGGCCCGATTCTTTTTATAATATGCGAAAACCCGATTTTGGAGGAGTGACAGAACGGAGGTCCTATGAACGTCAGAGAAATGGCCATGCAGATGAAGCAGGATGCGCCCGCGCTGGCGGCGTCCACGATGGAAGAGCGAAACACGGCCCTTCTGGCAGCGGCTGACGCACTTCGCGCGCACGCGGACGGGATCTTTGCGGCGAATGCCGAAGATCTGGCGGCGGCGGAGAGGATTTCAGATGCCGTAAAGAAACGCCTGAAGTTTGACGAACACAAGCTGGAGGACGTGATCGCCGGCATTCACCAGCTGGTTTCCCTTCCGGATCCGCTGGGAAAACGCACCCTGTACCGGGAGCTGGATGCGGATCTCGTCCTGGAGCGGCTGACCGTTCCGATCGGCGTGATCGGCGTCATTTTCGAGGCGCGCCCGGATGCCCTGGTGCAGATTTCGGCGCTGTGCATCAAGAGCGGCAACTGCGCGGTCCTAAAGGGCGGCAGCGAAGCGGCCCGCACGAATAAGGCGCTGTTTGACGTAATTTATAATGCGGTTATAAATACAGGCCTGCCGGCGCATTGCCTGGCGCAGGTGTCTGCCCACAGCGAAATCGACGAGCTGCTGACCTGTGATCACGAGGTGGATCTGCTGATCCCCCGCGGATCGAATGCCTTCGTCCGCTATATCATGGATCACACGAAAATCCCGGTGATGGGCCACGCGGACGGCATCTGCCATACCTATCTGGACAGGGCCGCGGATCTTGCGAAAGCTCTTCCGGTGCTGGCGGACGCGAAAACCCAGTACGTGGCGGCCTGCAACGCCACGGAGACGGTGCTGATCGACCGGGCGGCGGCCGAAACGCTGCTGCCGGCGGCGGCAAAAGCGCTTTCGGATGCGGGGGTGGTTCTGCACGGAAATGCCGAGGTGTGCGGGCTGCTGGCCGAAGCGGCGCCGGAGATTTCCGTCCTTCCCATGGAGGAGGCGGATTACGCCACGGAATATCTGAACATGGAGGCGTCCTTAAAACTGGTGGACGGCGTCAGGGAAGCGGTGGAGCACATCAACCGCTACGGGTCGCACCACACGGACGCGATTCTGACCGAGGACGATGAGGCGGCCGCGTATTTCCTTCGCATGGTGGATTCCGCGGGGGTCTATCACAACGCCTCCACCCGTTTCGCGGACGGCTTCCGCTACGGGTTCGGCGCGGAGGTCGGCATCAGCACCGGAAAAATCCACGCGCGCGGGCCGGTGGGACTGGAAGGCCTGGTCACGTACAAGTACTGCCTGCACGGCGACGGACAGATCGTCGGAGATTACGCTTCGGGCGCAAAGCAGTTCCATTTCCGGAATCTGTAATCGGGCTTGCACGCTACCCTGCTTCCATGGTATGACGAGGCGTGCATTGTATCTGTTTAAACCAGCATGCGTGCGGAAGATTCGTTCTGCGATCAAAAACGTCAGGATTCGGGTGCAGTGCGCGCAGACAGCAGCTATCCCAGGTTTTTCCGAAGACCTTTGGGGTAGCTGTTTTTGATGGTGCCCGACACCCGTTTTCCCCAGCCGATGGAAGCGCCCCGTACGGAGAGCAGGCACCATCCGCCGCTGTCTTCGGCGGGATCTGAAAGGGCTTCGCCGCGCACATACCGGATGGCGTCGCCGGATGCAAGATCCTTTGTCAGGAGGACATCGGAAGGGCAAAGCGACAGCGCCAATGCGTGCGACGGCTCAAAACGGAGAGAGGAGGGATCGCGCCGGCTTCGGATCAGCGTGCCCAGGTGAAGTCCCGCGCGAAGCACCCGCAGATGATCCAGGGAAGGCGCTCCTTTCGGAAGCAGCCAGAGCTGGTCGCCAAACGGGACGGCAGGACCGTGATCCGCAAGCAATGCCTGCAAAACGTTCGCATGAAGTGTTGCGGTCAGAAAGTCGGATACGACGGAGGCGGCCGCGCGGGGAAGAGCGGCGAGCGCGGTGTCCAGCTGCTCCTGAGCAGATGCCGGGACGATGCGGTCATCTGTGTCAGAACGGGTTTCGACAGAATCGCCGCCGGCAGAAGAATCCGCGCAATAATTAGAAAACTTTTCTAATACAGCAGCGAAGTGTCCCTCCCCGGCCACCCGGTGCGGCCAGAGACGGATACATTTGCACAAGTCATCATACAGCGCCTGCGGGATTTCCTCCGCAGGTGTTTTTTCTGTGCCCAGATCGAACGCACAAAGGACATCCCCGGAGAGGCCGCCTTCCGCGCCGGGGATCCGTGTGCGGTCCGGCTCGACGAGCCGGTATTCCGGGTGTCTTGCCAGAAAGCGCAGCACGCTGCCTTCGTTTTCTTCCGGCGCAAAGGTGCAGGTGGAGAAAACCAGCCGCCCGCCGGGTGCGAGCATGGCGTCGGCCGCGTCTAAGATTTCGTCGTCCCGTTCGGCGCAGAGGCGCGGGCTGTCCGGCGTCCATTCGCTGCGGGCGTCCGGGTTCTTTCGGAACATGCCTTCGCCGGAGCAGGGCGCGTCCACCAGGATGGCATCGAAGAACCCGGGGAAACGGGCTGCCAGCTCATCGGGGTAGGCATTGGTTGCGATCGCGTTTGCCGCGCCCATCCGCTCCAGGTTTTCGGACAGGATTTTTGCCCGGGAAGGGATCGGCTCGTTGGAGATCAGCATCGCGTCCGCCGGCAGCAGCCCGGCGATCTGGGTGGACTTGCCGCCGGGCGCGGCGCACAGATCCAGCACGCGATGACGGTTCGGCACGTCAAGGAAGGTGACCGGCGCCATGGCGCTGGGTTCCTGGATATAGTAGAGACCGGCCTCGTGCAGCGGGGATTTGCCGAAGGCGGCATCTTCTGCATGTGCGGTGTAATCGAAGGCGCCCTCTGCCCAGGGGACGGGCGCGAGTCCGGCGGTGACGTCCGCGGATGCTTCGGGGGCGGATGCGGCCTTGCGGGACGAAAGCCGCAGTGCGTGGTGCGCGGGTTCGTCATAACTGCCGCAGAAGGCGGCATATTCTTCCGGGTCGGGCAGCATCTGCCGGATGCGCACGAGGAACGATTCCGGCAGCGGGACGCATGCCGGCGCGGTTTCAGCCGGGACCGGGCGGGTTGTTCTTTCGGAGCGTTTTCGGGAAGCTCTTTTTGACATATCGAAGCCCTTCAGGTGAACAGAAACTGACACAGATCCAAGGATTTTAATAGGCATGCCGTATCCGGATGTGGTATACTCGCATTACTAGGGAAACATCGGATTCGTGCTGTGTACATCGGGTATTTTAGCAGGGAATCTGTGTTCTGTCACGAGAGAAGAAAGGAGCAACTAAATGGACGGAAATAACATGAATCCGGAGCAGATGGAAATGATGAAAGCGTTCGGCGAGCAGATGCAGGCACGCATGAAGCAGGAACATGTTACGAAAGCACGCAATTACCGTGTCTTAAACCGCCTGGCAAAGAAAGGCGCGATCCTCTTTACCGGTTCTTCCCTGATGGAGAATTTTGCCATTACGGAAATGGCCATGAGCGCCGGCATCGAGACCCCGGTGTACAACCGCGGCATCGGCGGTACCACAACCGATGATTTCCTCCGTGAGATCGATGCCGTGCTGTACGGACTGGAGCCGGCGAAGGTGTTTATCAACATCGGCACCAATGATATGACCGACCGTATTTACGGCGATGCCTGGATGGATCATCTCGAGGCCAACTATGACAAGATCCTGCAGACCGCCAAGGAAAAGATTCCGAATGCCATGGTTTACTGCATGGCGTTCTATCCGGCCAACCTGCATCTTCCGGGCAATGACAATCCGTTCAGCCAGGGCATGCTAAAGGACCGCACCGTCGAAAATATCGCCGAGTGCAACCGCCGCGTCGAGGCGCTGGCGAAGAAGTACGGCTACCGCTTCATCAACGTGAACGAAGGCCTGTACGACGAGAACGGCGAACAGAAGGCTGAGTTCTCCATCGACGGCGTGCACATGTATGCCGAAGCGTATGAGATCGTCTTCAACAACCTGCTGCCGTATATCAACGAGTAGGATTTGAAATACATCCGTCATTTCAAAACCTGTAGTTTCCGCAGAAAGGACCCCGCATGTCCACGACCCTGCTGCTGTTAACCCAGGTGATTCTGATGCTGCTGCTGTCCGCGGTCGGATACGTACTGTTCCGCACCGGCAAGATTTCCCAGGACGGCAGCAAAGCCATCGGAAATATCCTGATTTTTGTCTCGCTGCCCTGCGTGATCATGAACGGTTTTTTGAAGGAACGCACGCCGGAAATGCTCTGGGGGCTTCTGATCAGCGCGGCTGCGGCCGCCGTGGTCTTAGCCCTCTCCATGCTGATCTCGCGGCTGTTCTTCCGTAAAGACGGCATCGCGGCCTTTGCCGGCGCGTTTTCCAACCCCGGCTTCTTCGGCGTTCCGTTGATCGTCGCCTCGATGTCCTCGGGGGCGGTCTTTTACATCGCCGCCTTCATCGCCTTTCTGAACATGCTTCAGTGGACCTGGGGCGTATCGCTCTTAGCCGGCGAGGCCGGAAAGATCACGGCAAAAAAGATCTTTACCGCGCCGCCCATCATCGCGATCCTGATCGGCCTGTTCTTCTTCCTGACGCAGCTGCCGCTGCCGTCGTTAGTGACCTCGGCCATCACGACCCTGGCCGGCGTCAACACGCCCCTCGCGATGTTTACCGTCGGCATCTACCTGGCACAGGCGGACGTAAAGCACATGTTTTTCAAGCCGAACCTGTACCTGATCTCCGCGGTGCGTCTCGTCATCATTCCGCTGGTAACCATCTTCCTGCTGCTGCTCGTGCCGGCCTCCATGGCCGACCTGCGCCTCGCGGTGCTGATCGCGTCCGCCTGCCCGGTGGGAAGCAACATCGCTGTATATGCGCAGCTGCACAATGCGGATTACCCCTATGCCGTAGAAACGGTCGTGGTATCGACACTGCTGTCGGTCATCACGATCCCGCTCATGGTGCAGCTGGCACAGATGATCTGGTAAAAACCGGAACGGGTGCCTGACCCCCGTTCCACTTTTGGGGAGAGCAGATATGAATGCGGAAAAACAGTATCATGTCGCACTGTCAAAAGAAGATGCCGCGCGCTACGCGATTCTTCCCGGCGACCCCGGCCGATGCGAGCGGATTGCGAAGCATCTGGACAACGCGCGTTTTGTCGCGCAGAACCGGGAGTACACGACCTGGGCCGGCGAGCTTTGCGAGGAGCGGGTGCTTGTGACGTCGACCGGCATCGGCGGGCCCTCGGCGGCCATCGCGATGGAGGAGCTGGCGGCCATCGGCGTGGATACGTTTGTCCGGGTCGGAACCTGCGGCGGAATCAACATGAAGGTGAAAAGCGGCGATCTGATCGTTGCGACGGCGGCCGTGCGCATGGAGGGAACGACGCGGGAATACGCGCCGATCGAGTATCCGGCCGCGGCGGATTTCGAGATCTGCCGGGCGCTGGCGGATGCGGCGGATGCCCTCGGATACCGGTGGCACGCGGGCGTGGTGCAGTGCAAGGATTCGTTTTACGGGCAGCACAGCCCGCAGCGGATGCCGGTGGCCGATGAGCTGCTGGCAAAGTGGGAGGCCTGGAAGCGGCTGGGCGTGCTGGGCAGCGAGATGGAATCAGCGGCGCTCTTTACCGTGGCGGCGGCTTTGGGGGTGCGCTGCGGAACGGTCCTGAACGTGATCTGGAACCAGGAGCGCAAGGCGGCCGGTTTTGACGAGCCGGACGAGCTGACGACGGAGCGGGGAATTGCCGCGGCCGTGGAAGCGCTGCAAAGGATGATCTCGGCGGAGAAGGTGTGAGGGGGGATGATATTCTCCGGAAGCCGCCGGAAAAGAACCCGGCAGGGGACAATGACAATACAGAAGGAGGAAGGACCATGGCGAAGCAGTTTCTTTACGCACCAGGCGCCGCCTGTGCGCAGACCACAAAGGGTATCGTGCGCGGCTACGAGTACGACGGCCTTACGATTTTCAAGGGCATTCCCTACGCGAAGGCAAAGCGCTTCTGCGCGCCGGAGCCGGTGGATGCGTGGGAGGGCGTCCTGGACTGCACTTCCTATGGATATACCTGTCCCATCGCGGTTCCGGGCAAGCCGAACGGCGAACTGAACGTGCCGCACCGCTACTGGGTACAGAATGAGGACTGCCAGAACTTAAATCTCTGGACGCCGGCCTGCGATGACAAAAAGCGCCCGGTGCTGGTGTGGCTGCACGGCGGAGGATTTACCGACGGTTCCGCCATCGAGCAGGTGGCCTATGACGGCGCGAATATGGCGTCATACGGCGACGTGGTCGTGATCTCCATCAACCACCGCCTGAACGTGCTGGGCTATTTTGACGTATCGGATTTCGGCCCCGAGTTCGCCAATTCGGGCAATGCCGGCGGCGACGACATCATCGCGTCCCTGCAGTGGGTGCACGACAATATCGCGGCGTTCGGCGGCGACCCGGACAACGTGACCGTCTTCGGCCAGTCCGGCGGCGGCGCGAAGGTGACGACGCTTCTGCAGTCGCCCGCGGCCGACGGTCTGTTCCACAAGGGCATCAACATGAGCGGCGTGATCGGCCCGGTGCTGGCGGATGCGGACGGCAGCGGCAAAGAGCTGGCCGAAGCCGTGATGGCGGAGCTGGGCATCACGACGATTCAGGAACTGCAGGAAGTGCCCTATGCGTCGTTCCGCGCGGCGTACAACAAGGTCAGCCCGGCCTTCCGCGCGGCGGGAAAATATGTGGGATGCGCGCCGCAGAAGAACGCCTTTTACGCCGGCGAGCCGGTGGCCAACGGCTTCCGCAAAGAGAGTGCCAATGTGCCGCTTCTGGTGGGCAGCGTGTTCTCGGAATTCCTGGCTTTCATGCCGAACGATCCGGCCGTGCGCGCCCTGCAGGGCGAGGATGCCTTTGCGGCCCTTGCGAAACAGTTCGGAGATGAGGAGACTGCCCGGAAGCTGGCGGCGCTTTACGAGGAAGCCTACCCCGGACGTCCGCTGATGGATCTGCTGAAGCTGGACGTCATCTTCCGCGGCCCGGAAATCCCCTATATTGCCGCCCGCAGCGCCTTAAACAGCGTGACCTGGTCCTATCTGTTTGACCTGGAGCTGCCGGTCAACGGCGGAACCATGGCATGGCACTGCGCGGATATCCCGTACTTCTTCCGTAACACGGAGCTGGTGGAGAACACCCAGTGGGAAGGCACGGAACAGCTGGAGCAGCAGGTCTTCGACGCGGTGATCGCCTTCGCCCGTACGGGCGATCCGAACCACGCCGGCATTCCGGCCTGGCCGGCCTCGACCCCGGAAAGTGAAAACACCATGCTCTTCGGACAGAACACGCGGATGACGCCGAACCACGATCACGCACTCCAGACGGCTCTCGCGCCCATCATGGGACCGATGATTATGCGGATGTTTGCCGCCATGGCCGGAAATATTCAGCACTGAAAACCAAAACAGAAAGTGAAAAAGATGGCAAGACTGACCATTGCTTTGGACGGGGAGCATTTTCTCAGAGGCGGCGAGCCCTTCTTCTGGGTGGCCGACACCCTGTGGAGCGCCTTTACCAATCCGACCTTTGAGGAGTGGCAGGAATATCTGGATCTGCGGAAAACGCAGGGGTTCAACGTGCTGCAGATCAACACGCTGCCCCAGTGGGACCGGATCCTGCCGGATCTGGGCATTTATCCGTATCCGCTGCGCGAGGACGGATCCCTCGATTACACGGCCCTGCCGAATCCGGAATATGTTGCCCGGGCGCGAAAAATCTGCCAGATGGCCGTGGACGCGGGCTTTACGCTGGCCCTGGTGGTGGACTGGGCGAACATTGTTCCCGGCACCTGGCTGACGAAGCTGTTTCCGACTCACGAGTGGCCGATGGATGCCGTGGAGAAACACGTGCATCGGGTGGTGGAGTGGTTCGGTGTGTATGAACCGGTCTATATCGTCAGCGGCGATACCGACCTGAACACGCCGGAAACCATTGCGTACTACAAGCGCACCATCGAGCTTTTAAAGGAGCTGGATCCGATGGGTCTGCGCACCATGCATCTGTGCGGCGAGTTCATCGGCCTGACGCCGGAGCTGGCGGAAGACCTGGATTTCTATGTGTACCAGTCCGGACACGGTGCTGGCTCGGAGGAGAAGCTGGACATTCTTCCGGTGCAGTTTAAAGAAGCGTTCCCGGGCAAGCCGCTGTTAAACGCGGAACCCTGCTATGAGAACATGCCGAAAATCCTGGGCGACTGGAGCAAGCCGCCGACCGAGTTCTGGACAGAGGAAGACGTGCTGGAGGCTTCCCGCCGCAGCATCTTAGCGGGTGCGAAGGCCGGCATCACCTACGGCGCGAACGGTCTGTGGAACTGGCGCCGGGAAGAAAAGACGGAAAGCCTGGCTTCTTCCCTGTACGCGGTGCCGTTGCACTGGAGAGAGGCGCTGCATTTCCCGGGCGCCGGAAAGATCGCCGCCTTAAAAGATCTGGCTTATTAGGGACGAAAGCGGAAGGCCGGAAACGAAGACCGGCAGCCGTAAATGACAAACTGCAATCAAAAAAGCTCCTGTCACGGGGAATCCCGGACAGGAGTTTTTTATGTGCGTTTGGGCCCGGAAACGGGTTTGCTGTCCTTTGCAGAGATAAAAATTTCGTGAATGCGTTCTCTTTCTGACTGCGCTTGGGCCAATTACATTGACAGCACCGGGAAAAAATGTTATCAATTATAATACAAAATGCGGTTTTAAATATTAAAATCAAAAACGGAGGATTTCAAAAGAAAGGATGGTACCTGAACAATGAAACGTATGGTTTCACTGATTCTGGCTGTGCTGCTGGCAGCCGGAACGCTATCGGCATGCAGCAGCCGGGGAGACACGGCAAACCCGGGCGCCCCGGCGGACACGGCCCCGGTGTCCTCGGAAGCGGACGGGGAAAACGAGACCGCGGACGCGGATGTTTCGGAAACAGAAGCCGGTGCGGACAGCGCCGCGGAGGATTCCGCTGTTTCCGTAAGCGTTACACTTTCGGACGCGACGGACACCGCGTCGTTTGCGAAGAGCGAGATCGAAACGGCATTGACGGAAAACGGAATGGTGCTTTCGGAGGAAGGCGCCGAATGGACGATTGACCTGAAGGGAATCGACGATACCCTTGCGGCGGAAGGATTCCGCATCGAAGTGGACGACAAGACGATCACCGTTACCGGCGGCGACGACAACGGTCTGATGTACGGCGGCCTGGAGGTGGCCGAGCAGATCGCCCTTGCCGACTCCATCAGCGGCGTGGAAAATACCGAGGACGCGCCGGATATTCCGAAGCGCGGGATCCGGTTCAATTTCCCCATCGACATGCGCACCCCCGACTACAGCGCGCCGGGCGATTCCTACCAGGCCAATATCGAAACCGTCTGGGACATCAATTTCTGGCATGAATATCTGGACGAGCTCGCCCGCAGCCGTTATAACGTGATTACTCTGTGGACGGTGAATCCGCTGCCGCATATGGTGAAGGTGGCCGATTATCCGGACATCGCCTTAGACGACGTGTACCGGACCACGCTTCCCTTTGACGATACCTACAGCGGAACCGGAAACGACAACTTCCGCAAGGAGCATCTGGACAATTACGAGGTGGTCAAGGAGATCACCATCGACGAAAAGATCGAGCACTGGAAAGAAGTCATGGCCTACGCAAAGAGCCGCGGCTTTGAATTTGACATCTACTTTATGAATCTTTATGTCTTCGGTGAGATGGGCATGTTCGGCGAGCCCGGAAAGTACGGGATCACGCCGGACATCAATAACGAAGTGACCAGGGATTACATGCGCAAAAGCATCGCAGCCCTGATTGAAACCTATCCGGATCTGGACGGCATCGGCATGAGCGCCGGTGAAAACATGCCCACCATCCCGGAGGAGGATCCGCTGCAGAACGACCGGTTTATCTGGGAGGCCTACGGTCAGGGCGCAAACGACGCTCTGGCTGACAATCCTGAGCGGAATTTCAACATTGTGTATTCCCGGGTGGATATCGGTGATTACTGGTCACAGCTGGCGCCGAACATTACGCTGGCACAGCGGGCCGGCTACGCCTCCCAGCATATGAATTCGGATGCAGACCTGATGACGGTGCGTCTGGGCGGCCACCAGTCCGCGGCGGCAAAACAGATGTCGAGCGCCGAGGGCAGCACCGACATGAAGACATCGATTCTGGACGAGATTCCGGAAGGGGCGCCGATTTACGTGGATATCCGAAACGAGGACGCCTATCTGCTTCGCCTGGGCGATGTGGAATTCCTTCGCGATATCCTGAAGGGCTTCCCGAGAAGAGACCCGTACGTATGCTACACCCTCGGCTTTGCAGGCTACTGCCAGGGCATCGAGTACGGATACGTCGATGAAACGCGAAACGGCGGCCTTTATATCGACAAGAACTGGTATGTGTACCAGATGTTCGGACGGCTGGGCTATGATAATGAGCTTTCCGAGGAGCGGATTTCGGACATCTTCCGGGAACACTACGAGGAGGTGGAAGCCGACCGCGCCGAGCAGCTGCGGCAGGCACTGGCGAAAGCGTCGGGTCTGGTGCGCGAGGTCAACAAGGTGCACCATATCATCTCTTCCGACTCGGCGTTTTATCCGGAACTGATGATCAGCCATTCCAACACCTTCGGATACCTGAATGTGAAGCGGTTCATGAAGAGCAAGAGCGCGGAGGAAGGCAGCGGCTATATGTCCATTGCCGACTATATCGCAGCGTATGCCGAGGCCGGCGGCGAGCCGGAGACAGACCTTGTCACACCGGTTCAGGTTTGCGAATACCTTACCAAAACCGGGGCTGAAATCCGGTCGGAAGCCGAAGCACTGAATGCCGGCCGGCCGTCCTCTTACGCATCTGACGCGGAGTGGGATTTTTACGACACCGTAGACGACGTCCTGGCCTGGTCGTACTGGGCGGATTACGTCGCGGGCAAATTCCGGGGCGCCATTGAGCTGGGCATCTATGACAAAACCGGTGAAGCATCCTTCCAGGAAGCGGCCGTCGGACATCTGGAGGACGCACTGACAGCGTGGAACGCCTTTGCCGAGGTCTACGGATCGCGCTATAAGACGCAGCGTCTTGCGCGCCACGGATACTGGGATGTCTTTGAACTTGCCGAAAATGTGGAGAAGGACGTTCAGATGGCGAAAACATGGGTCCGCAGAGACGCCGAAGGCGGCGGCGCGGCGGTGACGACCGGACGGAAGGTGTCGGATGCCGATCCGGCGGACGGATGCGTTTATGCAGGCGTGTATGACATGACGGCGGCCGTCGGGGAACGGCAGATCGTCTTTGATACCTTTGAGATTGATAAAGACGGCAATGTTACCGGTCTGATCGAGGATTCCGGCATGACCGGATTCTCGGGAACCATTGATGAAAACGGACACTTTGAGTGTGACATGATCCGCATGAAGGGCGGTACGGTCAACGGTGATATCGATGACGCATATCATGTGACCGGCGATCTGTACGCGCGCGGCATGGAAGGAACCATCGACGGAAATCTGCTGTACTAAGGCGGACGCCCTGTCATATTGAAAAGAAGAAGTGGCCTCTGATCCGGATGTGACGGATCAGAGGTCTTTTTGCGTGGGCCGAAGGATCTTCCAAAAAGCAGGATTGACTTTTTGCTTGGCCGGATTTATAATGTGTGCACGGGCACGCAAAGCCCGGCTGTGTGTATGGGTGTGCAAACAAGAGAGAAGGAAGACGCAAACAGCAAAAGGAGGAAACGTCACATGAACATTTACGAGGATCCGTCCTACAGCTTTGAGGAGCGGGCAGCCGACCTGGTGTCGAAGATGACGCTGGAGGAGAAGATCGGCCAGGTGGGCAACAACGCCTCCGCCATTCCGCGGCTTGGCCTGCCGCGCTACGATTACTGGAGCGAGGCGTCCCACGGCTTTTTCGGTCCCTTCGAGGTGAAGCCGATGGACGTCACCAGCTACCCGGTGTGCCTGGCCATGAGCCAGTCCTGGGACCGGGACCTGATCAAAAAGGTGACCACGGCCATTTCCGACGAGATCCGCGCCCATCACAACCTGGATGATATCGAGCTTCACATGTGGTGCCCGACCATCAACATGGCGCGCGATCCCAGAAACGGCCGCAGCGACGAGAACTTCGGCGAAGATCCGGTGCTCGCGGGCAAGATGGCGGCCAGCTACATCCAGGGCCTGCAGGGCGAGGACGACGGTGTTCCCTATCTGAAGGCCGTTTCCACCCCGAAGCACTACGCCTTAAACAGCAGTGAAAACAACCGCCATTCCGGCTCTTCCAACGTGGACGAGGCGACGCTGCGTGAGTATTACACGAAGCAGTTCCAGTACGCAATCCGCGAGGGACACGCGCAGTCGATCATGACCTCCTACAACCGCATCAACGGCGTGCCGGCCTCCGGAAACGACATGCTTTTGACCACTCTGCTGCGTGAGGAATGGGGCTTTGACGGCTTCGTCGTCTCCGACTGCGGCGCGGTGGCGGATATGTATTTCAACCCGATGTTTGCCGGCGCGACGGAACTGGGCCACTACTATGCCAAGAGTATGGAAGAGGCTTCTGCCATGTCGCTGATCGCCGGGACCGACGTCAGCTGCGGTCCGGAGCACAAGAAGGCGCTGTTAAAAGCGGTGGAGGACGGCATCATTTCCGAGGATGTGATCGACCGCGCCATCATCCGCGCACTGACCACCCGCTTCCGCTTAGGTCTGTTCGACGATCCGGCGAAGGTGGCTTACAACAAGCTGGGCGCCGAGAGCATTGCCAATAGCGAAATGGCCGCACTGTCCGTGGAGATGGCAAACGACACCATCGTCCTGTTAAAGAATGACATAAACCTGCTGCCCATCGACAAGGGCGCTTACAAAAAGATTCTGGTGGTGGGCCCGAATGCCCGCTATCGTCAGCTGGGCGGCTACAGCGCCGGTCAGACGCCGATCGTGGACACGCCGGTGAACATCATGGCCCTGGACGGCATCAAAAACGAAGCGGCCGGAGCCGGCATCGACGTGGCCTATGAAAAGGGATGGACCACGGCGGAAGAGTTCGGTGCCCAGGGCATTATGGACGCGCTGCCGGGCTTTGATCCGGAAGACATGATGATTGACATCAACCCGGGTCTGGACGATCCCATGGCCGGACTGGCCGCGGCCTTCGGCATGGGCGGCGAGCCGCCGAAGAAGCGCTGGGAGATCACGGACGATCCGGATTTCCAGGCGGAAGAAGGGCCCCTGTTTGACAAGTGCCTGGCGGCCGCGAAGGAAGCGGATCTGGTGATCGTCATCGCCGGTACGGATGCCTCCAACGCCAGTGAAGAACACGACCGCGAAGAGCTGTCTCTGCCCTATGGCCAGGACGAAAAGATCCAGAAGCTGCTGGAAGCCAACGACAACACCGTGGTGGTCATCACGGCCCTGGGCGCGGTGACCGGTGATTTCATCGGCAAGGCCCACACGCTTGTGAATGCCCACTTTGCGGGTGAAGCGCAGGGCACGGCTATCGCCAACGTGCTGTTCGGCAAGGTCAACCCGAACGCGAAGCTGTCCGCTACCTGGTACAAGGATGTCAATGATCTTGCCCCGGTGAACGACTATGCCATCAAGCCGCAGGATTCGGTCGTGAAGAAGGCCCGCACCTACATGTACACGAAGGAAGAGGTGCTGTTCCCCTTCGGACACGGCCTGTCCTATACGACGTTCGATTACAGCAACCTGAAGCTGAACGCGAAGGAGCTCGACGCGAACGGCACGCTGTCTGTCTCGATGGACGTGACCAACAGCGGCAAATACGACGGCAAGGAAATCGTGCAGCTGTATGCTGCCAAGGTGCTGACCGGCAAGCAGCGGGACAACAAGCCCATCCGCCAGCTGAAGGGCTGGGCGAAGGTGGCGCTGGCTGCCGGCGAGACGAAGACGGTGACCATCGACATTCCGGTCAGCGACATCTCCTTCTGGAGCAATCTGAAGAAGGAATTCGTTGTAGAGCCCGGCACGTATCGTGTGGAAATCGGCGCTTCCTCCGCGGATATCCGCCTGTGCGACGAAGTGGCTCTGTCCGGTGCGTGGGACGCGCCGCTGGCCAATGTCTATGCCGTGGCGGAGAAATACTGCATGAACCCGGGCGAAACCGGCTGCATCAAGGTGTCCGCAACCTTAGACAACACCCGCCATCTGTGCATGCAGAAATACCGTCCGGTATTTGTTTCCTCCGATCCGGCCGTTGCGGAAGTCGATGAGAATGGCTGTGTGACGGCAAAGGCCGCCGGTGCGGCGTCGATTGCGGTTTCCGTGACCTATGAAGGTGTGACCAAAGAGGTGAAGGTGCCGATCGCGGTGCGGTAAAAGGGTACGGTTATTCATCTTTACGCATGCGTACATGCCCGCCGAAAGGCGGGCATGTTCCGGCAAATGAAAGGATTCCTGTATGGCAGACGGCACCGTATGGAGTATTCAAATCGAGTCCGGCATGCCTGTCCGCTGCCGCGACGGCCGCTGCGAACCCTGGGATTTCAATGCGGAATACGCTGGTTTTTACCCGCGCTGCCGGTTTACCGCAGCATTAAGCGCCGGCGGGCAGCACCTGCTGGCCGGCGTGGACGATGCGGGTCAGCCGCACCTGTTTTCGTCCATTCAGGGCGGCGTCTGGGAAGAGCGTTCCCTGACGGCGCAGCAGCCCATGGCCTTTGGACAGAAACTGTCGGGCGAGATCGACTGGATCCTTTTCCAGGAAGAGGAAAACCAGTACCTTCTGATCTGCAGAAACGGCCAGGCGGCGGTCCTTCCGGACTGCCCGAAGTGTCTGCGGATTCTGTCGCTTCAGAGATCGGACGCGCCGGAGGCGCTCCTGTCAGAGGCATCCGCGGCGGATGGGAAACTGCGGCTTGTGTGGGAGGACGGCGTTTCGCGGGGAATGCCCCTTTCCATGCTTCGGCAGTACCGGGCGTCCTTTGAATTTGCAAGACAATGGCTCGCCCGCGGCGGACTGCTGATTGATCTGCGGACGTCGGAAGGCGGTCTTCGCGCAGAGGATGTGGAACCGTTTCTGGAAAACCAGTCCAGGGACACGCCGATCTTTTTCCTCTGTGAAACCGGAAGACTCGCGGACAGCGCGGCAGACGCGGCGCGCAAAAAAGGCTTCCGCCGGGCGTACTCCCTGGGCGGAAGCGAAGAATGGGCGCATGTGGAGTAGGAGCAGGACGGCGGTCATTTTATAGATTTTTGCGGGCAGAATGTCCGCGGTAAGTGAAGATTTGGCTGCCTCAGGTCAGAAATGACTTGAGACAGCCATTTTCAGCTTCCACGCGGGCATTCTGCCCGCGGGAAGATTCAAAATGGCGGCGGCCGGACAGGTAAGGCGTGGGCCCGTCATTTCAGGCTTCCACGCGGGCATTCTGTCCGCGGGAATCTTCCAAATGGCAGGTGCCGGTCCGATGAGGCGCCGGTCGGGCATTTCAC
>JAZQBE010000101.1:0-45197 GCA_045545575.1 Shuttleworthella sp.
CCCATGGCCTGCCCGGGAAGCCGGGAGCCGCCCCGGGAAAGATACGGGCCCAGGCCCCCGGAAGCCGCCCGCCCCGCGGGGGCGCCTTTTTCTGTCGGGTACTCGATTTCCGCGTACCAGAATTCCGTCGGCGCGCCTTCGTCCACATGGTTGACCTCAAGTTTTAATCCATCTGAAAGCTGATAGGTGCGCCGCACCTTCGGAATCAGCGGATAACCGATCATCCGCGCGATTTCGTCATATTTTTCCCTGGGCAGATCCGTTTCCACTTCCCGCCGCACGATGCCGGAACCCGACTTCAGACAAAGCACGTAATGTGTTTCGCCGCCGGTGCGCGCTTCCATGCGGATGCGTACCGTCGGGCGCACGGTCAGATATCCCTGCTCCATGGTGTGTTCATATAACAGCGGAAGCCCTTCTGGCCAGCCGTTTACCATCCATTTGCGTTCGATTTCCATATGCCGATCCTCTCCAAAATGACAAAAGGGACGGCCTGTGCCGGCCCATTGCGCTGCCGTCATCCTTTAGGGGCATCATAACAGGGACCGGGCAGATTCGCAATACGGGATGCATCCTGTTGTGTGAATGTGATAAAATGAAAAATAAATAACAATCGGATTCCCGCGCGCAATGCCGGAAGAAGGAGGTCGTATTTATGAATGGACAGGTTTCATCCGCTTCGATGCTGTGTATGGCTGTTTCACTGGTCATCAGCATCGCGTTGCCCATCGGCTGCCTGCTGTATCTGCGCATAAAGAAAAAGGCGGATCTGGCGCCGTTCTTTGTGGGCTGCGCCGTCATGCTTGTGTTTGCGCTGATTCTGGAATCGATGGTGCACCAGGCAGTGCTGGTGCTTTCGCCGGCCGGTCCGGTGATCCAGGGAAACGTCTGGCTCTATGCTTTGTACGGCGGCCTGATGGCCGGCCTGTTCGAGGAGACCGGCCGTCTGCTCGCGTTTAAAACCGTGCTGAAATCCTGTCAGAAAAAGGATGTCAACGCGCTGATGTACGGCGCGGGCCACGGCGGGTTTGAAGCCATCGCGGTCGCCGGCATCGCGATGATCAACAACCTGATCTATTCCGTGATGATCAATAGCGGAAACATATCGCAGATAACGGCGTCGCTGCCCGCGGACGCGGCGGCGCAGGTGGAGGAGGCGATTCAGCAGCTGATCACGCTTCCGCCGACGGATTTCCTGATGGGCGGTATCGAGCGGGTGATGGCAGTCGCGCTGCAGATCTGCCTGTCGGTGCTGGTGTGGTTCGCCGCAAAGAACAAAGGACAGATCAGGCTGTACTTTCTGGCGATTGCGCTTCACTTCCTGGTGGATGCCGCCACCGTCATCCTGCAGCGGGCGTTTGGCCTGCCGGCGATCGCGCTTGAGGCGGTGCTGCTGGTCATGACGGTCGGCATCGCGTTCCTCGCGCGCAGCGTCTGGAAACAGCAGTCCGCCGAAGGAGGAGCCGTATGATTTTCATGATCATCAACAAGCATGCCCGCAGCGGAAAGGCCGCGCAGGTCCTGCAGCAGCTGGAGGCGGAAATTGCCGCCTCGGGGCTGCAGGTCGAAGCGCGCGAGACGGCGTACGCCGGCCACGCGAAGGAGCTGGCGGATGCGTGCTGCAGTGAAATCGCTTCGTCCGGCGAAACCGGATACCTGCTGGCCGTCGGCGGCGACGGCACGTTCAACGAGATCATCAACGGCATGCACGATTTCGACCGGGTGTGCCTGTGCCTGATCCCCATGGGCAGCGGCAACGATCTCGGCCGGGGACTTCGCATTTCCGCAAAGGACCCCGCCGCCCGGATGCGCAAGGTGCTTTCAATGATCCGAAAGCGGCAGGAGTCGGAAGAAGAAGCAAAGAACAATCCGGCCTTTATCCGGCATATGGATCTCGGACAGGTGACGTTCCCGGACGGGTCGGCGCGCCGTTTTGCCATCAGCGCCGGCATCGGCGTGGACGCCGCGGTCTGCCGGGACGTGGACCATTCCCCGATCAAAAAGATCTTAAACAAAATCGGGCTCGGATCCCTGTCCTATGTGATTCTGACGGTTGCGAACATCTTCCATATGCCGCTGTGTGACGGCGAGCTGGAGACGAAAGACGGCACGGTTCACGCGTTTCGCGATATCATTTTCTGTGCGGCGATGAACCATATCTGCGAAGGCGGCGGTGTGCCGATGGCGCCCCAGGCATCGGCCTTTGACGGAAAGCTGTCCATCTGCGCGGTGCATTCCATCCCGCGATGGAAATGCTTTCTGGATCTTCCGGTGCTGGTGATGGCAAAGCACGGCCGCCTGAAGGGATTTGAACTGTTTGACAGCAGCCGGATGAAGATCCGCCTGGCGCAGCCGATGACGGTGCACGCGGACGGAGAATACTGCGGCGAATGGAACGCGCTGGAGTTTGCATGCCTGCCCGGGCAGCTGCAGGTAATGTAGAAAAAGGAGGACACCATGAATTTCCATCTGCTGACCCAATACCTTGATTCTCTGCCCGAGGAGTACGGCATTCCGGGGCTGGACGTGATCGTCGCGAAGGGCCACGAGACCGTGTACCGTCATTCGGTGGGCCATTCGGACGCGGCGGGAACCGTCCCCGTCAGCCCGCGGGATTACTACCGCCTCTATTCCTGCACGAAGGTCGTGACGATGACGGCAATGATGCAGCTGATCGAGCAGGGAAAGGCAAGCCTGTACGATCCGGTCAGCCGCTTCCTGCCGGAGTGGGAATACATGACGGTCATCAATTCCGACTGGAAGCACAAGGGCGGCTACAGCTATACCACGTCGCGCAAGGAGGCTTCCCATTACGCGAAAAACCGCGTCCGCCTGATCGACTGCATGTCCATGACGGCGGGTCTGACCTACGACACGAAGTCGGAAGCGATTCAGGAGCTCGTCGCCCAAAACCCGCAGGCGACGACGCGCGAGGTCGTGGCGGCCATCGCGAAGATGCCGCTGCTGTTCGAGCCGGGCACCCACTACTATTACTCTCTGGGACACGACGTCATCGCCGCGGTCATCGAAGTGATCAGCGGCGAAAAATACAGCGATTACATCCGCCGGCACATCTTCGAGCCGCTGGGGATCACGGACCTGACCCTTCATCTGAACGCGGCGCAGGAGCAGGCCTTAAGCGCGCTGTATACCTTCGATTATCAGAAAATGCAGATCGTTCCGGTGCCGCAGGATGCGATGCCGGTGGCGATTACGCCCAACTATGAGAGCGGCGGCGGCGCGCTGTGCGGAACGGCGGAGGCCTATGCGGCGGTTCTCGAGGCCCTGGCCAACGGCGGTGTCGGCAGAAACGGCGCGCGCATTCTTTCGGAAGAAAGCGTCATGCGCTTTACCCATTCGGTTACGACAGGCGACGCCCTTGCGGATTTCCGGCAGGGACGTTTCCAGGAATACGCCTACGGACTGGGCGTCCGCGTCAAAACCGAGTTCATGATGGGCCGTTCGCCGGTGGGCGAATTCGGCTGGGATGGCGCAGCGGGGGGATACGGCGTCATCGACCCCTTCAATCATGTCAGCATCTTCTATGTCATGCACGTGCTGAGTTTCTTTGAGGGCTATTCCGTCATACATCCCCGGGTACGGGATCTGGTATATAAAGGGCTGGAACGTTAAGTTCCGGCCTTGCCCACGAATAATGGGCGATAGGGCAGGATCCGTTTCCGGGCAATCATTAGGAACCGAAGCGACAGGTCTAGAATCCGCCCAGGGCGCTCTGCGCCATAAAGTAGAAGACAAAAACAGCGCCGCCGATCAGCAGATGTACCGCAAAGACCACCCATCCCGGCGTGCGGTTTCTGCGCAGGTTTAAACGGCTCCATTCCATGAAAAACCATCCGATAAAGAGCAGCACCGCACAGAGGATAAACAGCAGTCCGGCTGCAGGATGCGTGGTCGCATACCAGAGGGTGTTTGCAGCGATAAGTGCTAAAAACAGAAGTGTCACCTGGGGGAACGACCGGGTGGGAGTAAAGGCTTCCTGTTCCCGGGCGTTTCGAAGGGCTTTTTTGTACCAGGTATAGAATGTGATTTCTTCTGTGACTGCCATGATTGAAGTGATCCAGGCACAGCGGCCAAACCATCCGGCAAAAGTGTTGTGAAAAAACGCGGCCGGATGCATCATCCAGAACCACAGATATATGAGCGCAATGACGCCATATACAGCGGAAACGATGAGATTGGCACGCTGTGTCTTTTTGCGTGCAAGCCGGATGCTTTCGGTCTGTATCACCGGATCCGTATCCAGAGAAACGGCGTCCATGTTTTTGCTGCAGAAGATTTTGAGGGGGCCCTGTTCCGCTGCGATTTCCCATCCGGCGGATTCACAGAGTTCGTCAAAGGCCGTTTCCTTTGGCGTGGAGGGAGCATAAACCCCGGCATTCGGATAGTAGCCGATTTCGTATCGACACTGTGCAGGCTCCCCCTGGCTGTAAGCCCAAAGAGCGCCGGTCTGCCGGATGAACCAGCCTTTTGCGGCCATGGCCTGAAGGTGCTTTTCCAAAGATGTGTGGTCCCAGAAAGAGTAAAGGGGGATTTCCAGTTTAAACCTTGTCATGACGTACCTCCCATCCATTTTCTGTAATCCGCTGCCTGCTGACAGATCCGCTGATGTTCGTTCTCCAGAGCTTTTTTCCCTTCTTCCGTCAGAATGTAGCTTCGGCGCCGGCCTTCTGTTTTGGTTTCCCTGATCATATCCGCTGCCAGAAACTGCTCTAAAAGGTTATACAGTGTACCCGGCCCCACATTGACCCGGCCGTCCGTCATCCGGGATACTTCGGCCATGATATCCATCCCGCAGCATTCTTTTCGAAGACAGATCAGAATATAAAACATCTGCTCTGTCAGTGTCTGAAACCGTGCTCTGGGCATTGCGTCCTCCAACTGTCGAATATCGATAATATCTTCAAATTCATTGTATTACCGATATTCGATAATGTCAAGATCATACTGCGAACCTATGAAAATACAGGGGAAAGTGTTATGATGAAACCACCTTCCGGTGTTATGAGTGAAGCCGGGAGGATAGATCAGAATCCATCAGGATCACAGCACGTAAAAAGTAAGGAGCAGGCGATGAGTATGACCGCTGTGGAAGAAAAATTAAACCGTGCGCTTTTAAGCGTCCGCGAAAAAACATCCTTCAAGCCGCAGGTGGCGCTGGTCTTAGGCAGCGGCCTGGGAGATTACGCCGAGCAGATGAAGGTGGAATGCACCGTGGATTACCGCGATATTGAAGGATTTCCCGTATCCACTGCTCCGGGCCACAAAGGCCGCTTCGTTTTCGGCTATGTGAAAGACGTGCCGGTGGTGGCCATGCAGGGCCGGGTGCATTACTATGAAGGCTATGATATGACAGACGTGGTGCTTCCCATCCGGCTGATGCATCTGCTGGGTGCGAAAATCCTGTTTTTGACCAATGCTTCCGGCGGTATCCGTCAGGGCTTTTGCGCCGGAGATCTGATGCTGATCACGGATCAGATCAGTTTCTTCGTACCGTCGCCTCTGCGGGGCGAAAACTGTGCGTCCCTCGGGGTGCGCTTCCCGGATATGAGCAGCATTTATGACAAAGAACTCTGCCGGATTGTGCGCCGCGTGGCCATGGATCAGGGCATCGACCTGAAAGAGGGCGTTTATATCCAGACCCAGGGACCGAATTACGAGTCGCCGGCGGAAATCAACCTGTGCCGGATGCTTGGCGCCGATGCGGTGGGTATGAGCACGGCCTGCGAGGCCATTGCGGCGAACCACTGCGGCATGCGCATTGTGGGTGTGTCCTGCATCTCCAATCTGGCAGCCGGCATTTCGCCGAATCCGCTGACGGAGGAAGAGGTTATTGAGGCCGGGAAAATGGCGGCGGAGAAATTTACGGCGCTGGTAAGTTCATCAATTGAAGCATTTTAGTAAGGAAGGAATAATGAATACACGTTTTTACAATGCACGTATTTTACAGACCAACGATGACCACACCTTTACCATTCAGGAAGGTGAGCTTCACACCGCGGGAAATCTGATTTCCTATATCGGAAGCGCCGAGGATGCGCCGGTTGGGACAGCTCGCTTTGACCGCCAGATTGACTGCGGCCGCAGCCTTCTGATGCCGGGCTTTAAAAACGCCCACACCCACACAGCCATGACATTCTTACGTTCCTTTGCGGACGATCTGCCTCTGCAGAGCTGGCTGTATGATTCTGTCTTTCCCCGGGAGGGACAGCTGGTGGCGGATGATATTTACTGGCTGGATCTCTTAGGTATCATGGAATACCTGACCAGCGGAATCACTTCCAATTTCGACATGTATTTCTTCCCGCCCATGAATGCGAAGGCTTCTGTGGACGCAGGCTTCCGCACGGTGCAGACCTCCGGCTTCAACAACTTCGGCAGCAGCATTGAAGAATTAGAAGAGAATTATAATATTGTCAACGGCATGGGGGAACTGGCGTCCTTTATCATCGGCTTCCACGCGGAATACACCACATCCATGGAACGTATGGAGGGCGTGGCCCGGCTGGCGCAGAAGTATCATTCTCCCACATTTCTGCACAATGCGGAAACGAAGAGTGAGGTGGCAGACTGCAAGGAACGCTGGGGCAAGACGCCCACCCAGCTGACGGATACCCTGGGCATGTATGAATACGGCGGCGGCGGATACCACTGCATCTGGATGGAAGACGCCGACTTTGAGATCTTCAAAAAGCGTGGTCTGACCGCGGTCACCAACCCCTGCTCCAACTTAAAGCTGGCCAGCGGAATCGCTCCGGTGAAACGCTACCTGGACGAAGGCATCCGCTTAGCCATCGGCACGGACGGCCCGGCATCCAACAACGCGCTGGATTTCTTTCGGGAGATGTATCTGACCACGGCGCTGGCAAAGGTGCGGGAAATGGACGCTGCTGTGGTGCCGGCGGAAGAAGTGCTGTATTCCGCCACCTGTGAAGGCGCCCGCTGCATGGGACTTCCCGAATGCGACCGCCTGGCGGTGGGAAAGAAGGCGGATCTGATTCTCTTCGATCTGCAGCAGCCCAACATGCAGCCGGAAAACGCCATCGTCAAAAACATCGTTTACAGCGGCAGCAAGCAGAACGTGCTGCTGACCATGGTCAACGGCCAGGTGCTCTACGAAAAAGGAAGCTTCTCTATCGGCTTCGATCCGGCGGAAGTATATGCCAAGGCAAACGCCGTTATCGGACGGATGAGATGAGTCAAAAGTGACAGGCACTTTTGTCTCCCTTCGAGGATACATTATGGATCACGTATTTATTTATACAGACGGTGCGGCCCGGGGCAATCCGGACGGCCCCGGCGGCTACGGTGCCGTGCTGCAGTTTACGGACAAAGCAGGCACGCTGCACGAGCGGGAGATTTCCCAGGGCTACGTGCGCACCACCAACAACCGCATGGAACTTCTGGCGGCGATTCGCGGACTGCAGATGTTAAAGCGTCCCTGCACCGTGGATTTGTATTCGGATTCAAAATATCTGACGGATGCCTTTAATCAGCACTGGATTGACGGCTGGCAGGCCCGGGGATGGAGGAAGGCGGACAAGTCGGCGGTAAAAAACGTGGATCTGTGGCAGGAACTGCTGGCCGCAGCCGCACCTCATCAGATTGCCTGGCACTGGGTGAAGGGACACGACGGACACCCCTTAAACGAGCGGTGCGACAAACTTGCCACCACAGCCGCGGACGGAAGCGATCTGATTGAAGATCCAGGTGCTGCAAAAGAATGATAAAGCGACCCGAAAAGTCCTTTTACAGGGCTCTTCGGGTCATTGCTTTATTAAGAAAGTGATGGTATAATTCCTGTTTGCGTAAAGGATTACCTTTTCATGCAATGAATGCTTTCGTAAAGGAGATGGAACACCCATGCAAAACGGAGTGAACGAACTGCGGCGCAAATACCTGGACTTTTTCAGGAGCAAGGATCACCTGGTGATGCCCAGCTTTTCTTTGGTGCCGCACAATGATAAGAGCCTGCTTCTGATCAACGCGGGCATGGCGCCATTAAAGCCCTATTTCACCGGTCAGGAGATTCCGCCGTGCCGCCGTGTATCCACGTGTCAGAAGTGCGTGCGTACCGGCGATATCGACAATGTGGGCAAGACCGCCCGTCATCTGACCTTCTTCGAGATGCTGGGCAACTTCTCCTTCGGCGATTATTTTAAGACCGAGGCCATTCACTGGTCCTGGGAATTCTTAACCGAAGTGCTGGGCTTAGATCCCGACCGTCTGTATCCTTCCATCTACGGAGAGGACGACGAGGCCTTCCGCATCTGGAATGAGGAAATCGGCATTGCTCCGGAGCGGATCACCCGTTTCTACCGGGATCCCGAAACCGGTGAATGCGACAACTTCTGGGAGCACGGCGCCGGTCCCTGCGGCCCCTGTTCCGAAATCTATTATGACCGGGGCGAAAAGTACGGCTGCGGAAAACCGGACTGCAAGGTGGGCTGCGACTGTGACCGCTTCATGGAAGTGTGGAACAACGTCTTTACCCAGTTTGAAAACGACGGTCACGGCAACTATACCGAACTGTCTCAGAAGAACATCGACACCGGTATGGGCTTAGAGCGCTTGGCGGTGGTGATGCAGGACGTGGACAGCGTCTTCGATATTGACACCATGAAGGCCATCCGGGACGCCATCTGCAAAACCGCGCACAAGACCTACCAGACGGATGCCATGGACGATGTGTCCATCCGCCTGATCACGGACCACATCCGTTCCACCACGTTCCTGATTTCCGACGGCGTGCTGCCCTCCAACGAGGGCCGCGGCTACGTGCTGCGCCGCCTGATCCGCCGCGCTGCCCGCCACGGCCGTATGCTGGGCATTCAGGGTGAGTTCCTGGCAGATCTGTCCCAGGTGGTCATCCGTGAGAGCGCCGATGGCTATCCGGAACTGCTGCAGAAAAAGGATCTGATCCTGGGCGTGCTGACCGAAGAGGAAAAGCGCTTCAACAAGACCATCGACCAAGGCCTGTCCCTTCTTTCCGGCATGATGGAGCAGATGAAGGCGGAGGGCACGAAGCTTCTCTCCGGTGACGACGCCTTCCGTCTGTACGACACCTATGGCTTCCCCATCGACCTGACGGAGGAAATCTTAGAGGAGCAGGGCTTTACCTATGATCAGGACGGCTTTGCCGCCGCCATGGAAAAGCAGCGCCAGCAGGCGAGAGAACGCCGTGCCACCAGCAACTACATGGGCAAGGACGTCACCGTTTTTGACACCATGGACGCGGATATCACCACCTCCTTCTGCGGCTATGGCAGCCTGACCGGCTCATCCGTGATCGAGGCGGTAACGTCTGCAGACGGCGGCGCCTCTTTCGATGCCCTTGAAGAGGGTGCTCACGGCATGATCCTCGCAAAGGAAACCCCCTTCTATGCCACCATGGGCGGCCAGGTGGGCGATACCGGCGTGATCGAAACGCCCAACGGCCGATTTGTCGTGGAAGATACCGTAAAGGTGTCCGGTGAGCGCACGGCACACGTGGGTTACGTGGAAAGCGGTGAAATTCATGTGGGCGAAACGGCAGACCTTGCCGTGGACGCAGTGCGCCGCGGTGCCATCGCGAAAAACCACAGTGCCACGCATCTGATGCAGCGTGCGCTGCGGGAGGTTTTAGGCGACCATGTGCAGCAGGCCGGCTCTTTGGTTGACCCGGACAAACTGCGCTTTGACTTTACCCATTTCTCGGCCATGACGGCGGAAGAGATCGCTGAAGTGGAACGCCGCGTAAACGACCGCATTGCAGCCGCCGTTCCGGTGACCACTGAGGTCATGTCATTAGAAGACGCCCAGAAGACCGGTGCCATGGCTCTCTTTGGCGAAAAATACGGTGCCGAGGTGCGTGTGGTGAAGATGGGCGAGTATTCCACCGAGCTTTGCGGTGGTACTCATGTAGATAACACGGGCCGGATCGCGGCCTTCAAGATCATTTCCGAAGCGGGTGTCGCAGCTGGCGTGCGCCGTATCGAGGCCCTGACCGGCAGCGGACTGATGGCTTACTATCAGGAGATGGAGCAGACCCTTCGGGCGGCCGCAGAGGCAGCGAAGACCAATCCGGCCGGTCTGGTGGAAAAAATCGGCCATCTGCAGAATGAGATCAAAGAGCTGAAGTCTGAAAACGATTCCTTAAAGGCTGCGGCGGCGAAGGATGCTTTAGGCGATGTGACGGATGCCATGGAAGAGATCGGCGGTCTGTCCTTTGTGGGTCAGAAACTGTCCGGTGTAGATATGAACGGTCTGCGGGATCTGGGCGATTCCATCAAGCAGAAGATGGCTGACGGCGTGATTGTCTTAGCCTCCGAGAATGACGGCAAGGTGAGCCTGATGGTCATGGCCACAGACGGCGCGGTGGCGAAGGGCGCCCACGCCGGCAATCTGATCAAGGCCATTGCCCCGAAGGTCGGCGGTGGCGGCGGCGGACGGCCCAACATGGCCCAGGCCGGCGGCAAGAATCCGGCGGGTATCGACGAATGCCTGGCGGAAGCGAAGACCGTGCTGGCGCAAATGCTGGGTTAAAAACAAATTGAACGGACTGAAAGCCAGCGATGCTTCTTGATTGTCAGGTCAGAAAGATGGACTTACCGATAAAGCCGGAATAAAAAACAGGACTCGAAAGGCTTATGCGAAAGATTACAGCTCGCGCAGGGTAATGAGTGTGTAATATACACCCTGATTCGTATCACGGTACACATCCAGTGTGCCGTGATATTTTTTTGCAATTCGTTCAACGATCCGAAGTCCGTTCCCATGTTTAGCAGGAATCCCTGGGTGCACAGGAGAGATATCGTTTTCGGAATAAACTGCAGCGCATGTGTTCCGCAGGTTAATTGTTGTTATATGATTCTCTTTGCTGATATACAGCCGGATCCATCGCTTATCAAGCGGCTGACAGGCCGTGATGGCGTTTTCCAATATGTTGCAGAAAAGCTCAGTCAGATCCATGTCTGTAAGAAAAAACAATGTACGCTGGCGTATATCGGTATCCAGAAGTATCTGATTGGAAATGCAGATATCCCTATAATGGTTTAAGATGCTGTTTAAAAGATGATGATCACACAGTTTGGATTGTTTCTGAAATGCAGGATGATCAATCAGTTGCTGCAAATAGTTTTGAATGCTGTCCAGATCTCCTTCCTGTGCAAAGTATGAGAGAGTGTTGAGATGTTTCTTGAAATCATGTATTAACTGATTTCTGTCGTCAAGCTCTTTTTGGAGTGCTTGCTGATACTGAACCAGATAGGTCGGAACGTTTTCTGCGTATCTTTTTTTCCTAAACAGATTCGAGAAATGATGCCGTTCATTACTTGTTTTCATTTGATATTCCGTTCCAATCTGTTCTGCCTGCGCAATTGCATCATAGGAGCAGAGCACCTGTAGTATTGCCTTTCGGGGGTATCACATCAAAAAATTGTGCTGATGTTTATTGGGTTTGGCTGCGAAAAACAATCAGTTTCTGACGAAATAATACAGACTTTCGCTGTGCCAGTGTAACGCGCAGAGTACTGCCTTTTAAATAGATAATGTCACCGTTGACAGAAGATACAAAAGCGAGATTTACAATATAGCTTCGGTGACAGCGGAAGAACCCGGCGGATGGCAGATTCAGCGCCCAGTATTCGATGGTGGTAGGTGAGTAGAAGCGACCTTTCGTTGTCTCAATAAAACATCCGTGATTTGCAGCCTCAATCATCAGTATTTCGGAACTTGAGATGCAGACCAGACCATTGTCTGTCCGAATCGTAAACTCTTTTTCGATGGATTCATACAAAACAAGTGCGTCCTGAAGATTCAGATAAAGCCTTTCTGTCTGCAAAGGTTTTGAAAGATAACGAAATACATGAAAGCGCATTGCGTCATCTAAATATTGGTCATATGCGGTGATCACAATGATGATGCAGTGAGGGTGATCCTTCTTTATGAGATTTCCTGCTTCGATGCCGTTCATACCAGGCATCTCAATATCGAGAAAAAGCAGATCACCGCAGTTGTTTTTACTTATCAATTCGTTGCCATCTGATAATATAGATATTTCGGGAATTTCTAAATTATGATCCCGAAAATAAGCAGTGATATATGTGGACAGCTGTTTGCAAAAAATAGTGTCGTCATCACAGATCGTTATTTGCATAGAATTGTCCTCTATGAGAAAGAGAAACTGTCAACCGCCATAAGGGTCATGACGGTTGACTGAACAGCATAAAATGAAAAGTTGCTTGCCTTAAAAATCATATTTAATTGTATTTTATGGTTTTATTATAGCGTTGTCAATTTCTAAACAGATCAGCTGAGACGGTCTCCATAATATTAAGCGTGTCTGATTCCGCCTGCCCCATTACTGATACGGTATAAAGTATGTTGTCGCGAACAAAGTATATGTGACGGCCATCAAATCCTTCATAGGAGTTGTGAAGAGAAGCAACGGTTCCGACTCCTTCAATGTCTGATGTTTCTGTTTCTACAGTCTGATTGGCAAGGGGACCCTCGACGTCAACGTGGTCAGTGTCTTTTGAAAAGAGATACAGATAAAGAATAACCGGGTTGCTTCCTGCAGAATATCCCGCCTGAACTGTCATGGATTGCAGGGTTCTGTTTTCATCGCACGTCCAGAAGACTATGGAATGTGGTTCAGCACCGGGGGTAACGCCGCTGGTTCCGGTATAGTGAACTTTTGCTAACGATGCATCTTCCTCCAGGGGATTCCAGATCTGTGAGCCGATGAAGTCTTCAAGTTCCTGCCATGTATCGAAAGAACGGCTGCCGCGGCCAATGACTGTCTTAGTATGTTCGTTTTCAGCAGTCTCGGTTTCTTTCAGCTCCTGCTGGAAAACTGCGGAGGGAGAAAATGGATAGGCCGGAATCGGCAAGTGCAGCGACCAGAAATTCTCACCTTTCTGGAGCATGTCGTTTGAAATATCATTATCGCTGCTATCGGCAGTGCTGATGGAATTCTGATCAGACGGAGTGCCTTCTGGTGTTACGGTAACCGGTTGCTGATTGCTGGTCAATTCAGATTCAGATGTACTTTGCCCACATGAAACTGCTGTAAAAATAAAAGACAGCAGGAGAATAGTAAGCACTATTTTTTTCATAAAGAATTACCTCCCAAAGATAGTCATATGAATCATGCTGAAGGCTTCTCTGTAAAATCCGACTATATGCTATATGCTGCGGGTTTAAGCTTTCTCGTGGGATATCAGGGCCCACTCGCCCTCAAATGCGGTATACTTTCCGGCTTTTTTTCGTTGGAAATACCGGATTACGGAAACGATGAAGAGAACGACTTCAGCGGCAACAAAAGATAATAATCCAAAACCAATAATTGCTAATCCCATATGAGATAGAAGGGGGACTAATCGCTGAAACTGGTATTCCCGGAATGCGTTACTTGATTCAGACATCAATTTGATCCAGTCAGGAGATAGAATATACCTTAAATTTGTGAACCAGATGATGAGCGCTAATGCCAGCATTGCAACGACAGGTACCCACCAAAGCATTTTTGTCTCCCAAAGAAAAAGCTGTCTGTTGCAGCGCAGATAGTGTTTCGGTGCATCAAGAAAGTTTTGCAGATGGCCGAAGTATTCCATTCCCCTAAGAAACCCTGCTTCTCCCGGCGCGGACTCTTCTGTCAGCTGTAAGGCTTCCTCATATTTTCTCATTCGAATTCGTGAGGTATCGGAGAGAAAACTGTGCATGTCAGGGATGGCAAGCAAGTGTTCTTCCAGACGATGAAGAGCCTGAATCATGTTTTCTTCAGCGGATGCCAACTTAGGCCCAGCGGGCGGCTGTTGAAGTGCTCTTTGAGTTGCTGATGCTGTGCTTTCAGAATCATCGGAAAAGGATGGATCATTTGCGCCCGAAACTTTCCAAAGTATTCCCTGATTGATATTATGATAAGATCCCTGAAGGTAAATGTACCTGAGTGCTGATGAAGAATTATCCGGCATGAATGCTTTGTTGTAATCCAGGATGTATTGACTTCTGTACTTTGATTCAGCGTTCAGAAAGTCTTCATATAAAGCATAGAGAAGAAGGCAGGATCTTTCGTCCGAAGACAGACGGCTTTTTGCTTCAGCAATAATTGCTTCCGATTCATAAGTCAGTTGCAGAATGTGTTTTCCCTGATCCTGTGTCAGCATAACAGTACCTCCTTGAAAATACCGGACGAGAATATGGTATCATAATTGAGAATTGTCTGCTATGCAGGTGTGATAATCATTATTAAAAACATACCAGAGTTGTTATGCGGTTTATTCGATGTTATTACCCGTAGATGATGGAACAATTCCCGGAGGTAATGAACCGCCAATGGTGCAAATGCTTTCATATCCTTTTCCGCAGTTCTGGTGATTCGCAGCGCATTCATGCGCGGTTCCGTAATAAAAAGTAAAACCACATTTGCTGCAGCAGGCTTTTGTGTTCGAGTAGTAAACTGTTGCTGTACATGTTTTCGTGGTCCAGCTTCCAAAATCAAAGTAGTTATGTGTTTGAGGGCTGCCATAGAACTTATCCTTTGGGCAGATATACACGATAGAACCACGCGAACCGCCGAACATTTCACAATAGCAGGGGCTGGAAATGGAATTAATTAATTCGGCTGAAGGCACAATCATATGCTCTGTGTCAAAATAAGGTCTGTCCAGTTCCATATAATCTCTGGGATCAACGTTTTCAAATACAAAACCGTCATCTCCATGCGCTTCTGCATGAAACTCTTTTCCATAAATTGCCAAGCATGCGATGATAATAACACATGCAAGTTTGCGAGCGATCATTTTCATAATTGTTCTCCTTTCGGCGCATGTTGTAAATGTGTGTCCTGTTCTTTTGTCATGTTCCTCATAGCCGGGATTCTCGTCCGGTACTTTTGTGAAATTATTGTACATATAACAAAGTGTGTAACGCCATATCGTCAGCGCGCTTTAAAGGTTATTTCGCGCGAGAGGATCGACGATTTGTTATTTTGCTTGTGAATTTCTAATGGTGCTTTCCTAAAACAATTGCTTGCATTTTTTTCTGCGAGTGTTTATAATATTTAAGTGCGTCGAAAAATCGCGCCTATCCTTAAAACGGGAGGAGGTGTTTAAGTTATGTCTATGGTCATCGTAAAAGAGAATGAGTCCCTCGACAGCGCTCTGCGCCGCTTTAAGCGCAACTGCGCCAAGGCCGGTATCCAGCAGGAGATCCGCAAGCGGGAGCATTACGAGAAGCCGAGCGTCAAGCGCAAGAAGAAGGCCGAGGCGGCCCGCAAGCGCAAGTACAATTGATGAACGTGTTTGCTAATGGAGGGGAGATGTGAAAAGCATCTCCCTTTTTGCGCGATAAGGCCTGAGCAGGCGCGCGTGCTCGCACGCGAAGCATGCGATGGCCAACGTACATCGAGCGCGATAGCGCGAGATGTGCGCTTCGCGCGAATCGGATGGGCGGCAAAGCCTGCCCATCCGATCGTAAGTAATGAGCCATGCGCGGACGAGGAAGACCCCGCATCGCGAGCTTGCTCGCGGAGGCGGGGGCAGACGAGTCCGCATACGGAGAATGCCGCGACAACGAGCGAACGCGAGCGTTCGCGAGTATGTCGTGCATGGCGAATGCATACACATTTGAAAGGAAAAACCTATGCAAACACTGCAGGATCAAATCAAAACCCGCCGCACCTTCGCCATCATTTCTCACCCCGATGCCGGTAAAACCACGCTGACGGAGAAGTTCCTTCTCTATGGCGGCGCCATCAATACCGCCGGCTCCGTCAAGGGGAAAGCCACGGCGAAGCACGCCGTCTCCGACTGGATGGAAATTGAAAAAGAACGTGGTATTTCCGTCACGTCTTCGGCGCTGCGGTTTTATTATAACGGCTACTGCATCAACATCTTAGATACGCCCGGACACCAGGATTTCTCGGAAGATACCTACCGTACGCTGATGGCGGCGGATTCCGCCGTGATGGTGATCGACGCGTCCAAGGGTGTGGAGGCCCAGACCCGCAAACTGTTCAAGGTCTGCGCCATGCGTCATATCCCGATTTTTACCTTTATCAACAAGATGGACCGCGACGCCCGGGACACCTTCGAGCTGATGGACGACATCGAGAAGGAGCTCGGGATCCCCACCTGTCCGGTGAACTGGCCCTTGGGATCCGGCAAAGGCTTCAAGGGCGTCTACGACCGGAACACCCGGAATGTGCTGCTGTTCTCGGACACGGCGAAGGGCACGAAGGAAGGCCATCTGGAAACGGTTTCCATCGACGATCCGTCCATTACGGAAAAGATCGGCGAAGAAGCCTATGAGACGCTGACCGGCGAGATGGAGCTTTTGGACGGCGCGGCCGAGGAATTCGACCAGGACAAGGTCAGCCGGGGCGAGCTGTCGCCGGTGTTCTTCGGATCGGCCCTGACCAACTTCGGCGTGGAGACCTTCCTGGAGCATTTTCTTCAGATGACCACGTCCCCGCTTCCCCGCACGTCGGACGGCGGCGTGATCGATCCCTTTGCGGATTATTTCTCCGCCTTCGTCTTCAAGATCCAGGCGAACATGAACAAGGCCCACCGCGACCGCATCGCCTTCATGCGCATCACCTCCGGCAAGTTCGAAGCGGGCATGGAAGTATTTCACGTGCAGGGCGGAAAGAAGATCCGCCTGGCCCAGCCCCAGCAGCTGATGGCTTCCGAACGGCAGATCATCGAGGACGCCTGCGCGGGCGACATCATCGGTGTGTTTGACCCGGGCATCTTCTCCATCGGCGATACGCTGACGAACGCGCCGTCGCCCTTTGCCTTTGAAGGCATCCCCACCTTCGCGCCGGAGCATTTCGCGCGGGTGGCGCAGGTGGATACCATGAAGCGTAAGCAGTTCATGAAGGGCATCACCCAGATTGCCCAGGAGGGGGCGATCCAGATCTTCCAGGAGTACAACACCGGCATGGAAGAAATCATCGTCGGCGTGGTCGGCGTGCTGCAGTTCGATGTCTTAAAGTACCGGCTGAACAACGAGTACAACGTCGAAATCCGCATGGAGACGCTGCCCTACGAATACATCCGCTGGGTGGAGCACAGCGACGTGCCGGTCGATAAGATTTCCGGCACCTCCGACATGAAGCGCGTCAAGGACTTAAAAGACCGGCCGCTCCTTTTGTTTGTCAACAGCTGGTCCGTCGGCATGACATTAGACCGCAACAAGGGGCTGGTCCTCTCGGAATTCGCCCGGTAAATCCGCGCGGGCCAAAAGCCCGGCGCGTAAAAGCGGCAGCGGCGTGCCGGCACCGTTCCTTGACACAGCGTGTCTTTTCAACTATGATGACAGCAGTTCCGCACGGCGGGACTGCTTTTCTTTTTCTTTTTCTGTATGCCGGCATCTGCAGACCGAGGCCGGTACCGGTTCATGAAATCCCCGTGTTTTATACCGTGCCCGGCCGGAATGCTTTTTTCCGGGCGGACGAAAGCGGATCCGAGAGTCCCATGAATGGAACAGCGGATGCGCTAAGATGGGTTTGTCGGAAGGAAAGATTTTCCGTGCGGTCTCAGAAAATGATTTTTAGTATTGACAGAAACGGAGAAGTCGTTTACCATTTGAATACGAACAACTGTTCGATTTTTTAGGAGGAAAGAAGAATGGCGCAGGAAGAGAAGATCAAAGCGTTGAACGCTGCGATTTCGCAGATTGAAAAACAGTACGGCCGCGGTTCGGTCATGAAGCTTGGCGACGATGCCGCCAACATGCGTGTCGAAACGGTGCCCACCGGCTCGCTGAGCCTGGACATCGCCCTCGGCCAGGGCGGTCTGCCCAAGGGCCGTATTATCGAGATTTACGGACCGGAGTCTTCCGGAAAAACGACGGTGGCGCTGCACTGCGTGGCCGAAGTGCAGAAGCGCGGCGGCATTGCCGGCTTCATTGACGCCGAGCACGCGCTCGACCCGGTCTACGCCCGCAACATCGGCGTGGATATTGATAATCTTTACATCTCCCAGCCGGACAACGGCGAACAGGCCCTCGAAATCGCCGAGACCATGGTCCGCTCCGGCGCGGTGGACATCATCGTCGTCGACTCGGTCGCCGCTTTGGTTCCGAAGGCGGAAATCGAGGGCGATATGGGCGATTCCCACGTTGGCCTGCAGGCCCGCCTCATGTCGCAGGCGCTACGCAAGCTGACCAGTGTCGTCAGCCGCACCAACTGCATCGTCATCTTCATCAACCAGCTGCGTGAGAAGATCGGCGTCATGTTCGGCAATCCGGAAACCACCACCGGCGGCCGTGCACTGAAGTTCTACGCATCGGTGCGTCTGGACGTGCGCCGCGTGGAGTCCATCAAGGCCCAGGGCGAAGTGATCGGCAACCACACCCGCATCAAAGTGGTGAAGAACAAGGTGGCTCCGCCATTCCGCGAAGCGGAATTTGACATCATGTTCGGCACCGGCATTTCTCAGGAAGGCGAGATGCTCGATCTTGCGGCGAATCTGGACATCATCAACAAGTCCGGCGCCTGGTATGCCTACGAAGGCGAGAAGATCGGCCAGGGCCGCGAGAATGCCAAGCAGTATCTGAAGGAGCATCCCGAGGTGTGCGCCGAAGTGGAGCAGCGCATCCGCGATCACTACATGCCGAAGGAAGAGCCGGCTGCCGAGGGCGCCGGGGTCACCGCCGGAACGGAAGAATAGCAGCATAAAAGGGGGCCTTCGTTCTGTTCAGATTGAAGGCAGAGGAATCAAGATAAAGGAGCAGCTGCGTGATGCAGATCGAAGCGATGCGCGGCGGGAAGTACAGAGTCTGTCCCGAGGGCGGGGCAGACTTTGTGTTATACCGCAAAGAACTGGCCGCATACGGCCTGTCCGAGGAAGAAGAGCTTTCGCCGGAAACGCGGCAGCAGATCCTGGAGGAGGTGCTGATTCCGCGCGCAAAAAAGCGCGCCATGCACCTGCTCGAACAGCAGGACCGTTCCGTGTCCCAGCTGGAACGCAAACTCACCGAAGGCGGCTATCCGCCGGAGGCCGTCCGGGCGGCGATGGATTACGTCGCGTCCTTTCATTACACGGATGACGGGCGCTTAGCGCGCAATTACGTCCGCTCCCAGTCGGAAAGCCGCAGCCGGCTGCGGATCCGCCAGGACCTGATGCGCCGCGGGATCGCGGATGACATCATCGACGCGGCGCTGGAAGAAGAGTACCCGGAATCAGAAGCGCCGCTTATCGAAAGTCTTCTGAAAAAGAAGGGCTACGACAGGGAAACGGCGACGGAACAGGAAAAAGCCCGCATGGTCCGTTTTCTGGGGCAGCGCGGATTTTCCATGTCGGATATTTACAGTGCGCTCCGCTGATCTGGTTCGCAGAAACTTTCGTGTCCGCCTTGACACTTCGCACAAACAAGGCTAAAATAAATTGGTTTTATTTTTGCACTGTGACAAGTAGATAAAGGAGGTGCTCCTGTGTTGCAAGTGATCATAGCGGTCATCGTGACCCTGATCATTGCAGTTCCGGTCACCTTGGTACTGTCCAACAATTACCATCGCAATGTTTCGGAAAAACGAATCGGAAGCGCGGAAGACAAAGCCCGTGAGATTATTGACGAAGCAGTGAAAGAGGCGCAGTCCTTAAAGCGTGAGGCACTTGTGGAAGCCAAGGAGGAGAATCTGAAGTCCAAGAACGAACTGGACAAGGAAATCCGTGACCGCAGGGCAGAGGTTCAGCGTGTGGAAAACCGCATCGCTCAGAAGGAAGAGAATCTGGACAAAAAGTCCGATCAGCTCTCCAAGAAGGAAAAGGACCTCAATACCCGTGAACAGGCAATCGAGAAGGACCGCGAGGAAATCGCAAAGCTCAATGAGCAGCGGCTCGCAGAACTGGAGCGGATCTCCGGACTCACCTCAGAACAGGCAAAGGAAATTCTTCTGAAAACTGTTGAAGAAGACGTAAAGATCGACGCTGCCAAAATCGTCAAAGAATCCTTAGCGCAAGCGAAGGAGGAGGCCAACAAAAAGGCAAAGGAGATTGTGGTTACCGCCATTCAGAAATGCGCGGTGGATCACGTGGCCGAAGCGACCATCTCCGTGGTTTCCCTTCCCAGTGACGAAATGAAGGGACGGATCATCGGCCGTGAGGGCCGCAACATCCGTACGATCGAATCCATGACCGGTGTGGAACTCATCATCGATGATACACCGGAAGCGGTTGTTCTTTCCGCGTTTGACCCGGTCCGCCGGGAAATCGCGCGGATCGCGCTGGAAAAACTCATCGTTGACGGGCGTATTCATCCGGCCCGCATCGAGGAAATGATCGAAAAAGCCAAGAAAGAAGTGGATACCACCATCCGTGAAGCCGGCGAGAACGCCGTGCTCGAAGTCGGCATCCACGGCCTGAACCCCGAGCTGATCAAGCTCCTTGGCCGCATGAAGTATCGTACCAGTTACGGACAGAACGCCCTGCAGCATTCCGTCGAAGTGGCACAGCTCTCCGGGCTGATCGCCGCGGAAGTCGGCGTGGATGTGCGCACCGCGAAGCGCGCCGGACTGCTGCACGATATCGGCAAGTCCATCGACCATGAAGAGGGCAGCACCGGCACGCACGTGCAGATCGGTGTGGAACTCTGCAAGAAGTATAAGGAATCGGACATCATCGTCAATGCCGTGGCAGCGCATCATGGCGATGTCGAGCCCGAGTCCCTGATCGCCTGGATCGTAGCTGCGGCAGACGCCATCAGCGCCGCGCGGCCCGGAGCCCGCAGAGAGTCTCTGGAGAGCTACACCGAGCGAATTCAACAGTTAGAAGACATTACCAACGATTTTGAGGGAGTGGAGAAGGCCTTCGCCGTTCAGGCAGGCCGCGAGATCCGCGTCAGTGTCATCCCGGAAAAGGTCAGCGATGCCGAAATGGTATTGCTCGCCCGCAATATTTCCAAGCGCATCGAAGATGAGCTGGATTATCCGGGACAGATTAAAGTCAGTCTCATCCGGGAATCCCGGGCGACGGACTTTGCAAAATAACAAAAGAATATCAAATGTGAAGATGGCAGAGTGTTTGCGCACTCTGCCATCATTCGCATATCCGCATGGAAGGAGGAACGAATGGACATCTGGACAAAACAGGATCCGCCGGGACTGGAGATTCTCGAGAAGAACCTGATTCACAGGGGATCGATTCTGGACATGTTTTCTTTAAAGGTCCGTGTGCCGGACGGGAACGTTCAGACCTGGGATCTGGTCGAGCACCGGATGGGCGCGGCCTGCGTTCTGCCGGTTACGAAGGACGGCCGGCTGGTGATGGTGCGTCAATACCGTCCGGCGCTGGGACGCTATACCTGGGAAGTGCCGGCCGGATCGCGGGATGCCGTGGACGAGGACCCGGCGCTGTGCGCGAAGCGCGAACTGGAGGAAGAGACCGGCTACCGCAGCGACCCGCTGGAATTCCTTCTGGAGCTGCGCACGACGGTGGCATTCTGCAACGAGGCGATCTCTGTTTATCTTGCTCCGAACGCGGAAAAAACCGGACAACGCCACCTCGACGAAGCCGAGGAGATCGATGTCCGGCTGTTTACACTGGATGAATTGCTGGATGAAATCTATGCCGGCCGGATCCAGGACGGAAAGACGGTGTCTGCCGTTCTGGCGTATGCCGCCAAAAAGTTTTCGGGCAGGCTGTAACGGCTGATTGCGCCCTAGACGTTGGCCTCCGCAATCTGATACAGCAGTGCTTCCGTGTCTTCCCAGCCGATGCAGGGGTCGGTGATGGACTGCCCGTAGACGGGGTGGTCGTTGATTTTCTGCGCGCCTTCCACCAGATAGCTTTCAATCATCAGGCCCTTGACGAGGCTTCGCGCTTCGGGAGAATACCGGCGGCTGGCAAGCACTTCGCGCGTGATGCGGATCTGCTCCTTAAACTTCTTCCCGGAATTGGAATGGTTGCAGTCGATGACGCAGGCGGGATTCATAAGATCCATCTCCTGGTACATGTCATACAGGCGGATCAGATCCTCGTAATGGTAGTTCTGCACGTTGTTTCCGTGTTTGCTGACCGCGCCGCGCAGAATGGTGTGGGCGAGGGGGTTTCCGGTGGTGCGCACCTCATAGCCCGCGAAGGTGAAGTGATGCGGATGCTGCGCGGCGTATACGCTGTTGAGCATGACGGCAAAGTCGCCGGAGGTCGGATTCTTCATGCCGCTGGCTACGTCGAAGCCGCTGACGGTCAGCCGGTGGTGCTGGTCTTCCACGGAACGGGCCCCGATGGCGACGTAGGAGAGCAGATCCTCCACATAGCCCCAGTTTTCCGGGTAGAGCATCTCGTCGGCCGCCGTCAGGCCGCTTTCTTTGATGGCGCGGATCTGCATATGGCGCATGGCCAGCAGGCCTTCATACATGTCGGGCGCTTTGGTCGGATCCGGCTGGGAGGCGATGCCCTTGTAGCCGGAGCCGGTCGTGCGGGGCTTGTTGGTGTAGATGCGGGGAACGACAAGCACCCGGTCTTTGATCTTTTCCGCCACCGGCGCCAGCCGCGATACGTATTCGCAGACGGCGTCTTCGTTGTCGGCGGAACACGGACCGATGATGGCCAGAAGGCGGTCGTCCCTGCCGGTCAGAATATCGGCGATTTCACGGTCGCGGCGTTCTTTCAGTTTTGCGTATTCTTCTTCGAGCGGCATTGCCTGCCGCACTTCTTCGGGTTCCGGCATCTTCCGGATGTACTGAAAACTCATGATCTGTTTCCTTTCGGTTCATGGAAAAGCGCCTGCGGCAGACGGATGTACGATCAAACCGCCGGTGCGGCCGGCTGCGAAAAACACCGTTCGCGCACGAGCGCCACGGGCATTTCCTCGCCGGTCCACAGACGGAAGGACGCGGCGGCCTGATACAGCAGCATGTCTTCTCCGTTCTGCGTCGCGCAGCCGGCCGCCGCAGCGTCGGCCAGAAGGCGCGTCTGTTTCGGGTGGTAAATGACGTCGCTGACAAACAGGTGCGGATCAAGGAATGCGGCGGGCAGCACAGAGGCGTCCGGCTGGCTGCTTTGTGCCATGCCGACGTTCGTCGCGTTGATCAGGACGCTGCTGTCTGAGAGCGCCCGGCGGACCGCCTGCGGATCGGCCAGATCGGTCAGCACAACCGGCATGCCGCATTCCGCCTCGATGTGTCCGGCAAAGCGCCGGGTTTCTTCCCAGTTCGCGTTGCGCCTCCGGGCCAGGTACACCAATGAAACGCCGTCCAAAGCGGCCTGGGCGAGAATGGCGCGCGCCGCGCCGCCGGCCCCGAGCAGGGTGATCCGGCTTCCGCAAACCGTGATGCCCCGGTTTCGAAGCGCGTCCATGCAGCCGGTTCCGTCCGTCGTACAGCCGGTCAGAACGACGTCGTCGTTGACGACGGTGTTGACCGCGCCGGTCAGCCGCGCGCTGTCACAGAGCCTGTCGAGCAGGGGGACAACGGCGGTTTTTAACGGCATTGTCAGATTGAATCCGCGGGCGTTTAAAAGCCGCATGGAAGAAAGGGCATCCGCAATCTGCGATTCTGTGATATCATAGGCCATATAGTGGTAATCCAGCCCCAGCGCCTCGATGGCCGTATTGTGCATCTCGGGCGAGAGGCTGTGACCGACCGGGTGCCCCAGAAGGCAGAGCAGCCGCCGTGTGGCAGGATAGGAAAGAGACATAAAAACTCCTTGTTCCGCGGTTGCCCGGCGCCGGCACGCGCGGCCGGCGGACGGACGGATCACTTCATTATTCATACATCGTAACGATTTCAGGACGAAAAGTCAATCAGCACATTGACGCGTCAACGCAGTAAAGCAATCGGTGTCATTTATGATCATTAAAGGAATTTCCATTGGAACCGGACGGCCGGTCATATGCGTTCCCCTGACAGGGACGAACGAGAAAGAAATCCTTTTGCAGGCGCAGAACGCTGTGGAGCAGGGCGCCCGCATGCTTGAGTGGCGGGCGGACCGGTTCGAGGCCTGGCAGGACGTGCTGGCTGTGCGCCGCGTCGCCGCCCGGCTGGCTGTTCTTTGTCATTCCACGGTGTTTCTCGTGACGTTGCGGACAAAGAACGAGGGCGGAAGCGCCGCGATTGCCGGCGAGGAATACGAATCCTGGCTGCGGCGGGTCAGCCGCCGGCCGCTGGCGGATCTTCTGGACGTCGAGACGGACACCTGCACGAACCCGCGGGAAACCGTCCGCACGGTACAGCAGGCCGGGATCTATGCGGTTGCTTCCCATCACGATTTTGCAAAAACGCCGCCGACAGAGGAAATGGAAGCCTGCCTGCGCGGCATGGTTTCTCTTGGTGCGGACATCGCGAAGCTTGCGGTCATGCCGCGGGATCTGACAGACGTCCTGCGGCTGGCGGAAGCGGCCTGCCGCGTGAAGGATGCGGGCACTCCGCTGATCGCGCTGTCGATGGGGGCGCTTGGCGCGCCGACGCGTGTTTTTGGGGAGTGGTTCGGTTCCTCGGTGACGTTTGCCTCCGTCGGCGAAGGCAGCGCGCCCGGACAGATGCCCTTTGCGTCGGTGGACGCGGCGCTGGACGCCATCCATGCCATCGGCGCCGGACATCCGCTGTTTCTGATTGGCTTTATGGGAGCGGGCAAGACGACGGTCGCCCGTGCGCTTCGGCGCCTGACCCACTGGCCGATGACGGATCTGGACCGCGAAATCGAAGAGCGCTGCGGCATGCGGATTGCGGAGATTTTTGCCGAATACGGCGAAGAGGAATTCCGCCGGATGGAAAGCCGTCTGCTGGATGAAGTCTCTTCGCGGGGCGGCGCCATCGTGTCCTGCGGCGGCGGCGTGATCAAGAGCCCCGCCAATATCGCCCGGATGCGGGAGCGGGGAACCGTGATCTGGCTGACGGCCTCGCCGCAGACCATTCTTTCCCGTGTCCGTTTCGACGACAGCCGTCCGCTTCTGAACGGGAAGAAAACCATCGAAGATATCGAAGAAATGCTCCGCGAGCGCCGTCCGCTGTACGAGACGGCGTCGGATTTTTCCGTGTCGACGGACGGGCGCCGGGCGGCGGAAATCGCTTCGGAGATTCTTTCCCGCGCCGGCCTCCTTGAGGAGTTCCCCCGGCTGGGGTAAAATAGACTGACAGCAGACGATGCGCTGCATGGAACAGGAGAGCCATGATCAAGCGAACCGATCTTCTGTCGCTGGGGTATTACCGTTCGGCGGTCTTTACCGGCAGCGACAAAGCCATGCGCTACCGCGTGGAACGTATCAACGGAACGGACGAAACCGAACCGGATGTCTTTCAGGCAACGGTCTGGCCCGGGCCGTACGCGTATGACGCGACGGATCCGGCGCTGAGGCAGACGGTTTTGGAACCGTTTTCGGAGGAGGGGCTTTGCCGGATCGCCGACCGTCTGAACGAACTGAGCGGTTCGTTTGCGGAGAATGTCGGCATTCTGGACCGGGAACCCTGGCAGAAAACAAGCGAAGAAGGAGGAGAATGATATGAATGGCATGATCCTGTTTCTGGTGGTGGTACTGATTTATATCCTGATGGCCTTCAGCCGCACCACACCGTCAAACCGGAAACCGCCGCAGAACCCGTCCGAGCGGCCGGAGAATCCTTTGCAGCCGGCTGTGCGCACACCGGCCGCAAAGGAGCAGGCATCTATTTTTGAGCAGATGCAGATGCCGGTGGACGATCTGTTCCGGAATCAGACGTCACGCAACGCCGCACCGGAAGAAACGGGAACCGGCAGCCTTCTGGAGGCTTTGATGCGGGGGGTGAAGGATCCGGCCGTCTATTCCGGGGGAGACGCGTCTTCGTCGGTTGCGGACCGGATGAAGAAGGAGCTGCAGCTTGCGCAGCAGCGCCAGAAGATTGCCGGCTACAAGGCCGAAGAGCAGCGCCGCATGCAGGCGGACGAGAATGCCCGCCGGCAGGCGGAAGCCCGTGCGCGGATGGAAGAGAAGAAAGCGCAGCTCGAAGAACACAAGCGGAAAAAAGAGGCTGCCGAACGCGAGAAATCCATCGGAAAGGCAAGGGAGAACGCGACGGACAATCCGCAGACCGCGGCGGCCCATGCCCACGCGGCCGGCGGCTGCGAGGAGGGCGCACTGAGCGTGCATTCCCACGAGGGCGCCATCGATATCTCCGGCTGCCTGGACGAGGTGGCGCGTGTGATGGTGTGCGGGCCGGATACGAATCTGACCTTTGAACGCGATTTCATCGGCGAAGGAAACGCGATGGTTTCGCGTGCGCTGGGACAGCTGCCGGCGACCTGGCAGTAACCGCCGGCATCCGGGATCCATTGTATTTGCGTGAAAAGAAAGGGAGAACATGACAAAGATTGCTGTATTTCTGGCAGACGGCTGCGAGGAGATCGAGGCGCTTGCGGTGGTCGATCTTCTGCGGCGGGCAGGCATTATGACGGATATGCTGTCGGTGAAGGGCGGGCAGTTGATATCCGGTTCCCACGGGATTATCTTCCGGTCGGACATGATCCTTTCCGAGGTGGATCTGTCTTCTTATGACGGAATCATTCTTCCCGGCGGGCTGACCGGCACAAAGAATCTGAAGGAATCCGAAAAGGTGATTTCCGCGGTACAGGAATTTGCTGCCTCCGGAAAACTGGTTGCGGCGATCTGCGCCGCCCCGAGCGTCCTCGCGAAGGCCGGGATCCTGGAGGGAAAGCACGCCACGTCCTATCCCGGCGTAGGAGAGCAGATGCCGGGATGCATCTATGAAACGGATACGGTCGTTTGCGACGGCAATCTGATCACCAGCCGGGGCATGGGTACGGCCATCGATTTCGGCCTGGCGATCGTCGCTTATTTTAAGGACGAGGCCGCGGCGGAAAGTCTGGCAGACAAGATCGTTTACGGGAAGAAACGGGCCTGAGCGGACCGGTTCGCACCTGCGTTTCGGTCCGATGCCGGGTTTGGTGCATAAAAGCATTTACTTGAAGCGGGATTGTGTGCTATAATCCTTCTGTTTGTGACCCGATTGCAGTTTCGGCATTGCGTCTTCTTATTTACAGGCAGCGCGCGATTCCGCAGATGCAACCATAGAGTGATTTATAAGGAGAACGCAAAATGAGCGTACAGGTTGAAAAGCTTGAAAACAACATGGCAAAACTGACGGTGGAGGTGGAAGCCGAAGCTCTCGAAAAGGCCATTGAGGCGGTGTACAACCGTCAGAAGAACAGCATTTCCCTTCCGGGCTTCCGCAAGGGCAAGGTGCCGCGCCAGATGGTGGAGCGCATGTACGGTCCCTCCGTCTTCTACGAGGACGCGGCGAACCTGCTTCTGCAGGAGCATTATCCGAAGGCCTATGACGAGAGCGGTCTTGATATCGTCTCCCAGCCGGAAATTGAGATCGAACAGATCGAGAAAGGCAAGACCTTCATCTTCTCCGCAAAGGTTGCGGTGAAGCCGGAGGTGACCTTAGGCGATTACAAGGGCATCGAAGTGACCCGCGCCGACGTTTCCGTGACCGATGAGGAAGTGGACGCCGAGGTGGAGCGCGAAAGAAGCCGCAACGCCCGTACCGTCGAAGTGGAGCGCGCCGCCGAGCTGGACGACACGGTCAACATCGACTTCGAAGGCTTTGTGGATGACGTGGCATTTGACGGCGGCAAGGGTGACAATTTCGACCTGAAGCTGGGCAGCCATTCCTTTATCGATACCTTTGAGGATCAGCTCGTCGGAAAGAGCGCCGGCGAAGACGTCGACGTCAACGTGACGTTCCCGGAGAACTATCAGGCGGCAGAGCTTGCCGGCAAGCCGGCCCTGTTCAAGGTGCATGTCAACGCCGTCAAAACCACGGAACTTCCGGAGCTTGACGACGAGTTCGCACAGGATGTTTCCGAGTTCGACACCCTTGACGAATACAAGGATGACGTCCGCGCGAAGCTTGTGACCCGCAAGGAGAACGCAGCGAAGAGCGCCCGTTCCCAGGAAGCGGTCGAGAAGCTTGTCGAGCGCTGCGAAATGGACATCCCGGATGCCATGATCGACAGCCAGGTCGACAATATGATGCAGGAGTTCTCGCAGAATCTGTCCCAGCAGGGCCTGACGATGCAGCAGTACATGCAGTACACCGGCATGACCCGCGACGCCTTCGCGGAGCAGATGCGTCCGGATGCCGTGCGCCGGATCCAGCAGTCCCTGGTGCTTGAGGCGGTCGCGAAGGATGCGGCCATCGAAGTCAGCGACGACGATCTGGAGAGCGAATTCACCCGCATGTCCGAGATGTACAACATGCCGGTCGACCAGATCAAGGAGATCTTCGGCGACGAGCAGCGCAAGTCCATGAAGAACGACCTGGCCATCCAGAAGGCGGTGGACCTGATCTTAGAGAACGCCGTCGACGTGGATCCGGTGGAAGAGCCGGCGAAGGAAGAGGCTTCCGAAGCGGAATAAGGCGCGTTCAGGCAGCGTGAACCATTCATAAACAAGCAGAAAAAGCGGGTGTCAAATTTTGTTTGACGCCCGCAAAGCACATCATAGAAAGGAGGCGGATGATATGCCATCCATGCCTTATGTCATCGAACAGAACAGCCGGGGCGAACGTTCCTACGATATTTATTCCCGTCTGTTAAAGGACCGCATCATCTTCCTCGGTGAAGAGGTCAACGAAACCACGGCCAGCCTTGTCGTGGCGCAGCTGCTGTTTTTGGAGAGCGAGGACCCGGGGAAGGACATCCATCTTTACATCAATTCCCCCGGCGGCATCGTTTCCTGCGGTCTCGCCATCTACGACACCATGCAGTATATCAAGTGCGATGTCTCCACGATCTGCGTGGGCATGGCGGCGTCCATGGGCGCCTTTCTTCTGGCGGGCGGCGCGAAGGGCAAGCGCCTGGCGCTGCCGAATGCCGAAATCATGATTCATCAGCCGTCCGGCGGCGCAAAGGGCCAGGCGACCGAGATCGAGATCGCGGCGGAGAATATCATCAAAACCAAGCGGAAATTAAACGAGATGCTCGCGGCCGCCACCGGCCAGCCGGTGGAAAGGGTCGCGGCGGATACCGAGCGCGATCACTATATGGACGCGCAGGAAGCGCTGGATTACGGCCTGATCGACCGCATCATCACGCATCGCGATTAATCATTCCGCGCAAGGAGATACTATGGCAAAATTTACCGAAGACCGCGTACGCTGTTCGTTCTGCGGGAAGTCCCAGCGGCAGGTGCACAAGCTGATTGCCGGGCCCGACGGCGCCTATATCTGCGACGAGTGCGTGGATATCTGTGTGGAGATCATCGCGGAGGAAGCCGAAGAAACCGACGAGTGGACCACCGGCAGCGATCTCGATATCAATCTCCAGAAGCCGGAGGAAATGAAGGCGTTTCTGGATCAGTATGTCATCGGCCAGGAGGAAGCCAAAAAGGTGCTTTCCGTGGCGGTGTACAACCACTACAAGCGCATCCTGGCCGGAGATTCCGGCCGCACGGACGTGGAACTGCAGAAGAGCAACGTGCTGATGCTCGGCCCGACCGGCAGCGGCAAAACGCTTCTCGCGCAGACCCTCGCCCGGATTCTGGGCGTGCCGTTCGCGATTGCGGACGCGACGACCCTGACCGAGGCCGGATATGTCGGCGAGGACGTGGAAAACATCCTCTTAAAGCTGATTCAGGCCGCGGATTATGACGTGGAGCGCGCTCAGCTCGGCATCGTCTACATCGACGAAATCGACAAGATCACCAAGAAGTCCGAAAACGTTTCGATCACCCGCGACGTCTCCGGCGAAGGCGTGCAGCAGGCGCTGCTGAAAATCCTTGAGGGCACGGTGGCCTCCGTTCCGCCCCAGGGCGGCCGCAAACACCCGCAGCAGGAGCTGATCCCGATCGATACGACGAATATCCTCTTCATCTGCGGCGGCGCGTTTGCCGGGCTCGACAAGATCATCGAGTCGAGACAGGACCGCCGGGGCATCGGCTTCGGCGCCGAAGTGCGCCCGAAGGACGGGCATCCGATCGGCGACCTGCTCCGCAAGGTGCTCCCCCAGGATTTCATCAAGTTCGGCCTGATCCCGGAATTCATCGGCCGTGTGCCGATTACCGTGTCCCTGGACGAGCTGGACGAAGATGCCCTGATCCGGATTCTGACCGAGCCGAAGAACAGCCTGGTGAAGCAGTATCAGGCGCTGCTGGATATGGATGGCGTCAAGCTTTCCTTTACGGAAGACGCGCTGCGGGAGATCGCGGCGAAGGCCATGGAACGCAAAACCGGCGCCCGCGGCCTGCGGGCGATCGTCGAGGGTGTGATGATGGACTACATGTACCACATCCCCTCGCAGAACGATATCCATGAGCTTGTCATCACCAAAGAAATCGTAGACGCGCAGATCGACGGTGCAGAGGATGCGGTTTCTTCCATCGCCGACGAGGCCGATGCTTTGGCTGACGCCATCACCGGAGAGATCGCGGAGGAGATCGGCGCTCAGAAAAAGGCGGTGTAGCCCATGGTCATCAAAAGCGCACAGCTGGAAACCGTCTGCGGCATTACCAGCACGCTTCCCCGCAATACCCTGCCTGAAGTGGCGTTTGCGGGACGTTCCAATGTGGGGAAATCGTCGCTGATCAACGCGCTGATGCAGCGCAAGGCCTTAGCGCGGACCTCGGGCCAGCCCGGGAAAACGCAGACCATCAATTTCTATAACCTGAACCGGGAGATCTATCTGGTGGATCTCCCGGGCTACGGATATGCCCGGGTTTCCGAAAAAGAAAGGCAGCAATGGGGTGAAATGATCGCCCGCTACCTGGATTCGTCGGAAAAACTTCGGGCAGTTTTTCTTCTGGTGGATATCCGCCACGATCCGACGGAAAACGACCTGCAGATGTACGACTGGATCGAATACATGGAATACCAGCCCATTGTGATCGCGACGAAGGCCGACAAGCTTTCCCGCGGACAGGTGGCCCGGCAGCTGGCGCACCTGCGCAAATGCTTCGGCGCCTCCCCGGATGAAATCTTTCTGCCGTTTTCGGCGGTGACAAAAGAGGGACTGGAGGATCTGTGGGATCTGCTTGACCAGGTCATCGAAAACGAAGCGGAGGATGCCGGATCCGATCATCCGGCGGAATAGATAGGAAAAGCCATGTCTGAGAACAATTATCAGGATCACGGATACTGCATGCTGTGCGGCCGTTCCGAGGATACGGCCGGTAAAATGATCCGCCTGCCCGGCGGACTGTGTGTCTGCTCCGAGTGCATGCAGAATGCGGTTAACGCCGCGCAGAACATGCCGGAGCAGCTGAAGGAGCTGTTTTCCTCCATGTCCGGGCTGGAGCGCCTGTTTCCCGGCGCGGATCCGGCCCGGCGGGATACGCCGGAGGAAGCGAAGCCGCAGGTCGTCACGGAAGACGGGGCGCCGGCGGCGGAGGACATGCCCGCCGCTCTTACGCCCAACGACCCTGACGGGACGCCGGAGGAAACGCCCGGGGAGAAGCCGCGCCCCGACGAGGGCCCGATGGGCATCTTCGGCATGCCCGTCTTCAACATGTCTGATATGTTCAGCGGCATGATGCCGGGCGCGCCGAAGGTCAAGCGCAAGGCCAAGCGTCCCGCGCGGACGGAAGAGAATGCCGGAGATTACGAATATGAACAGCTCGACATCGAAGACATGCCCGCGCCGCACCGGATCAAGGAGGCCTTAGACCGCTACGTGGTCGGACAGGAGCATGCGAAGAAGGTCATCTCCGTTGCCGTATACAACCACTACAAGCGTGTACACAGCGAAGAGGAGTTTGAAAACCGGCCCGTCGGCGCCCGCGTCAGGAGCGAGGATCCCCTTGCCAACGTGGAGATCGAAAAGTCCAACATCCTGCTGATCGGCCCGACCGGCAGCGGCAAAACGTACCTTGTCCGCACGCTGGCCCGGCTTTTAAACGTGCCGCTGGCCATCACGGACGCGACGTCTCTGACGGAAGCCGGCTACATCGGCGACGACATCGAAAGCGTGGTTTCCAAGCTGCTCGCCGCCGCGGACAATGACGTCGAGCGCGCCGAACACGGCATCGTCTTCATTGACGAAATCGACAAGCTTGCGAAAAAGCCGAACACGACGACCCGCGACGTTTCCGGTGAAGCCGTCCAGCAGGGCCTGCTGAAGCTGCTTGAGGGATCCGAGGTGGAGGTGCCCGTCGGCGCTTCGAGCAAGAACGCCATGGTGCCCATGGAGATGATCGACACCCGAAACATCCTCTTCATCTGCGGGGGAGCCTTTGCCGGTCTCGACGATATCATCAAGGAGCGCTTAAACCGCAAGTCTTCCGTCGGCTTCGTGGCCGACTTAAAGGACCGTTTCGACGGCGAAAAGAGCCTTTTAGACCGCGTGACCTCCGAGGATCTGCGCAAATTCGGGCTGATTCCGGAGTTTATCGGCCGTCTGCCCATCGTGGGTGTTCTTGACCCGCTGAGCGAAGAGATGCTGGTGCGGATTTTAAAGGAGCCGCAGAACGCCATCATCAAGCAGTATCAGAAACTGCTGCAGTTTGACGAGGTGGATCTGCAGTTCGACGACGGCGCCCTTCTGGAAATCGCGCGGATGGCCGAGGAAAAAGAACTCGGCGCCCGGGCGCTGCGCTCGATCATCGAGGACCTGATGCTTGACATCATGTTCGAGATTCCGAAGGACAAGGACATCGGCCGCGTCATCATCACCGAAGAATATGTGCGTCACGAAGGCGGCCCGCGCATCATCATGCGCGGAGCGGAATAAGGATGCCGGCATCGGCAAAGATCATCCTTTTGGCTGATGTCCGCCGCATATTTTGCTGTTAAAATGAGGAGTCTTTTACAAATGGCCGGATGCGCTTCAATCAGCGTATCCGGAAATAATGTCTGGATATTCGATAAAGGAGGAAGAAATGAAGCGCAGAGTATTAAGCGTTTTGCTGCTGCTCGCGTTGATTTTGAGCGCCATGCCTGCCACCGTCTATGCGACGGATGACAGCACCCAGGATGAGACAGCAGCAGAGGCAGAGGAGGCGTTTTCCGAAGAGATTTCAGAGGAAGCTCCTGTTCTTTTGAGTGCACCCGAATCGGAAGAAACGCCGGCGATCAAGGGTGCGGTTCCCGGCGAGACGGTGACCTCCAGGGTGGATATGAAAAGCGGCGAAACCAAGACCGGAAGCTTCACCATCGGCGATGGCGGTGTTGTTTTCGGCCCGCAAAGCGGTACGGCGGCCATTCAAGACGGTACGGTCACCAACGAGGCGAGCAATCGTTTCATCGGCGGTGTTGCAGGCAGCAGAGGCTCCGCGTTTATCGCAAGAACAAATACGAACGCCAGCCTGACTTTCAATAATGTAACGATTGACAGCGCAGCGAACACCCTCCCGATCAACATCTGGAAGAATGCCTCAATCAATGCAGAAGGTTTAACCCTCAATGGCCCGGCCAACGCCTCGGCCGATACAGTATTTATGCTCGTGGGCGCGTATCCCAGCGGCGGCGGCGGTTCGCTGAACTACAGCGGCACCAATACGATGTCCGGCATTGCCGGAACCATCGCGGGTCCCGGCGGTGTCATTAACGTCAAAAGCGGCACGCTGACCGTGAAAGACAGCACGATCAAACTGGCCGAGAGCGTCGGCATCAGCGTAGCGAGCGGCGCGAATCTGGTGCTGGATGGATCCGCGCTGAGCGGTGCGGGCATCACGGTTTCAAACGGTGCGACGATGACCGTCACGGGCAGCAGCTCTGTCAGCGGAACCGTCACGGTTCAGGCCGGCGGCACGTTGATTCTGGACAATGCCGGAACGGTCGATTCTTCCGTGTTCAGTCTGGCCAACGGCGCAACGCTGACCCTGAGAAACGGCACGATCTATCCTGCGTCCGGCACCGGCGGCGGGATGAACGTGAATGTGGAATCCGGCGCGGTATACAACGTCGGCAGCACCCAGACACTGAGCGGTGTGCTGAGGGTGACGGACGCAACGGTCAGTATTCCTTCCGGCAAGTCGCTGACCGCTGCCGGGAATCCGACGGTTTTTTCCGGTACCAGCACCATCAGCGGTCCCGGCGAGTTCGTCGAAAGCAGTACAAATTTTACGGTGGAAAACGGCACCACGAAGGTGACCGGCGCCGCGTTTAATCCCAAGAATGCCAACGGAGTAACCATAAGGAACGGCGGCAATCTGATCCTGGATCAGACCACGGTCAGACCCGACGCGGTTGCAAGCAACTATTTCTTCAGGGTGGAGGACGGATCTTCTCTGACCCTTCAAAACGGCTCCCGTCATGTGTTCTGGGTCAAGCCGAGAGCCATTGACGTCCTGGCCGGCGGTACGCTGACGATCAAGGAGTCCGAGGTCATCGGGAACAACAAGACCGCCCCGACGATCTACAGCGCAGGTACGGTGGTTCTCGACGGCGCCACCGTCAATCCGGTGCACCTTTGCGTTACCGGCGGCACCCTGACGATGCAAAACGGCACCCGGATGAACAATGCCAAACTCACGGTGGCTTCCGGCGCGACTGCGTCCATCAAGGATACGTCGACGGTTTCCGATGAGGTGAACGTATCCGCCGGCGGCACGCTCGATATTTCCGAATCGGACAACTACACGCCGGAGGATCTGCCTGCGGCGACGGCCTTTGAGAACAATGCAATCCTGAAAATCAAGGGTTATACCCTTGACACGATCACTGTCACGAACGGACTGCAGCTGACATTAAAACAGGATAACAGCATCAGCACGGATCCGGCCGAGACAACGGTGGATCTTACGGGAGAAAACCGGACCGTCACCATCGGCGAAAAGACGGTGAAGCTTGCCGCCGTGAACGTTACGTCCGTGGATGATCCCATGATCGTCGTCGAAAGCGGCGGAACCCTGATCATGGACGGCGCGGAAAAGAGCGTTTCCGGCGATCAGCTCAAACTGCAGGCGGGTTCCAATCTTCAGATGAAGAACGCCGCGGTCCTGAACGTGAATGAAGATATCACGCTGTCCGGCGGGCTGACGGCAGAAACCGCGATGATCAACGTGGCCGACGGAAAAACGCTGACCGTCGCCGGGATCGCAAGCTTTACCGGAGAAAATACGATCAACGGCCCGGGAACCCTCGAAAACAACGGAACCTTTACGGTGTCCTCCGGCGTGACCGCGGCGGACGGCATCCGTCTTCAGGCAACGCACAGCCTGTGTGCGGGAAGCGGCGCCGCGCTGTCTCTGAAAGACTGTACGGCTGCGGGGAATGCCAATTACGGCGACGGCCTGGTGAATGCCGTCGGCGGTACCGTGATTCTGGACGGCGGTACGTATTCGGACAATACGACCGGCGGTAATGGCGGCGTCATCTGGGCACAGGATTCCGTCATCACCATCAAGGGGGATCCGGTCTTTACGGGCAACTCCGCCGCGAACGGCGGCGTCGTCTGGGATCCCGGCTCCACGCTGACCATTGAGTCCGGCAGATTTATCTCCAACATGGCCGGAACGAACGGCGGCGCCCTCTGCGTAGACGGCAGCGCGCTGATCATAGAGGACGGGGTGACGTTCACCGGGAATAATGCCTGGCTGGGCGGCGCCGTTTATATGAATAATTGTGTTTCGTCGGTCATCGGCGCAGCTCTCTTCGAAGCCAACGGTGTCGTTTGGGTGATGGATGGAGAGGAGTATGATATTCCGGCCTCCAAACTGACCCATGACGGCGGGGCTCTTTATGTGCTGGACAGTGAGGTGACGCTGAACGGTACGCGGTTCAACGAAAACATGGCCTACACCTTCAACAACTCCAGCGGCGGCGCGATTTACGCCAACGGCTCAAAGACCACACTGAACGTAAACGGCGCCAAGTTCACCAAAAACTATGCCGGCATCTACGGCGGTGCGATGACCGTTGCCCACGGTGCGCAGGCGAACATCCGCGATCTGAACGGCGATCCGACGGAATTCATTGGCAATACGGTGGAATTTGCCGTTGACTTCGCCGGCGGCGGTCTCTTCATCAATGTGGCCTATGTCTATATGGAAGACGCGGCCATCTACAACAACTATGCGCAGGATGCCGGCGGCGGTCTGGCAACCTGTACCACCGGTACGGCGCAGGTGCGCGGGATCAGCGGCGCGGCGGTTTTCAACAACCATACGGACGATACCGACAAGAATCGGAAGCCCGACGGCAAGGAATTCAAGGACGTCTATTTCCAGACCAAGGATCATGTGGATCATTCTACCGGGGAGGAGATCCCCGGACGGGAGGGATTCTTTATCTACAGCTATGAGCTGTTTGAGCACATGTTCAACGGCGGTCTGCACCGCTGGACGGCCCGGACCGTGGAGGCCCAAAACGATCAGGGCAATACGGTTTATTCCCTGTTTGCCCAGTCGGATCCCACGGTCACGGATGTAAGCGGCGCCAAGGTCATCTTTACAGAGAATACGGTGTCCACCCATCCGGAAGACGGCTATTTTGGCGCCGGCGGCGCCATCGGCTGCAACGGCCTGCTCGAGATCGGTACCCGGTCCCAGATGGAGATCAAGATCGTGAAGATCTGGGAAGATGGTCTGAATGCCGGCGGTACCCGTCCGGAGGATCTGATTTCCAGCATCCATCTGTATCAGGACGGCACGGATCTGGGCACCCTGGATACCCTCTCCGCGACGGTTGCGGTTCTAAAGGGCGACGAGGCCAAAAAGATCGCACCTTACTCCGACATCCTCCGGGCGGATGACGGGTCGATGGACGAGCTCTATGATTCAGAGACCGGCGAATGGAAGCTGGCGGACGATACCTTCTGGGTCATTGTTGTCAGCGGTCTGGAGAAGGACCACGTATATACCGTGACGGAGGATACCGTCAAAAAGTATGACGATCCGGTCGTTGATGGTCTGGTGATTTTCAACAAGCTGGTCGCCGACCTCACCGTCACCAAAGAATGGGCCGATGATGAGGACCGGGACGGGATTCGTCCAAAGAGCATTCTGGTTCAGCTGATGGCGGACGGCGCTGCCATGGGTGATCCGGTGGCCTTAAACCGGGCCAACAACTGGAGTTTCACCTGGGAGAAACTGATCCCCTATCTGGCGGACGGCACCGAGATCCTGTACACGGTGGCGGAGCTGGCCGAGGACGGCGTCGAGGAAGCGCCGGAAGGCTATACGGCTGCCTGTGGTGCCCTGGAAAAGGACGAAGAGACCGGCGCTTACAGCATTACGGTAACCAATACCCACGAGCCGGAGAAAACGAAGATTCCCGTCCGGAAAATCTGGACCGATCAGGATAATCTGGACGGCAGCCGCCCGGCCGCCGTCACGGTAAAGCTGCTGGCGGACGATGAAGACACCGGCCTTACGCTGGAACTCAACAGCGAAAACCAGTGGAAAGCCGAGTTTGCGGATCTTCCGAAGTACCGGGATCAGGGCATTGAAATCAAGTATACGATCGTGGAAGCCGCGGTCGAAGGATATGAAGCCGTCGTACTCGGAAACGCGGCGGATGGTTTCATCGTCGAGAACAGGCACACACCGAAGCTGACAGAGATCCGGGTGTTCAAGGTCTGGGACGACGAAAAGGACAAGGACGGCAAACGGCCGGAGAGCATCACCGTTATGCTGCAAAAGGACGGAAAGGCATTCCGTCAGGCCGTGCTCAATGAGGCCAACGGCTGGCAGTATACGTTCTCCAATCTGCTGGCTGTGGAAGCCGGAAAAGAGATCCTGTATACGATTCAGGAGCCGGATGTTCCGGAGGGCTATACGTCCGAAATCACCGGTGATATGGAGAAGGGCTTCGTGATCGTCAACGCGCATACGCCCGAACCGGAGAAAACGGAACTTAAAGTATACAAGGTCTGGGACGATGGCAGCGACGCGGATCAGATCCGCCCCGCAGCGGTCACGGTCAACCTGCTTGCCGACGGCGCAGCGACCGGCGATTCCGTGGTGCTCAGCGCCGCGAACGACTGGATGGCTGCCTTTGCGGACCTGCCCGCGGAAAAAGACGGCAAGCCGGTCGAGTATACTGTGGCGGAGGTCCCCGTAGCGGGATATACCTCTGCGGTGGTCGGTACGGCTTTGAGCGGTTTCTCCGTGATCAACACGCACACACCGGAAGAGAAGCGTACGTCTGTACCTGTCACAAAGGTCTGGAACGACAACGATAACGCGGATCAGAAACGGCCTGGAAGCATTACGGTGAAACTGCTCGCGGACGGCGAAGCGGTTCAGACGATGGAGCTGAGCGAAGCCGCCGGCTGGAAGGCATCGTTTACAGATCTGCCCGTGGAAAAGAACGGAAAGACCATTGTCTATACCGTGGAAGAGTCTGCGGTAGAAGGCTACACGGCCTACGTCAGCGGAAACGCGCAGACCGGATTCACGATCGTGAACCAGCGCACGGCAACGCCGCCGTCGGCGGGGAAGTGGCCCCCGGCAGGCAAAACCCCGAAGACCGGAGATCATAATAATATGCTGTTCTGGACGATGCTCGCCCTGGCTGCCCTGGCCGGGATCTGCGGCACGCTGAAGGCTATTCGGAAACCGTATTAGAAGTTCAATGAATTGTATTGAAATCCCGCGCAGGCCATGAAAAATCCCGCATTTGAGGAAAACAGGCCTGCGCGGGATTTTTTTCGCTGCAAAAACGCTCTTGTGAAGTTTTACGGTTTTTTTTTCTGTTTTTTGTTGACATTCCCCCTGGTGGAAGGTATACGATCAGAGGGAAATCACCGAAATCGCCGCAGTGAAAGAGAAAGCAGCCATGAAGATTAAAGACGTGGAAGACCGCATCGGCATCACACGGAAGAACATCCGCTTTTATGAAGAGCAGGGACTGCTTCATCCGGACCGGAACCGCGCGAACGGTTACCGGGATTATTCGGAAGAGGATGTCCGACGGCTTGAGCAGATCAAGCTGCTTCGGGCGCTGTCGGTTCCCATCGACGAGATCCGCCGGCTGTTTGCCGGCAGCCTGACACTTTCCGATTGTCTGAGCCGTCATCAGATACATCTGACACGGCAGAAACGGATGCTGGATCTGGCATCCGAAATCTGCAGCGAGATCAGTCTGGATACCGGAGAGATCAGCCAGCTGGATGCCGGCCGGTGGATGGATGAAATGGCACAGCGGTCGCAGGGCAGCGGCCAGCGCCGGGACTGGTTTGCGGAGGCGAAGAAGTTGGACGTCACACGAAAAAAACGCGGAGCGGTTCTGGCGGCGCTGTTCATGGTGCTGATCCCCGTGTTCTGGATCAGTTTTCCGCTGCTGATCCTGCATCAGACGGGCGAATCGATGCCGATCGGAATGATTGTCGTGCTAAGTGTGGTGTCAATCCTGTTTTTATTCGGGCTGGCAACGGTGTTAAAAGAACGGTTGAAGGAAATTGAGGAAGGAGAAGAAGATGAAGCTCTTAAGTATTGAAACGGTGCCGGGAATGAATTTTGAACCGCTGGGCATTGTGCGCGGAACGACCGTGCAGTCCAAGAATATCGGCCGCGATTTTCTGTCCGGCATGAAGACCCTCGTCGGCGGGGAAATCACGGCATACACCGAGATGCTGAACGACGCCCGCGCGATCGCCACGAAGCGGATGGTGGATGAAGCGGAAGCCCTGGGTGCCGACGCCATCATCGGTGTGCGTTACGGATCCTCGTCGGTGATGCAGGGCGCGGCGGAAGTGCTCGCCTACGGCACAGCCGTGCGTTTCCTGGACGAATAAACCGTAATCCCATCCCGCGCTAGCCGTGAAAAATCCCGTCGTCGGGGAAAGCAGGCAAGCGCGGGATTTTTGCTGTCAAAAGCCGTAATGAAATCCCGCGCAAGCCAGGAAAAATCCCGCCATCGGGAAAGCAGGAAAGCACGGACGCAAAAGCCCCCGCCTGCGCCGCGGTTATGGTATAATACTTGCAAATTGTTTCAAACCAACCCCGTTATACAGAAGGAGATTTCTCATTATGGACAATCGATACGATAAACTGGCGCGTCTCGCCGTCATCCGCGGCGTCAACGTGCAGAAGGGCCAGCCGCTCGTCATTGCCGCGGACGTGCGGGATGCGGAATTCGTGAAGCTTTGTGTAAAGCAGGCCTATGAAGCCGGCGCGAAGTCTGTGTCAGTGCACTGGAGCTGTGAGAACATCGGCCGGATGGCGTTCGAGTACGAGGACAAGGAGACGCTCTGCGACCTTCCGCGCTGGATTTACGACCGCACGGCTACCGAGCATGAAAAGGGATCCTGCTATCTGCATATCGAGTCAGACAGCCCGAATACGTTCGAGGGCATCGACGGGGAAAAGCTTTCCGCTGCAATGACAGCGCGCATGGAGATGATGGGGCCGCTCCGCAAGTATACCATGAACAACGAAGGTCAGTGGTGCATTATCGGCACCGCTTCCATGGAATGGGCGAAGGCCGTTTTCCCGGATCTGGACGACGCGGAAGCGTTCCGCCGTCTGGAGGACGCGCTGTTTGACGTGACCCTTGTGACCGAGGATAACGACCCGGTCGCCGACTGGGCGCGCCACGACGAAGAACTGGAAACCCACGCAAAGATCATGAACGAGTACCAGTTCGAGAAGCTGCACTTTACCAGCGGCCTGGGCACGGATCTGTGGGTTCCGCTGACCGAACATCACATCTGGGCCGGCGGAAGCGGTGTGACACCCGGCGGCGTGCGCTTCGACGCCAACATGCCGACGGAGGAAATCTTCTGCATGCCGCACTGCGAGAAGACGGAAGGCATCGTCTACGCGTCCCGTCCGCTGTCGTACAACGGGACGGTCATCGAAGGTTTCTGGTTCCGTTTTAAAGACGGCAAGGTGGTCGAGTTCGGTGCGGAAAAAGAAGAAGAAAGCCTCCGCACCATGATCGAGATGGACGAAGGCAGCAGCCGTCTGGGTGAAGTGGCCCTGGTGCCCTATGATTCGCCGATTTCAAAGTCTGGCATTCTGTTTTTCAACACGCTGTACGACGAAAACGCGTCCTGCCATCTGGCGCTTGGGGAGTGTTATCCCGAAAACCTGGAAGGCGGACTGGACATGGATGAGAAGGAACTGCGTGCCCACGGCGGCAATCAGTCCATCCAGCATAACGACTTCATGTTCGGTACAGCCGACCTCTCGGTGGACGGCATTCTTTCGGACGGCACGGCCGTGCCGGTCTTCCGGAACGGCAACTTTGTGTTTTAATCAGCTAAAGGGGGAAGAATATGGCACAGTCAGCATCATCCGCAAAGAAAACGACACCGGCGAAGAAGACGACATCGACGGCGGCAAAGAAGACGGCCTCGACGGCGAAGAAAACGACCTCGACCGCGAAGAAAACAACGTCGACGGCGGCAAAGAAAACGGCCTCGACCGCGAAGAAAACCGCGGACACCCTGAAACTGACGGCTGCGGAGACGAAACTGGTACAGCAGTACCGAAAAGCCGACAAGGATACGAAGGCAGCCATCGGGAAGATTCTGGAAGGAAAAGCCGGCGTATCGGACCTTCTTGGGCTGCTGATCGCGGCGAAGCTTTCCGGGGCGTCCGCACAGGAGAAGAAGCCGGGTCTGGCAGATCTTCTCGGGAAGGATGGCGGCCTGTCGGATCTTCTCGGGAAAGAAGGCGGTCTGTCGGATCTGCTGGGGAAGGACGGCGGCCTGTCGAATCTTCTCGGAAAGGACGGCGGCCTGTCGGACCTGCTGGGCATGCTGAAATAGGAGATCTGCAATAATGGAATACTTTTCAGTAACCGCCCGCGTGTTTTACGACGCTTACCCGCAGATCATTGCAGACAGAAAGGCGACAGGATGCTTTACGAACGAATTGACGGAATCGACAAACCGCTGTCCCGCCTGACTTACGGCACGCCGGGACCGGCATTTTCGGGAGACGAGACCGCGGCGTTTCGCTGTTACGATCTGGCCTGGGAAGCGGGATTCCGGACGTTTGACACGGCGAACAGCTACGGACAAGGTGAAGCGACGCTGGGGGCGTGGCTGAAACAGCGCGGACACCGAGACGAGGCGGTGATCCTCGATAAGGGCTGCAATCCCGGACAGCACGGCTGTCCGGATGTGTTTTCGGCGGAGACCATCCGGCTGCAGGTGGAGGAATCTCTGCGCCGCCTGCAGACGGATTGTGTGGAGCTTTACATCCTTCACCGGGACGATCCAACCCGGCCGGTGGATCCGATCGTCGAGATCTTAAATGAGCTGAAACAGGCCGGGAAGATTCTGCGCTTCGGCGGGTCCAACTGGACGATGGAACGCATGCAGCAGGCGAACGCCTATGCCCGGGCGCACGGCCTGGAGGGCTTTACTGTGGCGAGCCCGTCCTATTCCCTGGCGGAGTTCATGCGCGATCCCTGGGGCGGCAGCGTATCCATTTCCGGCGCGGCGCAGCAGCCGTTCCGGGATTATCTCGCGGAAACGAAGGTGCCTGTATTCTGTTATTCTTCCCTGGGACGGGGCTATTTTTCAGGGAAATTCCGGACAGACCATCCGAAGCCGATTGAAGAATGCCTTCATCCGGCGCCGATTGAGGAATACGACGCGCCCGTCAACCGCGCACGGCTTGCGCGTGCAGAGCAGCTTGCTGCCGAAAAGGACGCAACCGTTTCGCAGATCGGCCTTGCCTGGCTGCTGCATCAGCCGCTGAACCTGTTCCCGATCGTTTCGCCGGGACAGCAGGATCATATCTGCGATAACAGGAAAGCGCTGGATTTGACGTTAACCGATCAGGAATGCCGCTGGCTTCTGACCGGGGTATAAAGGCGCCCGCGTTCCTTTGGAGGGTGCGGCTGCCGTGCCGGAAGGCAGTGAATACCGAAGGATTTCAGTTTATATCGAAAGGATGGAAACACATGCAGCAGATTCTGTTAAACAACGGCATGCGGATTCCGCAGATCGGTTACGGCACCTACAAATCGACGCTGGAGGACGGATACCGTCCGATCGCGGAAGCGATCCGCGCGGGCTACCGGCATCTGGATACGGCGGCCCTTTACGAAAACGAAGAGGACGTCGGGCGGGCGGTCCGCGAAAGCGGTCTTCCGCGGCAGGACTTTTTTATTACGTCCAAATTGAAGCGAAGCGCGCTGGGCTACGACAGTGCCATCGCGGAGTGCGAGGAATCCCTGCGGAAACTGGGCACGGATTATCTGGATCTGTATCTGATCCACTGGCCGCGGCCGGATTTCGGCCAGCCCGGCTTCGACGACTGGGCGGAGCTGGACCGCGCGTCCTGGCGGGCGATGGAGCGTCTCGTGGCGGAGGGGAAAATCCGCGCGATCGGCGTCAGCAACTTCCTTCCGCATCATCTGGACAGCCTGATGGAGACGGCGGTTATCGCGCCGGCGGTCAACCAGCTGGAGCTGCATCCCGGCTATCTCCAGGAGGAGGCGACGGCGTACTGCAGGGAACACGGCATCGTCGTGGAAGCCTGGAGCCCGATGGGGCGTGCGCGTCTGGCCGATCATCCGCTGCTGGCGGAAATCTCGGCGGGATACGGCCTGTCCGTGGCAGAGCTGTGTCTGTATTTCGACCTGCAGAGCGGCTTTGTCATCCTGCCGAAATCCACGCATCGGGCGCGGATGGAGGAAAACCTGTGCAGGAAGGACGTCGTGCTGTCGGAAGAAGACATGGAACGCATCCGCCGCATGCCGGAAGCCGGCTGGAGCGGCGAGCATCCGGACCGGGAGCGGGTCTGGTTTTAACTAAACTTAGCAAGAATTCCCCCTCCTCTACAGGTGGGGGATGAATTGCCTTTTGGGTTTGATTTTTGGCCTCATTCGTGTTATAATAAGCTCAGTCGAATTATCATGAAAGGGCGTAATTATAGTACAATTAGATAATAATGCTCATTCAGTATTCCTTCTTCATTATCACCTGGTCCTTGTTGTAAAATATCGACGAAAAGTCTTCGACGACAGTATTTCTGATCGGGCAAAAGAGATCTTTGAGTATATCGCCCCGGGGTATAACATTACCCTGGAGGAGTGGAACCACGACAAAGACCATGTCCATATCTTATTCAGGGCACATCCGAACACTCAGATCAGTAAGTTCATCAATGCCTATAAAAGCGCCAGCAGCCGGCTGATCAAAAAAGAGTTCCCGGAAATACGGGAAAAGCTCTGGAAAGAATATTTCTGGAGCCAGAGCTTCTGCCTGATCTCGACAGGCGGCGCGCCGCTCGAAGTCATCAAACAGTATATTGAGACACAGGGAGAAAAAAACAAAGGCCGGAGAAAGCAGTGACATGGCAAACAAAGCATTCCTGTTCAGAATATATCCGAATAAAGAACAGCAGGACCTGTTCGCACGGACGTTCGGCTGCGTCCGTTTCATCTATAACCGGATGCTGTCCGACAAGATAGATTATTACAACAAAATGAAAAAGACACTGCACAATACGCCGGCGCAGTACAAGGGGGAGTATCCGTGGCTTAAAGAAGTGGATTCGCTGGCGCTTGCGAACGCGCAGCTTCACCTGCAGGCGGCATATAAGAACTTTTTTGAGAACCCGGCGTCAGGATTTCCGCAGTACAAACGAAAGAAGATGACCAGGCCCTCCTATACCACGAATAACGTAAATGGGAATATCGCACTGGGAGACGGGAAACTGAAGCTCCCGAAAGCCGGGCAGGTAAAAATAAAGCAGCACCGGGAGATCCCGGAAAGATATAAACTGAAATCTGTGACGGTAAGCCAGAGCGCAAACGGGAACTATTACGCGAGCATCTTATATGAGTACGAAGAGCAGGCAGCACCTGTCGAACCGCGGACATACCTCGGGCTGGACTTCTCGATGCATGAGCTGTACGTATCGAGCAACGGTGAAAGAGCGGATTATCCGAGGCATTACCGGAAGGCGGAAGAAAAGCTGGGAAGGGAACAGCGGAAGCTGTCAAAGATGCAGAAAGGATCGAAGAATAGGGAGAAACAGCGGAGAAGAGTCGGAAGGCTGCATGGGAAAATCGCGGATCAGCGAAGGGACTTCCTGCACAAGAAATCGAGGCAGATAACCAATGCCTATGACTGCGTATGCATAGAAGACCTGAATATGAAGGCGATGTCACAGAGCATGCATTACGGGAAATCTGTTGCGGACAACGGATGGGGGCTGTTCACGGTCTTCCTTGAATACAAGCTGGAGGCGCAGGGCAAGAGACTGATCAAAGTAGGGAAGACGTTCGCGAGCAGCCAGCTGTGTTCCTGCTGTGGATACAGGAATCCGTTGACGAAAGATCTTTCTGTCAGGAAATGGGTATGTCCCGAATGTGGTGCCAGCCATGACAGGGACGTGAACGCAGCAGTGAA
>JAZQBE010000102.1:0-15770 GCA_045545575.1 Shuttleworthella sp.
GGACGTTTCGTCCGGGGCTTTCTTTTTGATGCTATGCCAAAAGCGGAACGGGTGCCTGACCCCTGTTCCACTTTTTCGGAACGGGGGTCAGGCACCCGTTCCACTTTTCACCGCCTGCGCCATTCGTCGGGCGTCATGCCGTAGACGGAGCGGAACTGCTTTGAGAAGTAGCTGGGAGAGCAGAAGCCGAGCTGCTCCGCGATTTCGCGGACGGTCAGCCTGTCCTCGCTCAGGAGCGATTCGGCGTGGATCAGTTTGCGGCGCAGAATGTACGCGCCGATCGACATGCCCGTTTCTTCGCGGAACCGATGACTCAGGTAGCTGACCGAGTACCGGGTGTGCGCAGCGATTTCCGCTAAGGTGAGCGGCTCGAACACGTGGAGATCGATGTATTCACAGACATTGGCGATGGGGTTTGAAAGAGACTGGGTGCGGACGCGATGCACCCGGGTGACGAAGTCGTCCTGCATGACGCGGGTCAGGTTCTGCAGCTCCGCAAGGGACTGGCAGTTTTCAAAGTCTTCCATATACCGGGCCGCCATGGCCATTCCCTGATCCGGCGCGAGGCCGCCTTCGATGGCAGCGCGGGAAAACAGCACCGCCGCGGTCATCGCAACGTGCTTCAGCCGGAGCTCCGTCGAGCCGCCGAATTCCGGGAGAGAGTCGGTAACGGCTAAGCGGCCGATGTTCTCCTGGTAATTCAGGTCGCCGTCCCGGACCATCCGAAACAGCGCCTGTTCCATGGCATAGAGATTGCGGGCGCGGAGCGTCGGGCTTGGCGGATCTGTTTCCTTTGCGGCAGAAGACGGGACGGGCTCGATATCTTCGAAATGCAGATCGCCGAAAACGATGTGTTCGCCGGTGGCGCAGAAGTGCATCATCACGGCATATTCAAAACAGCGGTTCTGAGAAAGAACCGGCAAAGACCGAAGGAACGCCTTCGTTTCCTCGATCGTCCGGGTGGGCAGTCGATAGAAGTACAGCGCGTCCTCGATGTCCTGTACGGGCAGCTCCGCGGCGAGCACCGGGCCGAGGGTGTAAATGCGTTCCACAGCATCCGATTCGTTTCGGCAGGAAAGACCGACCCACATCAGACCGAAGCGGTTGCTGATGACGACCGGCCGGTCGTAGCGGTACATCATTTCCTTCTGGATCCGGGTGGCATCGTTGAGATCAAACAGCGTCTGGAACCTGTCCGCGTCCGGACAGCTGCTGTCGAGGAGATTCATGTCTTTGTCATAGGTCCACAGATACAGGTCCTGACTGCACAGAAGCAAACCCCGGAAGAGGGCCATCCGTTCGTCGCGATTCATATCGGTATCCTTTCCTTGAAGCAGCCGGTCAACGTCCGTAATTTCCGCAGGTTTCTACCCATGATACCCGCGGCCTATACCCATGATACCCGCCGGTGCCGGACAGGTATATCAGGATCCGGCGGTTCTTTCAAAGAAAAAGCAGGATCGTTATACAAAGAGCAGGTTTCTTGCTTGCCGGGCGTGAATAAGTATGCAATATATAAATAAGACGGGAGTGGACAGAACCAGACCTTACGCAGGGAGACGGTCCGCGGATCATGCCTCACCCATGTTTTCTGATACCTGAAGCCGTCTCCCGAACTGTCCCGCTCGCGCATCGACCTTTGCAGCAACTTCTTTTTCAGCTGTGTCCGCGGCGCTGATGCGGCGCCTTCCCATACGTTATCCATTCAAACCGGCGGTTCGCCGGTTTTTTTGCGGCCGGGAAGAAATCCCGGTCTTTCTCAAGTGCGAAAATAATGTATACGAGACACGAACAGTGTATATCCGACGCCGGGTGGGCAGCCTATACTGCAGGAAGAGGATTTGAATGCGGTTTTTCGATGCACGCCGGGAAGCATCCTGCGCAGCAGACAGGAAGACGGCCGATACAGGAAAGGAGACGGATATGCAGAAGCTGGACTTTAATCAGGACTGGACACTGGAACGAAACGGTGTGCGAATGGGTGCGGTGACGCTTCCCCACGACGCCATGCTGCACGAGCAGCGCGACCCGAACTGTCCTAACGGGAAGACCACCGGCTATTATCCGGGCGGTCTCTATCGGTACACCCGACATTTTCAGGCGCCTGCGGAGTGGGCGGATCAGTCGGTGCTGCTCGAGTGCGAGGGCGTCTATCAGAATGCGGCGGCGGTGCTGAACGGCCGCGAACTGGCCCGACAGCCCTACGGATACACCGGTTTTACCGTGGACTTGAGCGACGCGCTTCGTTTTGACGCGGAGAACGAACTGGTTATCACGGCGGACACCCGAAAGGAGCCTTTTACCCGCTGGTACAGCGGAAGCGGCATCTACCGGCCGGTCTGGCTCTATGTGGGAGCAAAGGATCACATCGACGTGGATGGCGTGGAAATCACGACGGTGTCGGCAAATCCGCCAACCATTCGGATCCGGACCCGCGCCGGCGAAGGCACGGTTGCGGTGACGGTTTTGGACGCCGGTGAAACGCCCGTGCAGGCCGAAGGACGCGACGTCACGATGACGCTCCCGGACGCGAAGCTCTGGAGCGCCGAGGAGCCGAACCGGTACCGCTGCGTCGTCACACTGAAATCTGCCGACGGCGAAATCAGGGATGAGCAGACGGTGTGGTTTGGCATCTGCGAGCTTCGCTGGAGCACAGCCGGACTGATGATCAACGGCGTGGAAACGAAGCTGCGCGGGGCCTGCATTCATCACGACAACGGAGTGCTGGGCGCCTGTGAATTTCCGGCCGCAGCCCGCCGCCGGGTGCGGATTCTGAAGGAGGCCGGCTTCAATGCCATCCGAAGCGCGCACAATCCGATTTCAAAAGCGATGCTTTCGGCCTGTGACGAGCTGGGCCTGTACGTGATGGATGAATTTACGGACATGTGGTACGAGCATAAGAACCGCGGCGACTACGCGGCGTTCTTTGAGGACTGGTACGAGCGGGATCTGACCGCCATGATCCGAAAGGACGTCAGTCATCCCTGTGTCGTCATGTATTCCATCGGCAACGAAGTCACCGAAACGGCCGAGCCCGCGGGCATCGATTACACAAAGAAGATGACGCAGCTGTGCCATCGCCTCGATGCGTCCCGGCCGGTCACCTGCGGCATCAACATGGCGCTGAACGTGATGCATTTCGCGGGTCTGGGGGTGTACCGGCCGGCCGAAGGCGAAGCCGTGCGCCCGCCGGAACCGAAGAATCCGAAGGCCCTTGCGATCCTGGCCGGGATGCAGAAAGCCCGGGCGCAGCAGGCAGAAGACGCGCCGTCCGACTCGTCGCAGGCCGCAACCGCGGCGCTCGGCATGCGCGCGGAAGACGGCACGAAACAGGACGGCAAACTGGTGGGCAGCGAATACTTCAACAAAATAATGGTGTCCATGAAGGAACAGCAGCAGGCGGTCGTTAAGCAGGACATCGCGAAGATCTTAAGCGAGGATGCCTACGCGGCCCTGGACATTGCCGGATACAACTATGCGATTACCCGCTATGAGCTGGACGCCGAAGAATACCCCGGACGCATTTCCGTCGGAACCGAGACGCTTCCGCAGAAAATCTACGCAAACTGGCAGCACGTCACGGCCTGTCCGTATTCCGTGGGCGATTTTATCTGGACGGGGTGGGACTACATCGGCGAAGCCGGCGTCGGGATATTCTGCTACGACAGCATCGGGGAAAAGGACGGCGCGTATCCGGATCTTCTGGCGGGATCCGGTATCATTGATATTCTGGGACACTGCCGGCCGGAGGTGTGGCTGAATAAAGCGGTCTACGGGCTGGATGCCGGCCCGTACATCGGCGTTGAGCCGGTCACCCATGCGGACGAAAACCACATCATCAGCGCATGGCGTTATTCCGATGCCGTGCATTCCTGGAGCTGGAAGGGCTGTGAAGGCCGGATCGCGCAGATCGTGGTGTATGCCAACGCGCAGGAGATTGAGCTGCTGCAGGATGGGGTTTCCCTTGGGCGCCAGCCGGTGAACGAGTGCCAGACGGCGTTTTCCGCGGAATACCGCCCGGGGACGCTGACCGCCGTGGCCTATGATGTAAACGGCCGCGAGATCGGCAGAGACGAGCTTCGAAGCGCCGGAACGGATCTGCGGCTTTGTGTGCAGCCGGACAAAACCGAACTGTGCGCCGACGGACAGGACCTGTGTTATCTGGAAATCGCACTGACCGATGAAAACGGCATCGTCGAAGCGGGGGATGACCGCAAGGTCCGGCTGACCGTATCCGGCGCAGGAACCCTTGCCGGCTTCGGCAGCGCGGCGCCCTGCACCGAAGAACGCTTCACGGACGGCCTTCACACCACCTATTACGGCCGCGCGCTGGCGGTGGTCCGCGCCGGATACGGTCAGCCGGGGGAAATCCGCGTTACCGCCGAGGCTGACGGCATGGCACCGGTTTGCGTCTGTGTGAACGTGCGGTAAAAAGCGGAACAGGGGTCAGGCACCCGTTCCACTTTTCCGGAACGGGTGCCTCACCCCTGTTCCATTTTTCGGCAATCCGCGGTAAAATGAATACACTTCACAGATTTGAAATCAGCACAGGAAAGCGCCTTATTCATGCCGTCACCGCATCCGGTCAAAACCCGCACCCATGACATGACAGAGGGATCGATCGTCAGACAGATCCTTCTGTTTTCCGTGCCGTTGATGATCGGCAATGTGTTCCAGATGCTGTACAACACGGTGGACAGCATCGTGGTGGGGCAGTTCGTGGGAAAAGAAGCCCTTGCGGCGGTCGGCAGCACGGCGATGATCGTCAACATGCTCGTCTTTTTCTTCAACGGTTTTTCCACCGGTGCGGGCGTGGTGATCGCCCGGCATTTCGGGGCACACGACGAAAAGCGTCTGCACGCGGCTGTCGAGACGACCATGGCGCTGACGTTTCTGTTCTGCATCGCGGCGACGGCCGTCGGTCTCTTAGGCGTGAAGCCGATGCTGCATTTCATGGACACGCCGGACGACGTCTTCCCCGGCGCGGTCGTCTACCTGCGGATCTATTTCGCGGGCTTTGCCGGTCTTCTGATCTACAACATGGGCAGCGGCGTCCTGCGCGCGGTGGGCGACACCTTCCGCCCGCTGCTGTTTCTGATTTTTACAAGCATCCTGAATACCGCGCTGGACCTGCTTTTTGTCGTCGGCTTTCATATGGGCATTGCCGGCGTGGCCTGGGCGACGATCCTTTCCCAGGCGGTGTCCGCGGCGCTGATCCTCGTGCTGCTGACGCGCACGACGGACGCCTGCCGGCTGGTGTGGAAGGATCTGCACATCGACCGGGGTATTCTGCGCAACATCCTTGCCGTCGGCACGCCGACGGCGATCCAGTCGACGGTGACGGCGTTTTCGAACGTCTTCGTCCAGTCTTACATCAACTTCTTCGGCTCGGCCGTGATGGCCGGCTGGAGCTGCTACAACAAGCTCGACAGCTTCATCTTCCTGCCGATGTCCTCCATCGCGATGGCCGCCACCACCTTTGTCAGCCAGAACATCGGCGCCGGAAAAGAGGCCCGCGCGAACCGGGGCACCGTGATTTCCCTCGTGCTGACAGAAGCCGTGACCGGCGGAATTGCGGTATTCCTGTTTTTCTTCGCGTCGCCCGCCATCCGCCTGTTCAGCCGCGACACCGCCGTCGTCGAAGCCGGACGCATCTTCCTGCAGACCAACTGCTTCTTCCTGCTGTTTAACTGCGTCAACCACGTGCTCGCCGGCGCCCTGCGCGGCCGCGGCGATTCCCGGGGACCGATGATCATCATGCTCGCCACCTTCGTAGGCGTGCGCCAGGTCTATCTCTACGTGCTGACCCATTTCATCGCAAATACGGCGCGCCTCGTCGGCTTCGGCTACCCCGTGGGGTGGATGTGCTGCTGCGCCGTGGAACTGGTATACTTTTACATGCACTGGGTACGGAAAAACCGGAACGGGGGTCAGGCACCCGTTCCACTTTAACCGGAACGGGGGTCAGGCACCCGTTCCATTTTCAGGAAGGAGATTACGATGATCCGAAGAAAAGACGAATGCACCAAAGAAATCCGCGAACACATGCGCGACGGCGACGGCAGCGTGCTGCTGACGAACCTCATCGCCGGCCCGGAGGAGCTGAACGGCAAGGGCCGTCTGTTCTCCAAGATCACCTTAGAGCCCGGCTGCAGCATCGGCTATCACACCCATGATACGGATGCCGAGCTGTTCTATATCCTGACGGGCACCGCGGAATACAACGACAACGGGACGATGCGCACCGTATCCGCCGGCGACGTGACGATCTGCGCGACCGGTGAAGGCCACGGCATCGCGAACCGGAGCGGGGAAACCGTGGAGCTGGTGGCGGTGATCGTGTACGCGTAACTGCAGGCTGGATTTTCAGAGGGGGTAATGATGAAAACAGAAACGATTGTTTTAAACCAGGAACGGGACGTGACGCTGACCACCTACCTTCAGGCCGTCGGCGGAGAGCTGGCCTACATCCCGGCGCGGCCGGCGGTGCTGATTCTTCCGGGCGGCGGATATGATTTCTGCTCGGACCGCGAAGCGGAGCCGATTGCGCTGACCTATCTGCAGGCCGGATACCAGGCGTTCATCCTGCGCTATTCCCGCAGAAAGAACAAAACGTGGCCCCGGCCGCTGCTGGATTACGAGGAGGCCATGACCATGATCCGCGAGCGCGCCGCGGAGTGGAACGTGATTCCGGACAAGATCGCGGTGGTCGGCTTTTCCGCCGGCGGCCATCTGGCGGCCAGCGCGGCGACGATGTCCGAAAACCGTCCGAACGCCGCCATCCTGGTCTACGCGGTGCTGGACGAAGAATCCTCGAAGGAGTGGAACGAGACCGCGCCGGATACGGTCGCTGCCGTTGACGAGCACACCTGCCCCTGCTTCCTGGCCGCGTCCCGCACCGATGCGACGGTGCCCGCGGACAACACTCTGCGGTTTGCCCAGGCGCTGTTTCATTACGACATTTCCTTTGAAAGCCATGTGTATTCCTTCGGCCCGCACGGGTTCTCCCTGGGCAATTCCACGGTTCAGAATCCGGGTCAGGCCTATTCGCCCCGCCTGAATCACTGGGTGGCGGAAAGCATCGCCTGGCTTAAGGAGGTCTTTGGCGATTTCGGACAGGGCGCCCTGACCGAGCCGCTGTTCGGCCATTACGCCCTTCGGTCCCACGAGGATCATCTGTCCCTTCACAGTACACTGGGGCAGATCAAGGCCACGCCCGAGGGAAAGCAGCTGCTTGATTCGATGATGGGCGGGATGAAGCCGCCGTCCGGCGACGATCTCGGAGACGCTGAGATGTCCATCAAGGAAAGCGTCATGGACCGCATGCCGCTGGAAAGCATCCTCGGATTTGCCGGTCTGCCGAAGGAAGCGATCGACGCGATCGAAGCGCGGCTGGCCGTGATTCAGGTGTAAAAAGCGGAACGGGTGCCTGACCCCTGTTCCACTTTTTCGGAGGGGGGGGCCTCCACCCGTTCCATTCCGGCGGCGATATGCGCCGGGCGTCTGGCCGTAGGCTTCCCGAAAAAGGACGGAAAAGCGGCTGTGGGATGGGAACCGCAGGCGTTCGGCGATTTCCGATACCGGGTCGTCCGAATAGCGCAGCAGGTCGCGGGCGGCCGCAAGACGCATTTTCGTAATGTATTTCTGCGGCGGCAGACCAAGGCAGGCCGTAAACGTATGGGACAGCTGCGAGATGCTGATATCACAGTGCTGCGCCACAATGCGGGCGGACAGTTCCTGATACAGATTGCGCCGGATATAGCTGACAGCCTTCACAAGATAGGGAGGCTGTTTTTTTTCTGCCATTTTGCGGGCGTCATGAACCGCCCGGATGTATTCGTTGTAGCAGCGGATGCTGAGATCATGCATCTGGTGGATGTCGGTGGCAATGGACAGCGTGTGCAGATAACGGTTTGAAAGCTGATACGCCGATTCGGCATCGAGTCCTCCGCGGATCGCGGCGCGGCTGCTGAGTACAATCAGCGTCACACACATGTATTCATAGGTTTTCAGCGAGGTGGGGGCAATCCGCCCTAGGCGGCCGAGCTCCTGGAAATCCGGATCCCGGATGGCTTCCAGGTCGCCGTTTTCTATTCGGTCAAAATAGGTTTTCTCTATCATGTAGGACTTGCGCCGGGCTTCGGCATCGGACAGGAAGGTCATTCCGGGATCGTCGGAAGACGCGGCGTTCTGCGCGGAACCGACGGACGCGTCGTCCGTTAAAGCACTCAGAGCCGACTGCAGCGCGGAGGGCTCGAAGTGGATCTCCTCGCCGGCCGTCAGTGCGTACAGAAGATCCAGCCGGTGCGCGAGCTCATCCATTGAAAGAACGCAGGAGCGGTAAAAACGGTCGGTGGGAATCCGGCGTGCGGCGCAGTAGTCGGCATACAGATGATCGTCCTGCCGGATCAGTGAGAAAGGCCCCAGCACGATGCGGATGCCGCGCTCGGCGTCCGCGAGCAGAAGATAGTAGACATAGAGCTCCGCGTTGTCGACATATGCAGCAACGTTCGACCGGCTGCCCGGCCAGAAGAGGAGAGGGGCAGCCGTTTTTTGTGCCCGGGAACAGGGCGGCGTCTGCGGATTCTCCCGTAAAGATCCCGGGCTGCAATGCAGCAGATGCACATACCGGGGATCCTGCATCAGATACCCTTGGGAATCCGTGGTGTAAAGCAGGCGGTCCTCCTGATAAAGCGCAAAGTGCAGCGCGCGTTCGGCAAACAGTTTGGCACACATCAGCGAAAGATTCATGGGCAGCTCCTGTGAAAACGGATAGCCGGGCAGCGGACCGGAGGAAAGCCCCCAGCCGGAGGCAAAACGGCGGAACACCACATCTGGCAGCTTCAGTATAGCAAAAAACATATAGAAATTGCAAAAACAATATATTTGACACCGGCTGCATCAGGTATGTTGTATGCAGATGAAAATGGCCACGCAAAAACGTGAGTCGTCGCGCGTTTGCCGGCAAGCTGCAAATCAGCACAAAAGGAGGAAAGTATGGCACTGCAAAGAACATGGGGGCGTCTGGCGGCATTGGGGCTTGCGGGCCTTTTAACGGCAGGAGCGCTGCTGACCGGATGCGGAGGATCCCGGCCGCAGGAACCGGCGGAGCAGGCAGCGGAAGAGAACGTCAAAGAAGACGACGCCAACGAAGAGACCGCAGCGGACGATGCGTCAGCGGACGCGGCGGCGGAAGAGACTGCGTCAGCGGACTCGGCGGCGGAAGATCCCTATGCCGGTCTGCCAAGGGAATATACGTACCTGATTGCGACAAATGACGGAACGAACTTTTTTGAAGAATATGAGGATTACCCGGCGGTAAAGTACTGGATGGAGAAGAACGATATTGCCATCGATTTCATTACGCCGCCGGCGGGCCGGGAGCGCGATCATTTTAATACGCTGTATGCTACCGGTGAATACGCGGACATTCTGGCGCTGGCAAACGTGGGCGTAAGTGCCGGGACGCTGTATGAAGAAGGCGTTGCGCTGGACATCACCGAGGAAGTGGAAAAATACATGCCCAATTATCTGGCTCTTTGCGATGAGATGGGCATTGCCAAATATGTGACCAATACGGTGGACGGCGAAAAGCGTTATCTTCAGATTTATGATCTGCGGGATGCCGATCCGGAGATGTGGGGAGGCTTTGTGTACCGCCGGGACTGGATTGTCAAGTATGGAACCAATCCAAAGACCGGCGAGGGCTTTACCTCTTCCATCGACGCAGAGGGCAATTACGAGGACGACGTGGTATTTCCCTGCGGCGAAACGGATCCGTATTACATTTCCGACTGGGAGTGGATGCTGGATATTTTCGCGACGGCGCTGAAGGAAGAAGGGATCACCGACGGCTACTGCATGAGCCTTTTCTATCCCGGATACATCAGCATGGGTGAAATCGCTTCCGGTTTTGGAGCCGCGCCTTCCTGGTATATCAATGAAGGCGGAAAATGCGAGTTCGGCGGTACCACGGATTCCTTCCGGGCGTACGTGGAGTGCTGCAGCACATGGTATCAGAACGGGTGGATCGACAAATCTTTTGACGAACGCACCGGCGATATCTTTTTCAACATTGATTCGGCCAGCGTATTCAGCGGAAAAGTGGGTCTGTGGTACGGGCAGAAAGGACAGGTCGGAACCGCGCTTCGAGGCGACGGCGAATGGACAAAGGATATGGTGGTGTTTGGCGCGCCGCAGCCCATCAACGATGTATATGGCGATGCCGACTGTATGAATCATGTTCCCACCGCTTACTTTACCAGCGGAATCATCGGGACTTCCATTGTACTGACCGATAAGATGCAGGAAAAGAATGTGACGGCGTTCTTAAAGGCCCTGGACGAGCTGTTCTCCGAAGAAGGCGGCATGCTGCGAAACATTGGTTTTTCGAAGGAGCAGCAGGAAGAGGTACAGGAGCCGCTGTATACGAAATACGGGTTCGATTCTGCCTATACGGTAACCGAAGACGAAAACGGTCAGAAGACCTATCACGAGAACCCGGAGATCGACAAGATCGATGGACTGAAGAGTGCGCTGACGATTAACCGGGTCATCGGCCGCACGCCGGTAAAGAATGTCGAAAAGGGACGTCTGCCGTATATTGAGCGGTCACTGAAAATGTGGACGATGTATCCGACGACGGGCACGATTCCCGCGACGGTAACCAATGCGCTGACGGCGGATCAGGCAGAGGCGAACAGCCAGATCAACACACTGGTGTCCACCTACATGAGTGTCGAGGTGCCGAGATTTATCACGGGACAAAGGGATATCGCCGACGATGCGGACTGGCAGTCCTATGTGGATGACTGCAACGCATTCGACGTGGACGCCTATTCCGACAGCATCAACGAGATCCTGGAATAAGGGCAGTGGTTTTTCAGAATCGGTTAAAGGAGCGTTTCAGTGAAGAGAAGACGGCCACATATCATTATACTGAATCCGGACGAAATGCGCTGGGACTGCATGCGGCATATGGGCAATCCCGCCGCGCGCACGCCGTACCTTGACGATTTCGCCCGGAAAGAAGCGGTATCCTTTTCCAACGCGTACTGCCAGAATCCGGTGTGCGTGCCCAGCCGCTGCAGCTTCTTTACCGGTCTCTACCCGCACGTACGCGGGCACCGGACAATGGAATACATGCTTCATCCCGGGGAAGATACCCTGTTCAGCGAATTAAAGCGCGCGGGATACCACGTGTGGATGAATGCCCGCAATGACCTTCTGGCCGGCCAGTGTGACGAGCTGTTTTACGAAAATGCCGACGAGATTTTTCCCTGGCATGTCGAGGAATACCCTCCGGTCGATATGCCCTCCTTCGGTCCCCGGGCCGCGGCAAACGGCCCGGCGGACCATGCCCCCCAGATGCCCCGGACGCCGTTTTCCCATTACGAAGGGCGGGAGGACGTATCGGCCATGCGGCTGGGAGATGACTGGGCCGACACCCGGGCGGCAGTGGAGCGTATCCTCACTTACGATAAGGAAGAGCCGCTCTGTCTGTTTATCGGATGGAACAATCCCCACGTTCCCTATACCTGTGTGGAGCCCTATTACAGCGCAATTGACCGCGATGGCCTGCCGGCCCGGATTCCCGGAGACGGCATGGAAAACCCGCCCGAGATCATCCGCCGGCTGCAGCGCTATGTCGGCATGTCGGACTGGACCGAAGATCAGTGGCGCGAGCTTCGAGCCACGTATCTGGCCCAGTGCATGATGGTGGACGACATGTTCGGCCGGGTCTGCGAAGCATTAAAGACCGCCGGCATGTATGATGATGCCGCCATTTTCTTCCTGTCCGATCACGGCGACTTTGCCGGCGATTACGACCTGGTGGAAAAAGCGCAGAATTCTTTTCAGGACTGCCTGACAAAGGTGCCGTTTGCAGTCAAGGCTCCCAGAGGATACGCTGTCGATCCGGGCATCAGTGCAAGCCTCGTGGAACTGGTCGACCTGTATGCAACCGTGATGGATTTTGCGCAGGTTCCGCCCTCGCACACATCCTTCGGTAAAAGTCTTGTGCCCGTTCTCGAAGACCGAAGCCGCAGGGTTCGGGAATATGCTTTCTGCGAGGGCGGACGCCTGGCGTCCGAAATACACTGCGACGAATGGCACAGCCAGGGACCTGACGGACCGGATCCCCATTCCGCCTACTGGCCGAAGATGACGGCACAGAAGGACGCGGACGCCCATGAAAAAGGGACGATGATCTGCGATGGGCAGTACAAATACGTGCACCGGCTGCGGGGCGATCACGAATTTTACGATCTGAGGATGGATCCCGGCGAGGTGCGAAACCTTTACCCGCGGCTTGCCGGCGGGCAGGACGGATCTTTTGAAGGAACGGCAGACACGGATCTGCGACGGCAGATGGACGCAATGAAGGAGGAACTGTTAAACTGGTACCAGAGCACCTGCGATATCGTGCCCTTTGCCGCCGACAGCCGGTTTACCGCAGACCAGATGTGGGACATCTTTCGTCACAGTGTGCCGGCACAGATGGAAGAGCCATTTAAAGCGTACTGCCGGAGGGAACACCCGGACATCATGGGCGCCGCTCGTTTCCTGCAGATGCAGGGAGAGGCATAACAGAACGGGTGCGGTCCGGACAAAAACAGAACAGAAGATGCCGAAAGAGAGGAAGCAATTTCTCTCTTTTTTTATATGTTTCAAACGATTATACTGATTATACTGATTTACACATCCGCAGAAGTCCGGGTTTCCCGCACTTTGATATTCAAAGGAGATGTTTTTGAACGAAGCCAGCCAGAAGGATCTGACCCGCGTCATCCTCGTGGGTCTGCAGACGAAAGAAACCGACGCGCAGTTTGCCCGGGCCATGGGCGAGCTGGGCCGATTAGCGAAAACCTGCCGCATGGAGGTGGCCTGGAAGATTACACAGAAGGCGGACGCGCCGGTGAAAGCGACCTACATCGGCAGCGGAAAGCTCGAGGAGGTCAAAAACTGGGTGGACGCCGAGGAGGCGCAGATGGTCATCTTTGACCAGACGCTGTCGCCGATGCAGTTCCGCAACCTGCAGAAGGAGCTGTCCGTGGAGGTGATGGACCGCACGGGCCTGATCCTGCGGATCTTTTCGGAAAACGCCCGCACCCGCGAGGCGCGGCTTCAGGTGGAGCACGCGCGGCTGCAGTACACGCTTCCCCGGCTGGCCGGCATGTGGACCCACTTCGGCCGGCAGGGCGGCGCGGGCGGCGCGGCGGGCGGACGCGGAACGGCGACGAACCGCGGCGCCGGTGAAACCCAGATCGAGCTGGACCGCCGTCACATCGAAAAACGCCTGTCGGAGCTGGAGAAGGAGCTGGACGGCATCCGCCGCGAACGCCAGACCCAGCGCGAGCGCCGCGTCGGCGCGGGCATCCCGAAAATCGCGCTGGTGGGCTACACCAACGCCGGCAAGTCCACGCTGATGAACGCGATGCTTGCCAAAAGTGTCCACCCGGGCGCGGACAAGGAAGTCCTCGAGCGCGACGCGCTGTTCGCGACCCTCGACACGACCGTCCGCCGCATCGACATCCCGGACCGCCACCCGTTCCTGTTAACGGACACCGTCGGCTTCATCAGCGAGCTGCCCACGGCCCTGGTCAAGGCCTTCCGCTCCACCCTGGAGGAGGTCTGTTACGCCGATCTGCTGCTGATGGTGGTGGATTTATCCGACCCGGAGCACGACACCGACATCGCCGTGACCCGCGAGACCCTGCGCGACATCGGCGCCGGCGCGATCCCGCTGATGACCGTCTTCAACAAGCTCGACAAAGCGGAAGATTATCCGGAGGAGACCGCCGCGAAACGGGGCGAATCCATCTACATCAGCGCGAAACGGCCGCAGGACGTGGATCTGCTGCTCGACGAGATCGAGGCGCATCTGCGCAGCCTCCGCAAGGAATGCACGCTGCTGCTTCCGTATACAAAAGGCGATATTCTCAACCGTCTGACCGAAAACCGCGACCTGCTGTCCGCGGATTACGAGGAGGGCGGCATCCGCGTGCGCGCGCTGCTCGCGGAGGAAGAGCAGAAGCGTCTGGCGGAATACATCTTATAGCAAAATGAAGAAAACCGATTTTTCCACCGGTCCGGTCTGGCGCGCCATCGTCGCCCAGGCCGTTCCGTTAACCATCGCGCAGATCGTGCATCTGCTATATAATGTTGTCGACCGGATTTTCCTGGGCCACATGGGCGCCGGCAACCACCTGGCGCTCACCGGTGTGGGCCTTGCGTTTCCCGTGATCACGCTGATCATGGCGTTTACCGCGCTGTTCGGCATGGGCGGCGTGCCCCTGTTCTCCATCGAGCGCGGCGCGAAAAACGACGAAAAGGCCGGGCGGATCCTCGGCAACTCCTTCGCGCTGCTTCTGATCAGCGCCGGCATCCTGATGCTGCTGGGGTATCTGTTCCTGAAGCCGGTGCTGTTCGCCTTCGGCGCGAGCGCGGAATCGTACCCTTACGCCGCCCGGTACCTGCGCATCTACCTGCTGGGCACGCCCTTTTCGATGATCGCCACCGGCATGAACGGCTACATCAACGCCCAGGGCTTCCCGCGGATCGGGATGCTTTCTGTCGTGATCGGCGCGGCGGTGAACATCATCCTTGACCCGCTGCTGATCTTCCGTGCGGGGATGGGCGTGACCGGCGCGGCGCTGGCGACGATCCTGAGCCAGATGCTTTCCGCGGCCTGGGTGCTGGCCTTTCTGACCGGGAAAAAAATCAGCCTGCCGCTGAAGCGGAGCCACATCCGCGTGGAGCGGTCCATCGCCGGGGCCATCACGAGGCTCGGTCTGTCGAGCTTTGTGGTGCAGGGGACGAACTTCGCCGTACAGGTGGCCTGCAACCGGATGCTGTCCATCTACGGCGGCGATCTGTATGTAGGCGTGATGACCGTGGCGAACTCCGTCCGCGAGATCTTCAACCTGCCCGTTCAGGGCATCACGAGCGGATCGCAGCCCGTCATCAGCTACAACTACGGCGCCGGCGCCGCCGACCGCGTGAAAGCCGGCATCCGGTTCAACACCTTTTTAGGCAGCGCCTACACGCTGCTGGCGTGGCTGGCCATCGTGGCCGTGCCGGCCTTCTGGTTCGGCATCTTTTCGGACGAGCCGCAGATGACGGCCGCCGGCATCCCGATGCTGAAGATCTACTTCTTCGGCTTCGTGTTCATGGCGCTGCAGTTCTCCGGGCAGACCGTTTTCCAGGCCGTGGGCGACGCCAAGCACGCGATCTTCTTCTCGCTGCTTCGAAAGATCGTCATTGTCGTGCCCCTGACGCTTCTGCTTCCGCGGATGGGCCTCGGCACGGAAGGCGTATTTCTGGCGGAGCCGATTTCCAATGTGATCGGCGGAACGGCGTGTTTCGTGACCATGTGGCGGACGGTGTACCGGAGGATGTAGAAGTTAGCAGGGGATAGCTACAGCGAGGATCGCTGCGGCTCGGCCTCGGGACGGAAGGCCGGTGGGCATTTCGGGCCAAAAAACGGGCAGAAAAACCCAATTTCCGGCGAAAAATGCCCACGCAAGCTAAGCTTGAAAGGAAGTGGGCATTTCGGGCTAAAAAACGGGCAGAAAATCCCAATTTTCGGCGGGAAAAACCCCCGCAAGCTAATGCTCCTGCAAGCCAACAGTTATGTCTATATAATGGTGTAAATTCATATTTCTAAAAAAAGAGCCATGCTCATCCTGTATAATGTAATCACCACAAAAACATGAACAGGAGGTGTGAACATGGCTCAGGTAAATATTACATTATCTCACGATGAAGTG
>JAZQBE010000103.1:0-6598 GCA_045545575.1 Shuttleworthella sp.
CAGCTGCTGGCGCTGCTGCTGATTCAGGAGGAGAACTATTCCGAAGCCCGCAGAAGCCTGCTGGCGGCCAACCGCGTGGACGCGGCCAACACCGTGACACTGCGCTATATGCGGGAGGTGCGCAACGGTCTGCGCGAGCAGATGGCGCATCGGAAAACCCGGAAAAAGACGCCGGACGTCATTGAGATGCAGGACGGAAACGACCTGATCATGACACCACGCCTGACCTGGACGGACATGCTCGACTATTCCCGGACGAGCATCGTCAACGTCGCCATCGGCCTGATCGCCGGGCTTCTGATCGCCCTCTTTCTGATCATGCCGGCCATCAAGACGTCGGAGAGCAGCCGTACGGCGCGGGCCTTAGTGGACGCGGACGCGCTGTCCCAGTCCTACGACCGGAACATGACGGAAATGACCACCCGTGTCAGCGAGCTGGAGTCGGAGCTGTCCCGTTACGTGGGCAAGGACGACATCGTGGGCTCCTACGAGGGCGTCACGTCGGCGCTGCGGGCGGTCGAAAACGAGGAGTATGATCAGGCGGAGGAGATCCTGTCGACGGTCAACCGCGATCTGCTCGGGGAGTCCGGGCAGGCGAGCTACGACGCCGTGGGGCAGGCCATTTCGGACGTGCGGATGGAGGAGACCTATCTGCAGGGATACCGTGACAACCGCCAGGGCAATTACGAATCCGCCAAGGAGCTGCTCGGCGCCGTCACGGCCATCGATCCGGCCTACAACAACGGCAATGCGCTGCATTACCTCGCGGACAGCTATGACAAGACGTCGGACCCTGAAAACGCGATCCGATACTACCGGCAGCTGCTGGAAGTCGCGCCCGGCAGTGAATTCGCGCAGCGGGCCCAGGAATATGTGCAGCGCTGGGGCGAGCGGTATCCGGAGGGCGCGGAAGAGCCTGCGCCGGAGGAGCCCGCGCCGGAAGAAGGAACGGAGGCCGCGGCGGAAGAAGGCGCGGAACCGGAAACGGCCGGCGAAGCGGCGCAGGAACCGGAGACGGCCGGTACAGCGGCCGGCGGAACGGAAGAATAACGGATCCCGCACAGGATGTGTAATAACGAAAAAGGAGCTTTGGTTTCCCAAAGCTCCTTTTTCGTGACTATCGTCAAGCTATAAAAGGAAAAGAATTGTGTCTCGATGCAGGTATCTCGACCCCCTGCACGGAAACTGGTATTATCATAGCATTTCAGCCGGAGGTTGTAAACCCTTTTTGCTGTGAAATTTTACCAGAAAATAAAAAAATAAATCAACTGGCATTGTAAAAGAAGTCTTAGTCAGATGGATGCCCCTGTCTGTATTTGAGGGCCCATTCGAGCAGACGGCGGTTGGCGTGATCGTTGATCCGGTGGGCGCGGCCGGCGTCCTCCGGGACGGTTTCGCCGCAGACGTCCAGCTGCAGGATGCGGCGGGACGCGGCCAGCCGGTCGAGCTGAGACAGAAGCGCATCCAGTCGAAGCCGGCCCTGGCTCCAGTTGCAGACGGCGTCTTCTTCGCTCAGTGCGTCTTTGTCGATGCTGACGAACAGCGGGAGCGTTTCGTCCGCAAGCGCATCCAACGTGTCGACGGCCGAAACGGCGGCCGGCAGCGGGGATTCTTCTTCCAGCAGAACCGGATCGGTTCCGATCAGACAGACGCGGCGGAGGTTTTTCAGCCGGTCGAGGGCATAGCGGACCCAGCCGCCGCAGGAGAGAATCTCCCCAAAGGCCGGCAGCTGAAGATCCGGATGGTTGTCAAACAGCACCAGCACAAAGGGCTCGCCGATCTGTTCCGCGGTCAGATAAGAAAGATAGTGGTAGTTTCCGGAGTCCAGAAAGCGCAGAAAGCACGGATCGGACTGCCAGGCGGACCGCAGGACCGCCTGGGCCGCGTCGTCGCAGTAGGCGTTCGTGCCGGAGAGAGCGGTAAAATCCATAAGCGGAAGGTGCGCTTCGCGCCAGAAGGACTGGCGTTCGTATACTCCTGAGAAGGAGAAGACGCGCGCGTCGGCCGCGGGAAGGTCCGGCGAAGGAAAAAAACAGTTCGGTTCCATGATTTTTTCTCCGTAAGAGGTTTGCATTTTTCGGTGGATTCCCTTATGATTAAAACAGAAAGTTTCTAAAACGGAAAGGAGGACCTTATGTATACGATTATTAACAGCAGCCGTGAATTCGGCAGCGGCGGCCACAGCATCGGGGAACTGGTAGCCAAAAAACTGAATATTCCGTTTTATGACGGCGAAATCGTTACGCGCGTTGCCAGCGAAAGCGGCTATGCCAAAGAGATGATCGAGGAGCAGGGCGAATACACATCTCCCTCCAGCAAGTGGTTCGACATCTCCTCCGCCAGCGCGATGTATTTTCAGAGCCCGCAGGACGAGATCTTCCTCTCCCAGCGGAAGGTGATTCTCGACTACGCCGCGAAGGGCCCCTGCGTGATCGTCGGCCGCTGCAGCGACTACATCCTGCGCACGGAAGGCATTCCCTGCATCAACGTGTTCATTCACTCCGACATGGAACACCGCACACGCCGCATCATCGAGCGCTACGGTGAAATCGAGCACGTCGACGCGCGCAAGCGTCTCGAGAAGAAAGACAAGCAGAGAAAGACCTATTACCGTTACTACACCGACCGCGTCTGGGGGGATTACCGCAATTACGATCTTGCCCTTGATTCCGGCACCCTCGGCGAGGACCTCTGCGTCGACCTGATCTGCGAGGTGGCGAAGCTTCGCGACGCCTGACGGCGCATCGGGACATCCCCAAAGAACATGAAAGGCCATGGACATCGGTCCATGGCCTTTTTGGTGTTCGGAAATCTTACTTTTTCCCGGCGGCGGGGCTTCCGTGTTTCCAGGCACGGCTGGTGCGGATCATGTCCCGCCAGATGCCAGGATGGAAGAAGAGGATCATGGGGAACAGCTCCAGCCGCCCGGCGAGCATGGCAAAGGACAGGACGATCTTCGACAGCGGATGCATCCAGCCGAAGTTCTGCGTCGGGCCGACCATGGCAAGACCGGGGCCGATGTTGTTGATGGTCGCGGCGACCGACGTGAACGCCGTCACCAGGTCGCAGTTTTCGATCAGGCAGATCAGGAAGACGTCCGAGACAAACAGAATCAAAAACGTGAACATGTACACGTTGATGGAGCGCAGCGTCTCGTGGGCGAGCGCGTGCCCGTCGAGCTGAACCCGCCAGATGCCGCGGGGATGCACGTAGTTGCGGATTTCCTTGCGCACGGTGCGCGCCATCACCAGGAACCGGGAAACCTTGATGCCGCCGCCGGTGCTGCCGGCGCAGGCGCCGATAAACATCAGGCTGACGAGGATCATCTTCGACAGCGTCGGCCAGGTGTCGAAATCCGCGGTGCCGAATCCGGTGGTGGTGATGATGGAGGACACCTGGAACGCGGCTTCGCGCAGGGCGGTAAAGACCGATCCGGCCGCGGAGGCGATGTTCGCCGTAATGACCGCGACGGCGCCGAGGATCACAAGGAAGTAGGCGCGCACCTCCTCCATGCGGAAGGCGCGGCGCGCGTTGCCGATCAGCAGCAGATAATAGAAGTTGAAGTTGATGCCGAACAGCGCCATGAAAATGGTGATGATCCACTGCTGGAGGGCGCTGTAGCCGCCGATGCTCGTGTTGCGGATCGCGAATCCGCCGGTGCCGGCCGTGCCGAAGGACAGGGTCAGCGAGTCGAACAGGGGCATGCCGGAGAGCAGCAGAACGACGATTTCCGCCACGGTAATGGCCAGGTAGATCAGGTACAGCGTCATGGCCGAGGAGCGGATCTTCGGGACGATTTTGTCCACGTCCGGTCCGGGGCTTTCCGCGCGCATCAGGTTGATGCTCGATCCGCCGCTCATGGGCAGGACGGCCAGCAGGAACACGAGCACGCCCATGCCGCCGATCCAGTGGGTGAAGCTGCGCCAGAAGAGGGCGGTGTGGGAAAGCGCTTCGACGTCCGTCAGGATCGAAGAACCGGTGGTGGTGAAGCCGGAGATGGTTTCAAACAGCGCGTCCAGGAAAAACGGAATCTCGCGGGTCAGGAAAAAGGGCAGCGCGCCCAGAAAACTGATCAGAAGCCAGCTCGCGGCGGTCAGGATGCAGCCTTCCTTCAGATAGAAGACGTTGCTGGCCGGCTTCTTCAGCGAAAGCAGCGTGCCCAGCAGGATACAGGCGGCCGCGACGCCGAAGAACACGCCGCCTTCGTGTTCACGGTAGACAAGGGAAACAATGCAGGGAAGCAGCATCAGAAAACCGACGATGCGGGTCACCTGTCCCAGAAAATAAGAAACCAGAGTGCGGTTCATGGCAAATCCTTTTTAAACGTCCAGAATATCCGTGATGTCGGTAAAACCGGAGTGGGTGGTGACGATCATGACCGTATCGCCGACCCGGATCTGATCCTCGCCGCCGGGGAAAAGCATCTTCCCGTCGTGCAGAATAAAGCAGACGACCAGATTGCTCTTCAGATTCAGGTCCTTCAGCGGCGTGCCGGTGACGTCGGATTCCCGGTCCACAAGGAATTCCAGCGCCTCCGCCCGGTCGTCGAACATGTGGTAAAGCGTTTCGATGTTGCTCGCGAGGGAAGCGCGTTTCGCGCGGGCGTAAGCAAGGATGGCGTCCGCCGTCAGAAAACGCGGGAAGATGACGCTGCCGAGGTCGAGGGAAGCAAGGACGTCCTTGAACGAAATCCGGTTGACCTTCGTCACGGTTTTTGCCTTGCTGACACTGCGGGCGTGCATGGACAGCAGGATGTTCTCTTCATCGATGCCTGTGACGGCGACGAAGGACTGGGCGGTTTCGATGCCTTCTTCCTTCAGCAGGGCGGCGTCGGTGCCGTCCCCGTTGATGATGATGGCGCCCGGCAGCTGCTCGCAGAGCTGTTCGCACCGGCTGCGGGACTGTTCGATGATCTTGACGGAGATGCCCATGGACATCAGCAGGGTGGCCAGATAGATGGCGGTCCGTCCACCGCCGATCATCAGGCAGTTGTCCACCTGCTGGGAATCCATGCCGATGCTGTGAAGAAACAGCCGGGCCTGCTTCGGCGGGGCGACGAAGGAGATCACGTCGCCGGAATACAGTTTGTCTTCGCCGCGGGGGATGATCACGTCTCCGCTGCGCTCGATGGCGCAGACGAGGATGGAAGAAGGCATGGTGCGGCCGAAGGTGGCCAGATCCATGCCGTCAAGCGGATTGCCGGAAGGGATGCGCAGCTTGATCAGCTCCGCCTGCCCGTGGGCGAAGGAGTTCACCTCCAGGGCCGAAGGCAGGAACAGGATCCGGGAAATCTCCCGGGCAGCCTCGAGATCCGGGTTGATGATCATGGCGAGGCCTAAGGTCTGCTTCAGATAGGCGGTCTCGTTGCTGTATTCGGGACTGCGCACGCGCGCGATGGTGGCCGCGCTGCTGCTTTGCTTGGCGATGGTGCAGCAGAGCAGGTTCAGCTCGTCCGAGGGCGTGACCGCGATGAACAGGTCCGCTTCCTCCACGCCGGCATCGCGCAGCGTCTGGATGGAAGCGCCGTTGCCGACGACGGCGTTCACGTCAAAGCGGTTGGTGACGTCCGAGATGACTTCACGGGACTGGTCGATGACGGTGATGTCGTTTCCTTCGCGGCTTAAGGCCTCGGTCAGCGTCGCGCCGACCTTGCCGATGCCGACGATGATGATCCGCAGCGGAGCGCTGCGCCGGGTTTTGTCCTTCTGGAAGAATTTCGCAGCCTGTTGAATGGAGAATGGCATAATGGTTTCCTTTGGTCAGTCTGACTGTGCGAGGCCGGCGGCATGCGCAACGGCGGCCACAACCTGTGTCAGGCTGCGGCCGTCTACGTCGACGGTGTGCGCCGCGTGTGCTTCATAGAGCGGGGCGCGCTCCGCGTACAGCTCCTGCAGGGTGGATCCTTTGCGCATCACGACGCCGCGGCGGGACAGATCCCCGAGCCGGGGCACGAGCGCTTCACAGGGAAGGCGCAGATAGACGATGTCGCCCATGGAGGCAAAGTGTCGCATGGCGTCCTCGCCGTAAACGGCGCTTCCGCCGGTCGCGATCACGGCGTTTTCCGCTTCGATGCCGCTTAGGATCCGGTTTTCAAGTTCGATGAAGCCTTCCGTCCCGTACGAATCGATCAGTTCATAAAGGCGTGCGTTCATCGTCCGCTGGATCACGAGGTCCGTGTCAATGAAGTCCATCCCCAGTGTTTTCGCAAGGACGACGCCGACCGTGCTTTTGCCGGCACCGGGCATGCCGATGAGGGTCAGGTTCATACAGATGCTCCCCGGTTACTTCGTGCCGAAGATGCGGTCGCCGGCATCGCCTAAGCCCGGGCAGATGTAGGCGTTCTCGTTCAGCTGGCGGTCCAGGTGGCCCACATAGATCTGGATGTCCGGATGGGCTTCGTGCAGGCGCTTCAAGCCTTCCGGCGCGGCGATGATGCACATGAACTTGATGTGGACGCCGCCGTGCTGCTTGGTGAAGTCCCCGGCTTCGGCGCCGCTGCCGCCGGTGGCGAGCATCGGGTCGACGACGACGATGGTGCGCTGCCCAATCGGCGCCGGCAGCTTGCAGTAATACTCGTGGGGCTCGTGGGTCTCGGGGT
>JAZQBE010000104.1:0-21973 GCA_045545575.1 Shuttleworthella sp.
ATACAGCCGTAGGAACACAGCTGCATCAGCGGTGCGTTGAACGCCAGCAGTTTTTCTGCTTTGGTAAAGCCCTGATAAATCTGTTCGGATACATCCTTGAACTTCTTCTCTTCATGTTCCTCACGGACAAAGGACTTGACCACGCGGATGCCGTACAGATTTTCCTGTACCACACGGTTGAGTTTGTCGTAAATCTTGAACACACGCTCAAAAATCGGATGGGCATGTGTCACGATATAGAACAGACCTACACCCAGCACCGGCACGGCAATCAGGAAGACCATTGCCGCCTTGGCATTGATTGTCATGGCCATGATGATGGAACTAATCAGCATGAATGGGCTTCGCACCGCTGTACGGATTACCATCTGGTAGGCATTCTGGATGTTGGTGACGTCCGTCGTCAGACGGGTGACCAGGCTCGCCGTGCTGAACCGGTCGATGTTCGTAAAGGAAAAGGTCTGGATGCGGCGGAACATGGCCTCGCGCAGATTCTTCGCGAGACCCGTGGACGCCTCGGCGCCGTACTTTCCGCCCATGAAGCCGGCGAACAGACCGAAGGCGGCCAGGGCCACCATGAAAAAGCCGTTGACCAGGATGGCGTTCATGTTCCCGCCGCCGATGCCGTCGTCCACGATGCGCGCCATGAGGCGGGGAATCATCATCTCCACCACCACCTCAAGAAGCATGAAGAACGGCGTCAGAAACGAAGCCTTCTTGTACTCCTTTACCTGCGAAAGAATGATTGTAAGCATGTTTGTTCTCCTGTTGCTGATGGTCCTTCATACGGCTTTTGCAGCCGTACCTGTCCGGAGCGCTAATCCTCCGGCGCCAGATTGTCGGTCATTTTTGCCAGCACCGAAAAGAAGGTCTTTAACTCATCCGAAGAGATGCCGTCCCTCGCCTGCATCTCCGATTCATACAGCCGGCGGCGCATGCGTTGTTCAAAAGCAATGCCCTCTTCTGTCAGAATGATCTGCTTCTGCCGGGCATCGTGCTCCGCCGTCCTGCGCAGGATGCACCCGGACTGCTCAAGGGTCTGCAGAATCGTGGCGACAGAGGATTTGGCCAGATGGAGCTCGTTTTCCAGATCCCGCTGGTAATTCACCTCCTCCCGGTGGTTGTACAGATAGCCCAGGAGCCAGGCATGGGTTGCCGTGACGGGATCTTCTCCCTCTTCCATCACCCGTCGTCCCACATAGTCCCTCAGGCGTTTCTGCAGCTCGTGGATGCCGAATCCCACGATCTCGTCCTCCGGAAGGAAACAGTCTCCTTCCCTGGGTTTTTCCATGGCTTCCCTCCCTTCTGAAGAAGATGCCGAGCGGCCGGCCCGTATCCTGACGGGCAAACAAAAAAGTTCGGCGCAGAACGTTCGGTACTGAACGTTCGGCGTCGAACTTATTTTACGCTTTCATTTCTGTCCTGTCAACGGCCTTTCGGAGGGCAGACAGACACCGGGATTGTGTATACGGCACAAAACGGTTCAGCTGCAAAGACCCTGTTTCGAAAAACGGGATCCGTTGTATACCCCTTCTTTTTACAGTTCTTCCCTGTTATACGACAGGAACCCTTCCCCGCGCACTTCGCTGGCGTCCGTCAGAATAAAGAAGGCCCTGGGATCGATTTCGGAGACAATGTCCCGCAGCAGCGCGGTCTGGCGGTTCGACACAGCCACCATCAGCACTTCCCGCGGGCGGTTGGTGTAGGTGCCCGTCCCGTGCAGAACCGTCGCGCCGCGGTCGATCTGCTCGCCGATGGCGGCCGCGATGTCGTCCGTATATTTGGAAATGATATAGGCCATGCAGGCATTGCGGGCGCCGGTCACCATGCCGTCCGCGATGCGTCCGCACAGGATGACGGTGATGATGGCGTACAGCGATACCTCCATGCCGAAAATCCACACGGACAGGAGCACGGTCACGGCGTCCAGCACCGGCATGATGCGCGCGGTGTTCAGGTGCGGCAGGGCGCGCTGCAGAAGCGCGGCGACCGTGTCCGTTCCGCCGGTGGTGGCCTTGCCCATGAAGACGAGGCCGATACCGCCGCCCATCAGTCCGCCGCCGATGACCGCCACCAGGAACAGGTTGTTGTCCACCACCGAGAATTCCGGCAGCACGAACATCCACGCGGAGAAGACCAGCGAGGCCACGAGCGTGCGCCGCACGAAACGCCATCCGCGGACGCGGATGGAAAACAGGATCAGCGGAACGTTCAGCAGAATGTTCCAGAACCAGACCGGCAGCCCGCCGGGGACCAGCGTCCGGGTCAGGTGCTGGAAGATGATGGCCAGGCCGGTGAAGCCGCCGGGCACCATATTTGCGGGGGTGTAGAAGAAGTTGGCGGAAACCGCCATCAAAAACGTGCCGAGGAGTATCAGAAGATAATCCACGCCACGTTCACGAAGCTGATATTTACGGGCCATAGGTCCCTTGTCTCCTTTGTCAGCAGTGTCACGGGGGCGGCGAAACGCCGCGGGGGTTTACGGGGTGCGGAAAACTCAGCCGAGGATCAGACCGATATAGACGAGCAGCGCGTCGGAAAACTGCCGCACGTCCAGGCCGGACAGGCGCTGGAACTTGTCGAGCCGGTACACGAGGGTGTTGCGGTGCACGAAGATCTCCCGCGCCGTGTCGGAGATGGACAGGCCGTTGCGCAGAAACGCCTCCACGGCGTAGCGGGTCTCCTCGTCCATTTCCGCCGGATCGAAGGTGCCGAAAAACCGGCGGCGGAACGCGTTGCGGTCGGCCTTCGGAATCCGCCGCACCAGCCAGGCCAGGCCCAGACGCGCACCGTCATAGACGTGTCCGGCGGGATCCACGTCCCGGCCGGCCAGCAGCAGTTCAGACAGATACCGGTAGCCCGCCGACAGCGCCGACGCCGCATACACCTGGGCGTCAAACACGATATCCGCCAGCTGCATGGCTTCCGCGTCCAGCATCGCCGACAGCGTGCGGGCGCGCTCCGCGATCGTTTCCTCGGCATCCGCCTTCTTTTTCGCCGTCAGAAGCACCACCTGCCGGTCCTTGACCCGGACCAGCTCCAGCCCGCGCTCCTGCATGCCCTCCAGCACCGACCACGCGGAAGCGGTGACCGGCGCCGGGAAATCAATCAGGATCATCTCGTAGGGATCCTCCGCGCCGATCAGAAGGCGCGTGCATCCGTCGGCGATCTCCTCCGGGGACGCGTCCGCATCCAAAAGCCGCTGCCAGAGGGCGTTGCGCGACAGCGGCATCTTCGTGCCCGCGTCCGGCGTCTCCCGAAGCATCTGGGCCAGACGCTCGACGGCGTCTGCATCCGGCGCCGCGTCCGCGGCCGCGCAAAGCGCGATCCCGCTCTCGGCCTCGATCCGGTCCAGAAGCTGCTGCAGCTTCTCGTTTGAATTCTGCGTGTTTTCCATAGAACTCCATTCCTTCCGGCAGCGGAAGATGCTATAATGTTGCCGGCTTCTCTATCTTACCCTGTATGCCCCCGAATCGCAAGAAGTCCCCTCCGTTTCTTTTTCATCATTCTGTCTCACAGAAAGGTCCCCCTATGTCTTCCTCCAGTACCCCCGACGTTCCCCGGTTCGACCGCGCGAAGCCGCCCGTTCCCTGTGTGTGGTTCCTGCGTCCGCTGCTGTGGCTTCTGTGCCTCGTTTCCGTGCGCCTGCACAGAACGAAGATCACGAAAACCGGCATGGAAGGCGTCACCGGCCCCTACGTCCTGCTCGGCAACCACAACGCCTTTTATGATATGAAGGTTTCCATCGCCGCCACCTTTCCGCGCGTCGCGAACTACGTCGTCGCCATCGACGGCTTCATCGGCCGCGAGGGCCTGCTGCGCGCCATCGGCTGTATCTGCAAGCGCAAATTCACGAACGACCCCTCCCTGATCCGCAGCCTTCTTGCCGTCGTGAAACAGGGCGGCATCATCGGCCTTTATCCGGAGGCCCGCTACTCGCTGTGCGGAACCACCGCCGTGCTGCCCGAATCCCTCGGCAAGCTCTGCAAGATGCTGAAGGTGCCGGTCGCGGTGCTGATCTGCCACGGGCATCACGTCAACCACCCCTTCTGGAACACGCGCAAAGAGCGCGGCGTGCGCGGCACCGAAGCCGAGATGAAGCTGCTGTTTACGACGGAAGAACTTGCGGCTCTTTCACCGGCCGAGATCAACGCCCGGATTGTGGAGGCCTTTCAATATGATGATTTCCGCTGGCAGAAGGAACACGGCATCCGCGTGACGGATCAGGACCGGGCCATCGGCCTTGAAAAGGTGCTCTACCAGTGCCCCTGCTGCGGCGCGGAATATACCATGCGTTCCGAGGGCGTCCGGCTGATCTGTGCCGGCTGCGGCAAAACCTGGGAGATGACGGAGCTCGGCGAGCTGCGCGCCGAAGACGGCGCGGACCGCTTCACCCACATCCCGGACTGGTACGAATGGGAGCGCGAAAACGTCCGCCGCGAAGTGCGCGCCGGCACCTATTCCACCGGCGAACTGCCGGTTTCCGTGGAGAGCCTGCCGAACGCGAAGCGCTTCATCCCCCTCGGCCACGGAACCCTCGTCCACGACATGGACGGCTTCCACGTGCGCGTCACCGGCGCCGACGGCGCCGAATACGAAATGGAAAAGCCCGTTTCCTCCATGTATTCCTGCCACATCGAATACGCCTATCTCTTCACCCACGGCGACTGCGTCGACCTGAACACCTTAGACGACACCTGGTACGTCTACCCCGAAGGTGCGGCCTTCTCCGTCACGAAAATGGCGCTGGCAACGGAGGAACTGTTTTATGCCTGGCGGGAAAGCATCGGGAAGCCGTGCCCGGAGGGGCTGGCGTAGGGCCATTTCAGGCTTCCACGCGGGCAGAATGTCCGCGGGAAACTTCAAAATGGCGGCTGCCGGCCAAGTGAGGCGCGGACCAGCCATTTCTGCTTACGGTGTTGGAATGCTTGATGCATTTCAAAACCTGTGCTATACTACTCCGCGTTAACGTGATAAAGCATTGCCTTGACAAAGGATGCTCCACTAAAGAAAGAGGCTTTGACATGAGGAAGACGGGAATTCTTCTGGCCGGCGCGGCTGTTCTGGCGCTGCAGGCGCCGATGCGGGTGTTTGCGGCGGAAGGCGGCGTGCTGGATACGGTCGCGAAGGTCAACGACAGCGTCAACAGCGTGGTCTGGACGGCGATGCTGTTTGCCATTTTGGGCGTCGGCCTGCTGATGACGATTCTGACGAAGGGTTTTCAGTTCACGCATTTCCGGCATTGGTGGAAGAATTCCATCGGCAGTGTTTTTGAGAAGGACGCGGCCGTCCGCAAGTCCAGGGACGGCAAATCCATTTCCCAGTTCCAGAGTCTGTGCACCGCCATGGCGGCCACCGTCGGCACCGGCAACATCGTCGGCGTGGCGACGGCCATCGTTTTCGGCGGCCCGGGCGCCATCTTCTGGATGTGGATCGCGGCCATCTTAGGTCTGATGACCAACTTCTCTGAAAACGTCCTCGGCATCTACTACCGCCGGCGCAATGAACACGGCGAGTGGAGCGGCGGCGCGATGTACTACCTGAAGGACGGCCTCGGCTCCCTGCCCGGCATGAAGACGGTGGGTTCCATTCTGGCCGGCCTGTTCTCGGTCTTTGCCGTCCTTGCCTCCTTCGGCATCGGCAACTTAAGCCAGATCAACTCCATCGCCGGCAACATCAACAGCACCGCGGCCAACTTCGGCCTGGCCGACCATCTGGTGTTTGGTGTTTCCCTGATTAATCTGATTTCCGGCATCGTGCTGATGCTCGTGGCGGCCCTCGTCATCATGGGCGGCCTGCAGCGCATCGCCCAGACCACGGAAAAGCTGGTTCCCTTCATGGCCGTCATCTACATCATCGGCTCCCTTGTGCTGATCATCCGCGACGGCGCCCTGATCCTGCCGGCCTTCGGCGCCATCTTCCGCTTCGCCTTCAGTGCAAAGGCCATCGCCGGCGGCACGGTGGGCACCGTCATCAAATGGGGCTTAAAGCGTGGCGTCTTCTCCAACGAAGCCGGCCTCGGCTCCTCCGTCATGGTGCACTCCAACTCCGACGTCAAGGAGCCCGTCATCCAGGGTATCTGGGGCATCTTCGAAGTGTTCGCCGACACCATCGTCATCTGTACGCTGACCGCGCTGGTCATCCTGACCAGTGGCTACGTGGACCTTTCCACCGGCACGATCACGGACGCGTCCATCACCGCCTCCGCCCTGACCGGCCAGTGCTTCTACAACCGCTTCGGCAGCATCGGCTCCCTGTTCATCACCCTCGCGCTGATGCTTTTCGCCTTCTCCACCGTGCTCGGCTGGAGCCACTACGGCGCGAAGAGCTGGGAGTACCTGTTCGGCACGAAATCCACCATGATCTACCGCACGGTGTTCACAATCGTGATCCTGTTCGGCGCCATCATGACCTCCTCCCTGGCCTGGGACATCTCCGACACCTTCAACGGCCTGATGGCCCTGCCCAACCTGATCGGCGTCGTGGCCTGCTCCGGCACAGTCGCGAAGATCCTGGCCAACTACAAGGCGCGGGTGTTTGACGGCAAGGACGTGAAACCCATGCTCTCGTTCACGGAAAAATAAGTCAAAAGGGACGGACCCCCTTTGAATCATTGCGGCGCGGAACCCCATCGGTTCTGCGCCGCTTTTTGTATGTTCATTTCAAAATAGGTAATTTTTGAACAGAATCCTTCTTTTTTAAACATCCTGTTCCCCACCGGCAGGATATAATTGTACCTGTAACATCCCACAGATCCATCGCTATGGCGGTCGATCCATCCCATCCATCCCCTGTCGTTTTACGTCAGATCATCTGCCCACAGACATCGAACAGATCAGAAAGAGGTCCGAATCATGCGTATCGCCACCTGTTTCAACGAAAACTGGGCGTTCCTAAAGCAGGCCGACCGCACGTCCGCCGCCGTGTCCGACTGGATGCCGGTGAATCTGCCCCACACCTGGAATGCCGTTGACGGCACCGACGGCGGCAACGATTACCACCGGGGCACCTGTTGGTACCGGAAACACTTTGCGCGCCCGGCACTGGAAGAAGGCGGCGAAGCATGGCTGGAGTTTGCCGGCGCTGCCATGACCGCCGAAGTGTTTTTAAACGGCCGGAAGCTGGCCCGCCATGAGGGCGGCTATTCTCTCTTCCGCGTCAACATCACGGAGGCTTTGCAGGACGACAACCTGCTGGAGGTTTCCGTCGACAACTCCATCAGCCGTAGCATCTATCCCCAGCACGCGGACTTCACCTTCTACGGCGGCATTTACCGGGACGTCAATCTGATCTGCGTGCCGAAGGAGCATTTCGCCCTGGATTACTACGGCGGCCCGGGCATCAGCGTCACGCCCCGGCTGTCCCCGGATCTGAAATCCGCGGAAATCACGGTGGAAACCTGGCAGACGGCCTCCGTCTCCGACGTGACCATCGAAATCGACGGGCAGACGAAAACCGTTCCGGCGGCGGACGGCCGGGCCTGCGCTTCCTTTACCCTCGATCCGGTGCACCTGTGGAACGGCAAGGAAGATCCCTTCCTGTACACCTGCACGGCATCCTTAAGCAGCGGAGACGCCGTCACGGTGGAATTCGGCTGCCGCACCGTTTCCATCGACGCCGAAAAAGGCTTTTATCTGAACAGCAGAAACGTCCGCTTGGCCGGCGGCGCCCGGCATCAGGACCGCGAAGGCAAGGGCAATGCCCTCTCCAAAGCCGACCACGAGGAAGATCTTTCCCTGATGCTGGAGGCCGGCTTCACCGGCGTCCGCTTAGCCCACTATCAGCAGGACGCGTACTTCTATTCGCTCTGCGACCGAAGCGGTCTCATGGCCTGGGCCGAGATCCCCTACATCTCCGAGCACATGGAAGAGGGGCGGGACAACACCGTCTCCCAGATGAAGGAGCTCATCATCCAGAATTATCACCATCCGGCCATTGTCTGCTGGGGTCTGTCCAACGAAATCACCGTCTCCACCGGCGTCACGGAGGGCATCGTGGAAAATCACCGGATCTTAAACGACCTGTGCCACCGGATGGATCCGTCCCGGCCCACCGTCATGGCCCACGCCTTCATGCTCGATCCGAAGGAAGAATTCTCCTGCCTGCCCGACGCCGTGGGCTGGAACCTGTACTACGGCTGGTACATCGGCGACATGGAAGGCACGGAAACCTTCATGGACGAATGGCGCAGCCTGCATCCGGACATGCCCGTCGGCCTGACGGAATTCGGCGCCGACGCGAACCCCGCCTACCAGAGCGGCAAGCCGCAGCGCGGGGACTACACCGAGGGCTACCAGTGCCTGTACCACGAATACATGCTCGATTTCTGGGAGAAGCACCCCTATCTTTGGATCTTCTCGATGTGGAATACCTTTGACTTCGGCGCCGACGGCCGCAATGAAATCGGCAAGCCCGGCCAGAACCAGAAGGGCCTGGTCACCTTCGACCGCAAGCTGAAGAAAGATGCCTTCTATCTGTACAAGGCCTACCTGTCGGACGAGAAATTCCTGCACCTGTGCGGCAGCCGCTACGTGGACCGCACCGAGGATGAAACCGACGTGACCGTCTACGCCACGGTTCCGGAGATGTCCCTGTATGTGGACGGCCAGCTCCTTGAAACCAAAACCGGAAACCGCGTCTTCCGCTTTACCGTGCCGATTTCCGCAGAGCATGTGATCGAGGCAAAGGGCGGCGGATTCGCGGAAAGCATCCGCGTCCGCAAGGTGGACAAGCCCAATCCGTCCTATATCATGGACGGCATGAACACCGTCAACTGGTTTGACGATCCCACCGCTCTGCTGCGCCCCGGCTACTTCTCCGTCATGGACACCGTCGCGGACATCAAGGAAAACCCCGAAGCCGCCGCCATCTACCACAGCATCATCGATCCCATCATGGAAGCCCACGAAGCTGCCGGCGTCGGCATCAAAGCCATGATCCCGGAAAACCTCCAGCGCATCATGGACCAGACCCCCTGGGAAAACCAGCTGAAGCAGATGGGCAAGGAATTCAACGCGGACGTGATCCGGCAGATCAACAGCAAGCTGAATCAGATTCCGAAGTGACCCCTTTGGAACGAATCTGTGCCGCACCCTTCAGCACGATAAAAACCCCGTGTCACGAGTGTGACACGGGGTTCTTTGCGGAGTTGTCCGTCTATCGATTATGGATTTGCCCGACACTGTCAGTCCATGGTTTTGCTTGTTAATGAAACAAGCACTGTAACAATCTGGCTCACCTTCGAAACCGCAAAGCTTCCGTTAAACGGCTCGGCTTTGGGGGACGGAATAGACTGGATGATACGCAAAAGCTGCTCGGTGTCGGCGACGTCGGTTTTATATCGCTTACCATCCTTTGGGAACTTCATTTTCAGTTGCTTACAATGCCCCTCTGACTTATTGGAACCGTTCGTCGATGACACGTTTTGTCTTCTTCTCACTTCTGGGCAGGAAGCCGAGTTCCACCACATACACGATCGGCGTGAAGCCGATTTTGCTCTTGACGGTCTGGGCCACGCGTTCCTGCAGGCTCTTGAAGTTTTCGGTTCCGCTGGCTTCCACGTAGATACGCATGCTGTCGCGGCCGTCGAGGTGCGAGATGCGGATCTGGTATTCGCTCGACAGCTCCGGGAACATGCCTAAAATCTCTTCGATCTGCTTCGGGAAGACGTTGACGCCTTTGATCTTCATCATGTCGTCGCTGCGGCCGGAGATCACGTCGATGCGCGGATGGCGGCTTCCGCAGGGGCATTCGCCGGGCAAAATGCGGGAGATGTCGTGGGTGCGGAAACGGATCAGGGGCGCGCCTTCCTTGACGAGGGTGGTGATGACGATTTCACCCCACTCGCCGTCGGGCAGGTTCTCGCCGGTGGCCGGATCGATGATCTCGAGGTACAGATAGTCGTCCCAGTAGTGCATGCCGGTGTCGTACTTGCAGTTGATGCCGATGCCGGGGCCGTAGATTTCCGTCAGGCCGTAAATGTCGTACAGTTCGATGCCCAGCTCTTCAGAGATGCGCTTTCGCATCTTCTCGCCCCAGCGCTCCGAACCAATGACGCCTTTCTTCAGATGCACCTTGTCCTTGATGCCGCGCTTTTCGATTTCTTCCGCCAGGAGAAGCGCGTAGGACGACGTGGCGCAGATGACGGTGCTCTTCAGATCCATCATCATCTGCAGCTGCTTGTCCGTGTTGCCCGGACCCATCGGGATCGCCATGGCGCCGAGCTTTTCGCAGCCGGCCTGGAAGCCGATGCCGGCGGTCCACAGACCGTAACCGGGCGTGATCTGGATGCGGTCCTCCTTCGTGATGCCGGCGTACTCATAGCAGCGCTTGAACATCTCGCCCCAGTCGTCCACATCCTTCGCGGTGTAGGGGATGATGACGGGCATGCCCGTGGTGCCGGACGACGAATGGATGCGCACGATTTCATCCTCGCCGCAGGCCATCAGGCCCAGCGGATAGGCTTCGCGCAGGTCCTGCTTCTCGCAGAACGGAAGCTTCGTGAAATCCTCCGCCGAATCCAGATGCGTGATGCCGGCTTCCTTTAAGCGCTTGCCGTAGAAATGCTCTGTGCCGAGCAGCCGTTCCAGCTGACGGTTTACAAGGGAAAGCTGGGTGTCGTTAATCTGCATGTGAAACCTCCGTTTCTTGATACCATGCCAGTGCTTTCTGATTTAATTCCAGGAACTTCTCCGGCACCAGCCGGTGGACGGACGCCTCCAGGTCCTCCGCGGTCAGGCCGAGAGCGCCGCTTCGGGCCGCGGCGCCCAGCAGGACGACGTTTAACACCTTCGCGGAGCCGAGTTCTTCGGCCGCAGCGTCGCTGTCCACAAAGAGCACGTGGGCCGCATGGGTCTTCAGATAGTCGATCATCGCGTCAGCGTCATAGGCGGACTGGCCGATGGTCGCGGAGACGGGCATGACCGGCCGCGTGCTGACGACGACGGTTCCGTCCGACGCGAGGAACGGCAGCTGGCGGACCGCTTCGCCGGGCTCGAAGGCCAGGATCAGGTCGGCAGTCCCCTTCGCAATCAGGGGAGAATGCACGCCGGCGCCGATGCGCAGATGCGAAAACACGCTGCCGCCGCGCTGCGCCATGCCGATGGTTTCCGCGGTGCGGATGGGCAGGCCTTTTTCCATGGCGGCAGAAGCGATCAGGCGGGAGGCCAGGATCGTGCCCTGTCCGCCGACGCCGCAGAGAATGATGTCGCGGTTCACTGCGCACCTCCTTTCTGCGCCGATGCGGCTTCTTCCGGCAAAAGATCGTTCTTCCTGCCGCCCGAGATTGCGCCCGCCGGGCAGATCTGCTCGCAGAGCGTGCACCCGGTGCACAGCGACGGGTCGATGGCCGCCTGCCGGCCGTCCGCGCCCAGGATCAGCCCCGGGCAGCCCAGCTCGCGGATGCATTTGCCGCAGGCGATGCAGCGCTCCGGGTCCACGCTAGAGCGCCCCTTCGGCCGGGTGACGGCCACGCAGGGCGACCGGAAGATGATGGCTTTGACACCCGGTTCGGCGGCAACGCGCTTTACCGTCTCCACCGATGCCGCGAAATCAAGCGGATCGACGGTTTCCACGACCGCAAGGCCGATCGCCCGCAGCACGCGTTCGATGGACACCTTTTCCACCACCTGCCCCATCATCGTACGGCCGGTGCCGGGATGCGGCTGGTGGCCGGTCATCGCGGTGGTCGAGTTATCGAGCACGACCAGCGTCAGGTCCGCCTGGTTGTAAAACGCGTTCACCACGCCCGTGATGCCGGACGCGAAGAACGTGGAATCCCCGACAAAAGCAAAGCACTTCGTGTCGGGCTCCATGTGACCGACGCCCTGGGCGATGCCGATGCCCGCGCCCATGCACAGGCAGGTGTCGCACATGTCCAGCGGCGCGGCATTGCCTAAGGTGTAGCAGCCGATGTCGCCGCAGTAGATCGTCTTCTGTCCCTTCATGGCCTGCTTGACGGCGTAGAAGGATGCCCGGTGCGGGCAGCCCGCGCACAGCACCGGCGGGCGGACCGGAAGCGGCGGAACGGGGTCGGCGGATTTTTGTTCGGATGCATTCTGCGCGGCCGCTGCATCTGCCTGCTCCGCGTTGCCGAGGAAGCCGTCGATCGCGGCGGACACGATCTCCATCGTGTTCTCGCCGGAGGGCGGGATGTGCCCGGTCAGCTTGCCGATAATCTTCACCGGCAGATGATACTTGCCGCAGATATAGGTGAGCGCCCGCTCGATCACGGGGTCCAACTCCTCGATGCAGAGCACCTCGTCAAGATCATTCAAAAACGTCACTGCCATCTGTTCCGGAAAGGGGAACGGCGTCGCGACGCGGAAGATCCGGGCATCGCGTCCCTGCATCGCGTCGAGCGTGTACATGTAGCTGATGCCCTGCGTCGCGATGCCGCGCCGGGGCGCGCCGGCTGTGCCATTATTAGAATGCAGTTCTGATTCTATGTGAATCCGGTTCCGCGGATAATTCGAAAGCGTTTCTGACAGCTGCGCGTTACGCTGTTCGATCTTCGCGTGATTTACCACGGACAGCCGCGGGAAAATGACCCATTTCGAGGCGTCCTTTACGAAGCCCTCGTATTCATGTTCTGCGTATTCCTCCGGGTCGGCCACGTCGATGGCTTCATACCCGTGATCCACGCGCGTCGTCGCACGGAAAAAAACCGGCGTGTGATATTCTTCCGAGAACGCGAACGCCTCCTGGATCATCTCGTACGCTTCGCCCACGGAAGACGGATCGAACACCGGCACCTTCGAGAACATGCCGAACGTTCGCGTATCCTGCTCGGTCTGCGACGAAATCGGACCGGGGTCGTCCGCGACGAGGACTACCATGCCGCCCTTAACCCCGATGTACTCCAGACTCATCAGCGGGTCCGACGCCACGTTCAGTCCCACCTGCTTCATCGTCACCATCGCGCGCGCGCCGGCATACGCCGCGCCCGCCGCCACTTCCATGGCGGCCTTTTCATTGACCGACCACTCGACGTAGACACTGCCCGGGTTGCGCTTCGCGACCGTCTCCAGCACCTCCGTCGAAGGCGTGCCCGGATAGCCGGCCACCATATTGACGCCGGCCGCCAGCGCGCCCAGCGCAATCGCCTCATTTCCCATTAAGAATTCTTTATGCATGCATGCTCCTTACAGACTCGAAAAACGCCTCGCGTTTCTAGAAGTATACTTTACCACATGGAAGCGTGAAAACCAAGGTTGGCGCGGAGCGGCAGAGGCTTGAAAAAGGCGGTTTTGGCCCAAAATCCAGGCCGCAGGCCGGCTCGCCTATGCGCTTTTGGGCATATAGAAAGAAAAAAGCTTCCCGCACCCCAATTCTGAAAAACCGCATTGGGGTGCAGAAGCTGGAAAGGGGCGTTTTGGCCCAATTCCCTTAGAGCGCTCCGCCCTGCGGACGTCCGCCGGGAGCTCCGCCCGGCCCCATGCCGCCCTGCGGCGGCTGGCCGCCCTGCTGGCCGCCAAAGCCGCCCATGCCGCCCGGGCCCATACCGCCCATGCCGCCCATCATCTGGTTGGAGATCTGGTCGGTTTCCTGGCCGTTGATGATCAGCGTACCGCCGTTTTTCTGCACGGTACCGTCGGCATCAAACGGGGACTGGGCATTGATGGTGACGGTTCCGCCGTTGATAATCAGGTCGCCGTTGGAGTCAATGCCGTCCGTGTCGCCGGCGCCCATGTTCACGGTCAGATCTCCGCCGTTGATTTCCACCTTGATCGCATAGGACGAGGACTTGTTGGCCGCGTTGACGCCGTCATCGGAAGCATTCACGGAAATCGTGCCGTCGTTCAGAATCACCTGCGTCGCCTCGAGGCCTTCGGCTGCCGTGATGTCGATGGTTCCGCCGTTGATGGTCAGCACCGTCGTCGCGTGAATGCCGTCGTCATCCGCGTCGATCGTGACGGTTCCGCCATTGATTGTAATCCATCCCAGGGAATTGTCGTCGTCGTTTTCGGCATGGAAGCCGTCGTTGACCGCCTCGATCACCAGCACACCGTCTGCCATGGCGATGGAATCGTTGGCTTCAAACGCACTGTCCGCGCAGGTGACGTTCCACTTACCGCCGGTGATCTTCAGATCGTCCTTGCTGCTGACGCCGTTATCGGAGGAGGTGATCGTCGTGGCGCCAAGGCCGTTTAACACCAGGTCGTCCTTCGAGAAGATGACTGCGTCCGTGTTTGTGTCGCCGTCCGCGGTGAAGGTGCCGGAGACCGTCAGCTGATTGTCCGTACCGTCCGCGCTCGTGACAAAAACCTTGTCTGCGTTCACCACATAGATGCATGGCGTGCTGTCGTTAGTGATGGAAACACCGTCCAGAACAAGCTGCACCTTGTCCTCATCGCCGGCTTCCACGCGAATCTGCGCGTTCTTCGCCGTTCCGCTGATCACGTACACGCCGGCTTCCGTGATGCTGACCGTCTCGCCGTCGGCAACCGTAATGCTCTTCGCCTCACTGGTATCCGCCTCCTGGGCGAGGTCACGCTCGGTAAAGATTTCGCCGGTGCTGTCCGACGTGCTTTCCTCGGAAGAAGCACTGTCCGCGGATGCGCTTTCGGCCGCCGTGCTTTCCTGGGATACCGTGCTCTCCGCCGCTGGGCTGCTTTCAGAGGAAGCGTCCTGCGCCGCCGATGTGCTGTCCGCCGCCGGCGCGCTTTCCTCAGACGCCGTGCTTTCCCCTGTGCTCTCCTCCGCCTTCGGCGCGGAAGAGGTTTCCGCCGTCACCGTCGTCTGCGTGCTGTTATTGGATGAAGCAGCCGCTCCGCATCCGGCAAAAGCGGACGCCGCAAGGGCCATCGTCATCATCAGGGCTGCGATCGTCATGGTTCTTTTCTTCATGATATACTCCTTTTCGTTTTACGCCGGTTCGTGTCCTCATCCGGCTCCCTTCTCGGATGTATAAATCATCCGCCTGTTCTCTAGTCGCAGCCAAAGGTTTCGGCGCCGTCCTTCGGCCGCATTTTGGATCAGCCGGGGTTCTTTTGGAGCCCGCTTGCTGTTTACAATGCGAAGTATACGGTGTCAACCTAAAATGAACCCAAAAACAAAAGGCGAAAAAAAAGAATTTTTCGTCTTTTCATCCGCAGGCCGCCCACTGGATTTTTCAGCGGAAAAACGGTATCTTAAGTATCATGAATACTTACATCACATCCTTCTTACAAAAACGGGGCATTGCGGCCCCTGAGGCAGCAACACGCTTCCTTTCCTTTTCCGCGGCGCAGCTGCGGCGCGTTTCCGATCTGGAAAACGGCGACGCCCTGCTTGCGCGGCTTTGCGATGCCGTGCGCGAAAAGAAAGAAATCACGATCTACGGCGATTACGACGCCGACGGCGTGATGGCTTCCTTCATCCTGTACAGTGGGCTCGACCGCGTCAATCCGGGCAGGATCCACGGGGTCATCAACAACCGGTTCGAGGACGGCTACGGGATCTCGACGGCGAGCATGGAAAAGTGCCTGGACAAATATCCGGGCACGCAGGTCGTCCTGACCTGCGACAACGGCATCGCCGCCGCGGAAGCCGCCGCATTGTGCCTGTCCCGCGGGGTGGAATATCTGGTGACGGACCACCACGAGCAGGGCAAGCTGCTTCCGGACGGCATTCTGTTCGTCGATGAAAAAAGCCGCGTCCAGAAGGCCGCGGACGCTTCTGCCGGCGCGGAGCCCGAACTGTTCTGCGGAGCGGAGCTGGCGCGGCGTGTCGTCACGGAGCTGTATGAACGGCTGGGGCTGGCCGCCGACGAATCGGCCTATCTGGACAGTCTGTATGCCTATGCCGGCTTTGCGACGATCACCGATTCCGTGCCCATGAACGCCGCGAATCACTTCGTGGCGCGCCGCGGTCTGGACGAGATCCGCAAGGGCGCCGGGGTGTGGGGCTGGCTGCGGGAAGAGCTGGCCATCCGCGAAATCACCGCGGATACGGTCGGTTTCCGCTACGGTCCGCTGGTCAACGCGGCGGCCCGGGTCGGCGGATCCGCGGCGCCGGCCATGCGGGTGTTCCTGCTGGCCTACCTGGGCCGGGAGACCGCCTGCCGCCAGGCCATCCGCGCGCTGGCGGAGTTCAACGATGCCCGCAAGGGACTGTGCATCGCGGACGACCGCCGCGCTCTGGCTTTGATTGAGGAACAGCATCTGGAGAACGACGCTTTTCTGCTGGTCTGGGATCCCGGGTTTTCCGAGGGCATCAACGGACTGACGGCATCCCATCTGTCGGAACGGTTCGGCGTGCCGGCTGCCGTCCTGGCGCCGACAAAAGCGGATCCGTCTGTCTACAAGGGCTCCGCCCGCTCCGTCGAAGGGTTCAACCTCTTCGAAGCGCTGACGGCGCATCCGGACAAGATCGCCGCCGGCGGTCATCCGATGGCGGCCGGCCTGGTGGCAAAGGAAGCGGATCTGCCCGAGATCCGCGCGCTGCTGTGCGCGGCGGCGTCTCCTGTGATCGAGGAACTGCGGACGCGCCGACAGGAAGAAGGCCTGAAAGCGGATTATGTCTTTTCGCCGGAGGCCCTCTCCGTTTCCGAAGTGGAAACGATGAACGCCGCCTGGGCGGCCTTGGAGCCCTTCGGACCCGGATTTGAAGCACCCCGCATCGTCCTGTCGGGCCGCGCGAAGGATCTGTTTTCCATGAAAAACGACGTCCACGCGAAATACACCTTCGATACCCCCTCCGCCGACGGCTGCCGGGTGGAGGCGATCTGGTGGAATCATTATGAAGACGCCCGCGCGCGGTATGAAGAAAGCCGCGATCTCTCCTTCGCGGGCCAGCTGCAGATCAATGAATTCAACGGCCGGAAAAGCATTCAGTTTATCATCCGGTAAAGGAGGCCCCTATGTTCCGACCCATGCGACGCTTCAAACAGCAGATTTCCGACGCGGAATGCATCGAAGTATTAAAGGCCGCGCCCCGCTGCGTGCTCTCCGTCCTCGGCGACGACGGCTACCCGTACGGCGTGCCGATCAACCACTGGTACTGCGAGGAGGACGGCCATCTGTATTTTCACGGCGCGAAATCCGGCCATAAACTCGACGCAATCGCCCGCTGCGACAAAGTCAGCTGCTGCGTATACGACGAAGGCTTCCGCCGCGAAGGCGAGTGGGCTTTGAACATCCGCAGCGTCATCGTCTTCGGGCGGATCCGCGTCGTCACCGACGACGAAAAAAAGCGTGTCATCTGCTCGGAGCTGACACGCAAATTTACGGACGACGAAGAATATCTTCAAAAGGAACTCGACGTGCATTTCTCCCGGGTCGAGTGTCTGGAGCTGATTCCGGAGCACATGACCGGAAAGCTGGTGAACGAATCCTGAAAGTAGAACGGGGGTTTGGCACCCGCTCCACTTTCGACACACAAGCAAAAAGTGGAACGGGTGCCTGACCCCCGTTCCACTTTTTAACTTATTCCGCTTCCGGATCGATCAGATCTTCCCATTCCGCCTCGGAGGCCGCGTCGATGGCTTCGAAGTCGGCGCCCTTGGTTTCCTTGGATCGCAGCATGATCAGGATCAGCGCGATGACCATGCCCGGCAGTGCGGAGATGGCGCAGGCGATGCCGATCCACTCATCGTGGATGAAGACTTCCGCGATGGTCAGGGCGAACATCCCGCTGAAGATACCGATGTACTGCAGCAGGTTCAGCGCGCCGAGCACGGAGCCGCGGATCTTGGTGGGCACTTTTTCGGACGCCATGAAGACCATGTAGTCCTGCGAGGTCCAGTAGCCGCCCAGGAATCCGGAGTACAGGATGCCGAGGAACCAGGAGTTCCAGCCGAGGCGCACGCCGAAGACGAACAGCAGGAAGCTGACGGCGGACATGATGCCGGTCACCAGCACGGTGGTCTTGCGGCCGAGGTGGTCGCCGATCAGGCCGAAGATGATGATGATCACGGCATAGCCGAAGGCGTAGACGGTCTGGGCGTTGGTGATCTCGGTTTCGGTCATGCCGGTGGCCATGATGACGTTGATGTTGCCGGTAATGCCCATCATGCCGATGGCGAACAGGATGATGGCGATGACCGTCCAGCGGATATCGGCGTCATGGTTGAACAGGTAGCGGATCGCGCGGAAGACGCCGCTCTTGCCGGCTTTGCCGCGCTGGGCTTTCTTTTCTTCTTTGGTCAGCTTCTTCTTTTCCGGATGACGCACCTCATAAGGCTCTTCCAGATGATGGATGCGCTGCTCCAGGAAGACCTTGGATTCGCGGGTCAGAAGCAGGGCGATCAGGCCGACGGCGATGCCGCCGATGCCGGGGATCAGATAGATGCTCTTCCAGGTTTCGGGATTGTTGTCCACGAAGACGCGGCGCAGCAGCGGAACGGCGACCAGGCCGAAGGTGCCGATGCCCTTCGTGACGGCGTAGATCGTCGCGCGGTATTTCGGCGGCGCGGATTCCTGAATGTACACCACCTGCATGTCATGGGCGATGAAGAAGAAGATCATCGTGTAGCCGATGGCATAGGTGACCAGGTTGTTCGAGAAGAAGCACAGAATCATGCCGATGCCGAAGCCGATGGTGTTCACCACCAGGAACATCTTCCGCCCGAACTTGTCCGCCAGCGCCTTGTAGAAGGGCGCCAGCATCGTGATCATCGACAGCGGCGTGGTGATGGCCGTCATGGCCGCCTTGCCGGTGGACAGATCCAGCGTCGGGAAGAACTGCTTGATAGCGTTGCTCTCCACCATGCCCGGTGTGTTGGTGGCGATTTCGTCCACGATGTGGATCAGGACGACCACCACGCACAGAACCAGCAGATACGCCGCGTATTCCGGCTTTGCCAGCTGTGACTTCCGCCAGGACAGCTCCTTCCTGTCCTTGGCTTCCCATTGTTCTCTTGTTTTCATCATTCCCCCTTTTCTTTCATTCCCACAGATACAGCCTGAGCAGTTACAGCAAAATTATATCCTTAATGTGCACGATCACAAAAGCAATATTCTTCTTTTTTTATCAATTTTGTGCCAGGATTGCGGTCCGGATCTGGTAGTCCACGCCCGTGCGCTGTCCGACGGACAGGAAGTTTTTGTCGATGCGCCGGCGGACGATCTCGCAGTCCTCCCGGCTCGTATTGGTCAGCAGCACCAGGAACTGTCCCTTGCCGTACCGGGAGACCGTGTCCGAGTACCGGATCGACCGGGTGATGGTCTGCTGCAGCCGTTTGGACAGCTCATCTAAGCGCGGGCCGTCTTCCATCATGTTGCCCTTGCCGTCCACAATCGTGCACAGCATCAGGAAAAAGCGGTCGGAATAGCGGTTCATCATGCGGTCGAGGGTCCGGTACACGCCCTGGAACACCGGATACGGACAGAAGAATCCGCCGCGGCCGTCCGGCGTCTCCTCGAACAGACTCGCCTGGATCGTCTCGATATCCGCGTGCTCATGCACCATGCCGGCGCTTAAGCGGTTCGCCAGATCGCGGATGTAGGCCGGCTCCCGGCGGCCGAGCTCGTTGATATATGCCTGCACCGTATCGCTGCACAGGTCCTCGGCCTCTCGGAACCGTCCCTGGGCCGACAGCGCTTCGATGGACAGCGCCTCCCACTCCGCAAAGGGATCGACGGATGCCGCGTAGGTGCCCAGTTCCAGCAGATCGGTATAGCGCAGATCGCTGCGGAGAATCCACGCAGCCTCGTTGACGCAGGTGCGGAACAGATCCCGGAAGCGGGCGATCTCGTGAACCGCCCAGGGCGCCGGGACTTCGCCGCCCAGAAACTCGCCCGTATAGCAGCGGACCGCCGACAGCAGGAAGGACAGCCGTTCGTCGGCATCCGTTTCCTCTTCGGACAATTCATAATAATGAAGCATCTCGTCCGTATCGCTGTGCACCGGAATCTGCGGCGTCCAGGTATAGACGCCGCCCTTGACCGTGATGTAGTCGGCCTCGGGCAGGCCGGATGCCCGCAGCCGTTTCTTCGCATTATAAATAATGTTGCGCACGGCGTGCTGCGCGTCCTCCGGCTCCCGCCCCTCAAACAGCGTGTCTTTCAGTACGCTGCGGCTGGCGCCGTTTTCGTGATAATACAGGATCACCTGCATCAGACTTAAAAACTGCGAGGCGCTCTGGCGCCCGCCGGTGATTTCCTCTCCCCCGTACGCCATCGAAAAGGCGCCCAGAAAACGCACCCGAAGCTCCTTTGACATGGTTTTCCTTCCTTTCCCTTTACGGCAGGTACTGCTGCGTCTATTATATCGTACTTTTCGGACGGCGTTTGGCGTTTTTTCAGCAAAAAACCGGAAAGTGTGACGCTTTCCGGGACGTTTTTGCGAAAACCGCTCCATTCGCGGCGGTTCCGGAGACCCTTGCTTTGACGCCCTCCCCTTTACAATAGGCTCAGTAAATGAAACAAGCGTGAATGCTTTGAAAGGAATAAGGAGGATACCATGAAACGTTTACGGATGAAACTCATCGCTCTGCTGCTCGCGGCTATGATGATCGCCGGCTGCATCCCGCAGGCCGCCAAAGCCGCCGACCCCCAGGTCATCGTTTCCGTCAACATCTACGTAAACAATGCCCTGGCCGCCACCGACACCCTGTATGATTATGACGACGGCATCTGGTCCCTGGAATACGGCTCCCTTCCCGTGGAGTGGCTGTACGGCGACGCCTACGGCAGCCTGACCGGCGGATCCGCCTACTTTAACGGTGTGAAAGGGTACTTCTTCAACTGGGGAGGCGACCCGTCCATCTTTAAGAGCGATTTCTCCGGCCCCACCCCGGACGATGAAGTCGTCGTCAACCTGTTCTTTGAAAAAGCCGGCGAAGAAGCCCCCGTCGTGTACGGCTCCGTGACCTTAAACATCTCCGACGGCAGAAACCCGGCCGCCGGCATCACCGCCACCCTGACCGGCAAAAAAGGCGCCGACCGCCAGACCATGACCATCACCAGCGGCGAAGACGGCATCGCCTTCACCGACAGCCTCGACACTTCCTACGAGTGGTCCTACGAACTCGAAGGCTTCACCTACCTCGTCGACTTCGACGCCAACAACAGCTACTACTCCGATCACGTCGCTCCCTCCGCCGCCCCGGCCGAGCCCGAGCCCGAACCTGATCCGGAACCGGAACAGAAGCTTTACACCGATCCGGAATTCGCCGGCGAAGAATACACCGTCTCTGTCACCCATGCCTTTAAGACCGAAGCCGGCGGCGTTTCCGTCGACGGACATCCCGAAGGCGCCACAGAGATTGCCGGCAAAACCATCACCCTGCACCCCGGCGACGAAAGCATCCTCGGCGGCGATCTCTTCGAAGCCGTCGGCGGCGAATTCGAAACCATCGAAGCCGGCAAGACCGTCCGCCTCAACGGCGACGTGTACCGCCACTCCGGCAGCTATCTTTCCGGCGGCTGTCCGGATCCGGCCATCGGAAGCATCACCGGCATGACGATCGGACAGAGCTTCACCATGATCCGCAGCGACATCACCGTCATCTTAAGCTATACGCTGGAGGTTCCGTCCTACATCGTCACCATGAACTACGTCGATGAAGAAGGCAATGAGCTGGCCGGCACCGAAGTCCGCACCTTCACCGGAAGCACCGCCGCCACCGGCGCCGCCTTCTACGACGTCACCGGCTTCGAGCCCGGTTTCTACACCGGCTACAAGGTGGTGGAAGGATACACCTACGACCGCGCCGAGGGCGACGGCCTGACCGGCGAAATGGATGCCGACAAGACCGTGAACTTCATCTTTACCAAGGATGCGGAAGAAGAGATCCCGGCAGATGAGCCGGCCGATCCGGAAGAGCCGGAAGAGCCGAAGGACGTCGATCCGACCGATGAGCTGGCGGATGAGCCGACAACGGAAGACCCCACCGATGAGCCGACCGACGAAGAGCCGGAAGTTGTTGAACCCGAAGAAGAAGAACCCGAGGCTGTCGAGCCCGAAGAGGAAGAACCCGAAGCTGTCGAGCCTGAAGAGGAAGAACCCGAAGCTGTCGAGCCCGAAGAGGAAGAGCCCGAGGCTGTCGAGC
>JAZQBE010000105.1:0-23881 GCA_045545575.1 Shuttleworthella sp.
GGTTGTGGTGCCGGAGCTCCGGATATTAATTTCTGGACGATAATCATATCGTCCGCGCGATATCGATAATACTCCTCCATACCAGGATCCAGCAGCACCCGGGGATACTTTTCCAGCAGCATATCAAAGACTGTTGTCTCCAACCCACTTTCCACTTCGATAAAATAAGCGTTATGTGCCAGCTGGTGGTTCACGAACTCATTCCACTGATAAAGCTCCCATGTCTGATATGTGATCAGCGAATACTCATTATCAATCAAACTGACCAACTCATCCATCAGGGAGGATGCTTTGAAATGATAAGGCGATTTCACGGAAGTTTTTGAATAATGTCCGCGTCCAACCTTCATGATCCGCCCGTCGTCCTGAAGATCCTGCAGTATGCGATATGCCTTCCGGTCCGAATAAGCTGCCTGGGATTCTTTTACCATCCCAACGAAATCCTTTGTGGTAAACGACGGGTTCTCTTTCAAGAAGCTTGTGATTCGATCTTGTTCGTTCATCCTCTCCACCTCCTTCAGCATATTGCAGTTTTGTCATTTTTCTAAAAAAATGACGTAACTGCATCTATACTATACATCATGTCATCGCTGGTTTCAAGTGCAGTTTTGTCACTTTTTATTCTTTTTGACGAAACTGCACGGCGAGGTAGGGACGGCCAGATGCATAGGTTGTCTGTCTTGAAGCAATAAAAAAGGCGCTCACCTCTCATTCGCAATGAATTCATTGGTAAGCGCCAGTCTTCACTAAGATATATTCTGTTATTTGTCGCATCGAAAAGCTCTCAATCCTAATGTTGATAAAACGTTGATAAAAATCCTGCCCCGGTAGCCGCAATCCCGCATAAATACTGGGTTTTTGACCATTTAGTCAGATGCTGCCGTGGCAGACAAAAAGAATTTTTACCATCATTGATTCTTCTCACCGTGTGTCACAGTTCAATATCATCAGCCCTTACATCGCAAACAGATTATGAAGCAGGAAGATCACAAAGCTTAGCAGCAGGCTTGCCAGCAGCATCACGGTGACGGAAACCGGCCACCGGCCGCCCTGGTTGAATCCATAAAAATCCTCCCAGCCGCCCTGCTCCTTCCCGCGGATGACCACCATCCACAGATAGACGGCGCCGTACAGAAGCGTCGGCAGCGCGCCCAGCCAGACCGCGATTCCGGGCAGTGCGCCCGTGCGCGAAAAGAACAGGTGCGCGGCAAAGGCAAACAGCGGACCGAGCAGATGCATGTACAGCTCCGTGCCGGAAAGCATGGCCTTGTAGCCGTACAGGCGGCCCAAGAACAGCATCACGGTCAGAAAGGTCACCATCACAGCCACCGTCGCCACATGCAGAAGCAGACGGATCGTCTCCGGAATCGCTGAAAGGCCGCCTGCCGCGAGAAAAACCAGATACAGCAGCGACGCCAGTGCGGAAAGCTGGTTCGACAGCGTCGTAAAATACCGCTCAAAATGCAGCGGGCCGCCCTTGGAAGGGTCCTCTTTCACGTTCCGGCGGTATCGGGCCGTCACAGAAACCGTGCATCCGATGATCAGGATATGCAAAAGTACGGCTGCCATCGTCATTTCTTCTCTTCCATTCCTTCTTTGGTAGTGTCAACTACCCTCTACTGTTTTTGGGCTTAAAGCCCGTGTTTCCGGCCATTGCAATAAAAAAGAGCATTGACCTCCCTTTTTGGTATAATGTCAGCGACCAAACATCCACTAAACCAGAAATGAGGCAATGCTCGTGAACATTATACTTTATCTTCTTCTGTTATGTCATCAGCTTTATCAGCAAAACTGCTGGCTGATCAACTTTATCTGCAGATATATCCCTCTCAAACAGTGGGCGTTCGACGATTCCCATTCCCCCAAGTACCAGAAGTTTAAGGTGGATCAACTCTCGAAGATCGTCTACCACCGTCAGGACTGGGACTGGCAGGACCTCATTAGCTACTATACCTGGAAATATGGCCAGCCTGTGAAACCTGTTCAGCGGCGTTCTGAGTGCGACATCCCTGAAGACTGCACCTGTCCTTCCTGTAACGCTCCCCAGCCTTACCTATACCGAAACAACGGCAAAGGCGGTCAGTTGCTGTGCAAGATCTGCGGAACACTGTTTTCACCCGATGAAAACCGGTTTGCAAAGATGCTTTCTCTTAAGTGTCCCCACTGTTCTCATACGCTGACTCGCAAGAAGGATCGTAAGCACTTCATCATCCATAAATGCATTAATCCCAAATGCCCTTACTATCTTCACAACCTGAAAAAAGTAGACAAAGCCGATCTGGATGAAGACTACGGCAAGAATAAATATAAGCTTCACTACATCTGCCGTGAGTTCACGATGGATTTCTTCAAGATGGATATCACCTCTCTGCCGAAGAATGCATCCTCCTTGAAGTTTCGGAAAAACAACGCTTACATCATGTCCCTATGTCTTTCCTACCGGGTCAATCTCGGCCTTTCGCTCCGCAAAACCGCACAGGCTCTGAAGGACATCCACGGCATCCCCATCTCTCATCAGATGATCGCCAACTACTGCAAAACGGCCGCAGTCTGCATCAAACCATTTGTCGATACTTACCCTTATGAGAAGGGCTCCGTCTTTGCTGCCGATGAGACCTACATCAAGATCCGCGGCATGATAGGCTATGTCTGGCTGATTATAGATGCCGCAACGCGTGCCGTGATCGGCTATCGCGTCTCGGATAACCGAGGTGTTGGCCCATGTATTATTGCCATGTATTATGGCCATGCGCATGGCCTTTCAGCATCTAAAAGACTTCCTGAAAACTTTCGTTTTATTGCTGATGGCTACAGCGCCTATCCGCTTGCAGCCCAGCAGTTCTTCCATGAATTCGGTGAGAAGTTCAAGTTTGATATCACTCAGGTCATCGGCCTTACAAACGATGATGCTGTTTCAAAAGAATTCCGCCCTTTCAAACAGATGATTGAACGGCTCAACCGCACCTACAAGGCTTCATACCGGCCCACAAACGGCTTCGACAACTACGATGGCGCCAACTATGATCTCGCACTCTGGGTTGCCTACTACAACTTCCTGCGTCCCCATAAGATCCATAACTACAAGCGGCCGCTGGTTGAGGATGAAATCATCAAAGGTGGTGGCAACATGCCGGCCAAATGGCAGCTGCTGATTCTTCTTGGCCAACAGACCATCAAAAAGATGCAGGAAGAAGTCGCATAAACAGGAGCGGAACCGTTGTCAAGAGAACCGTGGAATACCGCAGCGGCGTATGCCGCGAGGATATGCCGCGAAAGTCTCTTGACATAAGGTTCACGGATCATCCTGTGGTGAAGGGAAAAGGCACCATTCTGTGCCTTTTCCCTTGATTACCTATGAGGAAAAAGGCTTTCGGAAGAGTATATCTGCACTTTTCAAGGTTCAAATGAGCCTTATTTTTTTGGCTCCGCGTTTTCATAGGTTACTTGACACTATCCCTTCTTTATGCCCACTCCGCCTCGCTCGCGTCGAGAATCCGCAGCGGCGTCGAAAAATATGTCCGGAAAAACCGGACGGCCATTTCCGTATCCTGCGCGCCCGCGGTCTCATACGAGGAATGCATGGCCAGCTGTGCCAGGCCGATGTCGGCGCCGTGAAGGCTTACCTGCAGATTGCTTAGATTGCCGAGGGTCGATCCGCCGGCGACGTCGCTGCGGTTCGCAAAGGTCTGGTACGGGACGCCGGCCTTTTCGCAGAGCATTTTGACAACCGCACGGGAAAACGCGTCGGTCATGTAATGCTGCGCGGCGTTTTCCTTGATCACGATGCCGCCGTTCATCCGGCAGGCATTCCCTTCGTCCGTCTTCTCCGGATGGTTGGGATGCACCGCGTGGGCATTGTCTGCGGAGATAAAAAAGCTTCCGGCCAGAGCCGCGGACAGTTCTTCCGGCGTATGCCCGAGGGCGGCGTTGACGCGGGAAAGGGTTTCCTTCAGGAAGGTACTCATCGCGCCCTGTTTCGTGCCGCTTCCGACTTCCTCGTTGTCAAAGCAGCAGTACACGGCAATGCCGGAGGGATTCTCCGCCTCCAGGAAACCGCGGATCCCGGCGCAGGCGCACTGCAGATCGTCCAGACGCGGTGCGGAAATGAATTCTTCGTCGATCCCCCAGACCGAACCGGGCGTGCGGTTGACCAGAAACAGATCCCAGGAAAGCAGGTCCTCCTCTGCCACCCCCAGTTCCTTCGCCAGGAAGCGTCGGAACGCCCCCTTTTCGGACATCCCGTTTCCGGCCAGCGGGCACAGATCCACGGCGCGGTTATAGGTATAGCCTTTGTTGACGTCCCGGTTGAAGTGGATGCACAGATTCGGAATCAGAAACAGATCCCGGTCCGACGCATACAGCCGGCTCTCCGCGCGGCTGCCCTCCCGTACCATTACACGGCCCGCCAGGCCGAGCGGACGGTCCAGCCAGGTGGAATCGATCATCCCGCCGTAGGCTTCCACATTCAGCCGCAGATAGGAACCGGGGCCGGAAATCTCCGGTTCGTCCTTTAATTTGAAGGCCGGGCTGTCGCCGTGGGCGGCGGCGATGCGAAAGGCATACCGGCTGTTTGCCGCGTCCTTTGCGACGGAAAAGGCGATCAGGCTCGACCCGTTGCGCGTCACGACATAGTTCCCGCCCGGAACGATCTTCCAGTCCCTCGTCTCGGACAGCCGTTCAAAGCCCGCTTCTTCAAGCATGGCCTGCATCCGGGCCGTCGTGTGGAACACGCTGGGTTCTTCTTTGATCAAGGACAGAAGTCCTTCGTTGATATCCATGTTTTTTTCCTCCATATCGGATTGCTGCACGAATAATCGTACTCGAAATCCCGGGCACCGTCAACAATTTCACGGGCCGGACACATCCGTTACGCATTAAATATGTAGGTTTCGTCCATTGACTTTTTTTGCGGAAGCGGTATCTTAGGAAGGCATATGTAAGAGATTAAAGAAGGATGTACGTACCATGTCCGCAGAAACCAAACCATCCGCATTCGGAAAAAGCGCCTCCATGACGGAGGGCGTCATCTGGAAGCAGATCCTGCTCTTCTTTTTCCCGATCCTGATCGGCGCCTTTTTCCAGCAGCTTTATAATACGGTCGACGCCATCGTCGTCGGCCAGTTCGCCGGAAAGGAGGCGCTCGCCAGCGTCGGCGGATCCTCCGGCCAGATTCTGGGCTTTGTCTTCAGCTTTTTCATGGGACTGTCCACCGGCGCGACCGTCGTCATCGCCCAGGCTTACGGCGCGAATGACCGGAAGCGCTCCGATGACGCGCTTCATACGTCCTATGCCTTTGCCGTCGTCGGCGGACTGGTATTAGGCCTGCTCGGCGCGCTTTTCACCCGGCCGCTTCTGGCCCTGCTTCAGACCCCGCCGGAACTGATGGATCAATCCGTCGTCTACGTGCGCATCCTGATTTCGACCCTGGTCTTCGCCCTTGTATACAACATGTGCAGCGGTATTCTGCGTGCCATCGGCGACTCCAAACGGCCGCTGTACGTGCTGATTGTCTGCTGCGTGCTGAACATCCTTCTCGACATTCTTTTTGTGGCCGTCTTCCGTCTCGGCGTGCTCGGCGTCGCCATTGCGACGGTGCTCTGCCAGGCCTTCAGCGCCGCGGTCGTCACATACCTGCTCGTCAAGAAGACGCCCTCGCTTCCGCTGTCGCTGCGGCGGCTTCGCATCCGGCCGCGCACGTTAAAGCGCATCCTGACGATCGGCCTGCCCACGGCGCTGGCCGGCAGCATGTTCTCCATTTCAAACATGATCCTGCAGACCGCCATCAACCGCATGGGCATCAACCCGGTGGCTGCCTGGACCGCCTACGGCAAGGTGGATGCCCTCTGGTGGATGATCAATTCCGCCTTCTCGACGGCTGTAACCACCTTCGTCGGCCAGAATTTCGGTGCGCACAAGCCCGACCGGATCCGGCGCGGCGTGCGTGAAGTTCTGGTCATCGAAATGGCCGCGGCCGTCTTCATGACGATGCTGTTTTTCGTGATCGGCCCGCACATGCTCGGCCTGTTTACCGGTGACGCGGACGTCGTTTCGACCGGCATGCAGATCGCGCGGATGCTGACACCCTTCTACGCCGTCTTTGCGATCTCGGAGATCACCGGCGCGACGCTGCGCGCGGAAGGCCACGTGATGGTCAATACCGTCGCGAACCTGATCGGTGTCTGCCTGTTTCGAATCGTCTGGGTCACCTGGATTTTCCCGCAGGGAACCCTCAAGCAGATCATGCTCTGCTATCCGATCAGCTGGGTGCTGATCACCATCTTTATCGCCGGCTACTATCTGCTGAAGCAGAACTCCATTCTGGCGAATCTTACCGGTAACTCAAAAACAACACAATCACAGACAGGACAAACATCATGACAGAAAACAATCGCAGTTCCTTTGGCGGATCGATCGGATTTGTGCTGGCCGCGGCCGGCAGCGCCGTCGGTCTTGGCAATATCTGGCGTTTTCCTTATCTCGCCGCGCGAGACGGCGGCGGACTGTTTCTTCTCGTCTACCTGATTCTGGCCGTCACCTTCGGCTTCACGCTTCTGACGACCGAAGTCGCCATCGGCCGTAAAACCAAGCAAAGCCCGCTGACGGCTTACAGAAATGTCAAAAAAGGATGGGGATGGATCGGCGTGTTCGCCTCTGTCGTTCCGTTTCTGATCATGCCCTACTACTGCGCCATCGGCGGCTGGGTTTTAAAATACTTCGTCACCTTCCTGACCGGGCAGAACCTGGCGGCGGCCGAGGATGCCTTTTTTACCGATTTCATCACCGCGAAAGTGCCGCCCATCGTGTACATGGTCATCTTCCTGCTGATCTGTGCCGTGGTCATCTTCAGCGGCGTGGAAGGCGGCATTGAGCGCTTTTCAAAAATCATCATGCCGATCCTGATCGTTCTGGTGCTGGGCATCGCCGTCTTTTCGCTGACCATCCGCCGGGAACTGCCCGACGGCAATGTCATCACCGGCATGCAGGGCCTGAAGGTCTACCTGATCCCGAGCTTCTCCGGCATCACGCTGCACCGGTTTTTCATCATCGTGATGGATGCCCTCGGTCAGCTGTTCTACAGTTTAAGCATTGCGATGGGCATCATGATCGCCTACGGCTCCTATGTGCCGGATGAGGCAAACCTGGTCAAATCGATCAATCAGATCGAGATCTTCGACACCGCCGTCGCGTTTCTGGCCGGCATCATGATCATCCCCGCCGTCTACGTGTTCATGGGGACGGAAGGCATGAAATCCGGTCCGTCGCTGATGTTTGTCTCTCTGCCGAAGATCTTTGCCGCCATGGGCCCGGCCGGGCGCTGGATCGGTACGGCGTTTTTCGCCATGGTGCTGTTCGCGGCTGTGACGAGCGCCATGTCGATTCTCGAAGCCGTCGTTTCAAGCCTGATCGACCATTTCCGGCTTTCCCGCGGCCAGGCCACGGTGATCGAGGCCGTAATTGCCCTTCTGATCGGCGCGGCCGTGTGCCTGGGCTACAACGATTTCTACTTCGAGCTGAAGCTGCCCAACGGAACCACCGGCCAGCTGCTCGATCTTCTGGATTACGTCAGCAACTATGTCCTGATGCCGGTGATCGCCATCGCCACGTCGATCCTGATCGGCTGGGTGACCGGCGTGGACTATACCATCGGCGAATGCACGAAGAACGGTGAACGCTTCGGCCGCCGCCATCTGTATGTATTCATGATCCGCTTCGCCGTCCCGGTGCTGATTTCCATCCTGTTCCTGATGTCGCTGGGACTGCTGTAAACAAATCATTCCGCTTGAAGCTTTAAGAAAGAAATCCGGCCGGATTTGATCCGGCCGGATTTTTGTATTCCGCTATGATGATTCCGTCATGAAATGTGAAGAAACTTCCTGGACTCCTCCGGAACCGGTTCCTGCCCTGCCCGTCGGGCACGGACAGACTCATAGAGCCTGGAGGCCGCCGCGTCCGGCAGCTTCAGCCTGCGCGCGACCGAAACCGCATCGATTCCGTTCAGCAATGAAATGCGGCTGTGTTCTTTGATGGCGGGAAGCAGCGCATCCGCAGCCCGGTCACGTATTCCAAGCAAATGGGCGTACTTTGGTTCCTTCGCTGCCTCGACATGTTCCGGTCGGATATCGAGCAGGATATGCAAAAGGGCGCGGTTGATCTGCGTACGGGTGCTGTTTCTGCTTTTGACCAGATCGGCAAAGGATGAAAACGTCTGATATGCCGGAAGCAGCCGCAGGATGCGGTTTGCCAGATCCTCCGGTACGTCCGCGTATTCACACAGGCTCTCTTTTGTCTCGCAAAGCAGGCGGTAGTGCAGCATCTCGGAAAAAGCATCCTCATGCATCCATCCGTTTCGGACGGCGTTCCGGTATACCCGAAGCGCCTCCCCGGGCACCTTGCCGGCCAAGGCCGTCAGCAGCCGGTCTTCCGCACCGGCTTCATCGGCCGGCATTTGTTCGATGCTTTGACGGATGGCCGATGCCGACACATATTCCTCTTTCATAGAAAGATCGTGATAGCCGCCGTCGTTTCGGCCGATTGTTTTCGGGACGATCCGGCTGTTTCGCTTCTGAAGAGCCCGGACATATTCCAGTCCGAGAATATTGTTCGGACCGGACAGAAAGCCGTCCGGCAGACGTTTTCCGGCCGCTTCCACACAGGCGCAAAGCGCCTTTTCGCGGGCTGCGGGATACGAATCCCCTGCCTTCAGCGCCTCTGCCAGCACCTCCCCAAACGGTTCCGGCTCTTCAGCAAGGTATTCCGCCGCTTCCAGAAACGGCTCGACGGATCCCTCTTCACTTCCGAACCAGAGTTCGTCTGCGACCCCCAGGGCTTCCAGCAGCGCACAGCCGCCCTCCGCGAAATGCGCCGCACTCGACGCGGCGGCCGCCACGGGAAGCTCGAGCACCAGATCCGCACCGGCCCGCAGCGCCATTTCCGCGCGCACGTACTTGTCAAAGACGGCCGGCGTACCGCGCTGCACGAAGTCCGGGCTCATCACGACCATCAGCGCGTCGCAGTTTTCCCGCGCTTTGGCAAACAGCCGGGCATGACCGCTGTGGAGCGGATTCAGTTCGGCAATGACGGCAGCAGTTTTCATCGTTTCTCTTTCTTCGGCAGCTCCGGCAGAGGAAGCACCGTGCGCATGCCCTCGAAGATGATGCGGATCAGCCAGACAAACAGCGCAAGAATCAGCAGCGGTACGATGCAGGAGGTAATGATCATGGCCGCAATCGCTTCCATAAAGTCGTTCAGCATCTTCTGCAGCTGCTCCACCGTCTGTGCCGGCAGCGCCGTAATGCCGGTGATGGCTTCGGAAGCTGCTTCCTTCGCGTTCCCGGCGAGGGAGCGCAGACGGTCGAGCAGGCTCTGCGGCTCTTCCGCCGTATCCGCGGATGCGTCCGTCTCTTTTTCTTCCGTTTCCTCCGGAGCCGTCAGATCCTCTTCGCCGTTGACTTCCCGCGCGGAATCCAGCGCTTCTTTGACGGAATCCTGATAACTTGACTCCACGAGATCCGACACCTTGACGCTTACCGGAACCATCAGAAAGATGGCCAGCCCCAGGGCGAACAGCCGCGCGGCGATGCCGGCAAGGGCCCGGCTCTTCCGATGCTGCCAGACAGCGAACAGAACCATCGACACAGGCACAAGTATGCGGAAGGCGATGAGGCCGGCAATGCTGACAACGTATTTCTCCAGATAGACGGCGCAGAGAATCACCAGGAACGCCGTGCTCAGATCCGCCATTTTCTCCGCGATGGGCGTGGCCATGTCGCCGGGGATGGCGGAAATGGTGACGGACGCCGCCGTCGACGCCCCCATCAGCTCCAGCACGTCGGTTTTCTTCTGATCGAGGGACTCGATGATGTGCTGTACAAAAGCGGCGGATGTCGTCATCTTTGTCACAAGCGTAAAGGAAAGAACCGCCGCCAGAAGGAAAACGGCCGTCCAAATCCATTTTTTATGGGTGTCTGTCAGTTGAATCATCCTGTGTCCGCTCCTTTTATTCCTCATCCGCTTCCTCGCTCTGCATCCGGTCCAGGATCGCATAGAGCTCCAGATACTTCTCCCGCGTCATGCCGGCGGTTTCACCGAATTCCATCAGCGTGGCGCCGTCCTCATTCTGCTCAAAGCGCGGAAGATCCTCTCCGTTCGGGTCGCCGTCCTCCGCGAAGGAAATCCAATAGCGATGCATCATGTCCGACAGCGCGCGGTCCGACGCGTCGTAGAGCTTCGATCCGTCCGGAATATTCCCGAACACATAGACCATCTCGCCGCTGTGCCAGCTGCCGAGGCGGCCGTTTTCCTTGGAAAAACAGTATTCCCAGGCCGGAATGCCCTTTTCCGCCGCCAGGCGGTTCAGGCAGTAGTGCGGGTAGTTGAAAAACACCGCGCCGTAGATCTGCGCCCAGTAATCGTCGGCCTCCTCGTCGGTCTGCGCCGGGTACAGCGCGAGCACGTCGTCGGCGTAATCCTGAAAATAGGCCCGGACCTTGGCTTCGTAATCCTTCATGGACGCGCGCCCGAAGATGATAAACGGGCCGCTCTCCTCTGCGTTGTATCCGTGCAGCAGGGCTTCTTCGTTGTGTATGCCCTGTTTGCGCAGATGGTACGGTGTGTCCGGCAGCACGTACCCGTCCACCGTCACGTGATGCTGGGTGTCCATCTCGTCGACGATCTGTTCTGCCGGCAGGGCGCGCAGTTCTTCGGCCGTTCTGCAGCCATAGCGTTCTTTCAGCGCATTGCCGGACGCGACGGCGTCCTCGAAGGAACGATAGGAATGGGGCGGACGGATGCAGGCAAGGGTGCTGCTTTCAAGGATGGCGCGGCAGAACAGCCCCTTTGCCAGGGGCGAAACGCAGAGCGCGTCCACACAGACGGCTCCCGCGGATTCGCCGATGATGGTGACGTTGTCCGGATCCCCGCCGAAGGCCGCGATGTTGTCGCGCACCCACTCCAGGGCCTTGATCTGGTCCAAAAGGCCGTAATTTCCCGTGGTGCCGTCCTCCGCAAGCAGTTCCTCGTCGGCAAAGAAACCGAACACGCCCAGCCGGTAGCCCATATTTACGGTGACGATGCCGTCCGCGGCAAAGGCTTCGCCGCGGTAGTCCTGATACCAGGGCTGGCCCGTCTGCAGCGAGCCGCCGTGGATGAACACGAGCACCGGCAGGTTCTGCGCGCTGCCGGCCGGCTTCCAGAGATTCAGATACAGACTGTCCTCGCTGACCGGCTCCGTGTGATTGTCCTTCAGAGAAATGGAAAAATCGTGATAGCCGATGATCTGCGCGAGGGAGCCGTAGACGGGATGGTTCGTGCGCTGCATGGACATGGGCGCGAACGTGTCGCAGACGCGCACACCGCTCCAGGGCTGCGGATCCTGCGGCGGACGCCAGCGCAGCTCACCTGTGGGCGGCGCGGCGTAGGGAATGCCCGCATAGACTTCGACGGACGCGTCCGCATTATAGACGCCCCGTACCGTCCCGTAAACCGTATCCACCGGCGCCGGCGCTTCTGCTTCGCCGGCGGCAGGCCGGTATGCCCGTTCCACGGCGGGCACCGGGACAGGCTCCGGGCCGGTCCACAGAAAAATGCCCGCGAAGACGGCGGTCAGACCGATCCATCCCAGCGCGCGCAGCGGCCATTTCGCGTTTCGAAGCACGCGCCGGTAAAGCACCGCGAACAGCACCGCGGCGCCGGCCGCCAAAAACCACCCCGACAGGCGGCTGCGGTTCAGCTCCAGCAGCACGGCAAACAGAAGGCATAGAACGGTCAGCAGAATCCACGGACCGGCTGCCCCCGCTTTTTTGACGCGTTTTTTATACATCACTGCGGATACACCTCCATCACCCAGATCCAGGCGTGCCTTATATCCTCAAACCGCATCCGGACCGGCCGCGGCGCCCAGCCGTCCGCAATCCGGAAATACAGCTGTCCGCTTTGGGCATCCTTTTCGCATCCGTAGCAGATCATATGATGGTTGCCGTATTTCGGATGCAGATGCACCTGCAGATACAGGATGGCGCCCTTTGACAGGGCCGCGGCCATGGCGGCCTCGCCCGGCAGCCACTGCACGCGAAGGCGCGGGGCGTTCAGGGCGTATTCCCGGAAGCAGCGGCGCACATACAGCCCGGTCAGAAAATCCGACGTGCCGCCGATCCGCCGAAGCAGATCCGTGTTCACGTAAAACAGGCGGTGCATGCCGATGTCCGCAACCCGCTGAAAAACCGTCTGCGGATCCCGAAGCAGCAGATCCTCTCTCCCCTGCCGCGCGGCGGCGGAAAGCAGCAGATTCGTAATCGCCGTCGGGCCGCAGTGCCTGCGGTAGCGGTCGGACGCGTCCGCGTCCCGTACACCGGCGCCCTTCCGGAACTGCCCGGTGGTATAGTATGTTTCCCTGGTTTCCAACAGCATCTCTCCTTCTCTGCCCGTAACAGAATCATTTTACCATAGCTCCTGCCGCGAAAAAAGAAGGCCGTCTCAAAAAAGGATCCGCCAGCTGCCCTTGCCGGCATCGTAATACAGCCGGACAACGCGCTCCTGTCCGAAGACCAGAATCCGGCACTCGAAAATCTGAATTTCATTTGTGACATAGACCCCTCCGGACGCCGCATAGGCGCCCTTCGGCGCCATGCGCCGGTACCCGCGGATGCGGAAGGTCTGAAACTGGCCTTCCTCATCCTGCAGTCGGATTTTCAGCGGGATGACGGTTCCGTCCCGTGAATGCTGGCAGATGACGTCCAGCGGTGCAAAGAAATCTTTTCCGGTACCCATGTCTGCAACTCTCCTCAACATAAATATAGAACATATGTTCGTGTTTGTAAAGAGGTCGAATTGCACAAAAAAAACAGATCCCCGAAGGGATCTGTCCTACCGTCGTTTCGTCAGGCCGTCACCTGTGCGAGAAGGGCGGCCAGCGCGTGCTCTGCGGCTTGTTCGCGGACGCTTTGCCGGCCTGCGTCGGGAAAATGAACGGTTTCCGTCACCAGCCGTCCGCGGACCCAATAGCCGAAGCACACGGTGCCGACCGGCTTTTCAGGGGTTCCGCCGCCCGGTCCGGCGATGCCGGAAATGCCGACGGCGGCATCCGCATCCATTGCTTTCGCCGCGCCCCTCGCCATCTCGCCGGCCACGGCTTCGCTGACCGCGCCATAAGCCTCGAGGGTTTCCGGGCGGACGCCAAGGTACTTCGTCTTCGCCTCGTTGCTGTAGGTCACGAAGCTGACGCGAAGCACCTTTGACGCATCGGGTACGTTGACAAGCCGCGCTGCCGCAAGCCCTGCCGTGCAGGACTCGGCAAAGGAGACCGTCCAGTCCCGGCGGATCAGCTCGCCAACCAGCTGTGTTTCGATGGATTCCTTCATCTGCGGATTCTTCCTTTCTTCCTGCGCACCGTTCAGACGCCGGCGCCCGAAACGGCAGCGGAAAGCCTTTCCATGCCGTCCTCGACCATGCTGCGCGGGCAGGCGACGTTCATGCGCAGAAAGCCCGGTGCATGATAGGCCGATCCGTCCGAAAGCCACAGGCCGCTGCGCGCGCGGACCGCGTCGGCATCCAGCCCGCCGCAGGCGCGGACGTCCAGCCACAGCAGATAGGTCGCGTCGCCCGGGACAAGCTTCACCTGCGGAAGATGCTCTGCAAGATAGGTTTCCACATAATCCCGGTTCGCAAACACATAGGTCCGAAGCGCGTCCACCCAGTCGGCGCCCTGCTGATATGCCGCCAGCACAGCGTCGATTTCGAAGGCGTTCGGTTCGGCCGCTTCGTCCGTGTTCAGCGCGCGCCAGACGCGGTGACGAAGCACCGGGTCGGCGATGAAAACGGCCGCGCTCTGCAGTCCCGCGATGTTGAAGGTCTTCGACGGCGCGATGCAGGTCGCGCTGATCCGCGCGTTCCGCTCCGAAACGGACGCAAAGGGGATGTAATCGATGCCCGGACGCGTCAGATCGCAGTGGATTTCGTCCGAAATCACCGTCACGCCGTATTTTTCCGCAAGACGGCCGACGGTGTCGAGCGTGTCGCGGTCCCAGACAATGCCGATGGGATTCTGCGGATTGCACAGGATCATCAGAGACGTCTGCGGATCGGCCAGCTTTTTCTCCAGATCCTCCAGATCCATCTCAAAATGCCCGTCTTCACATTCCTTCAGCGGGTTTTCCAGAATATTGCGGCCGTTGTTTCGGATGCAGTTGAAAAACATGTTGTAGACCGGGGTCTGGACGACGACGTTTTCGGCCGGAACGGAAAGCCGCCGCACCATGGTCGAAATCGCGGGAATCACGCCGGAGACATAGACGAGCGCTTCCCGGTCCATCGCCCAGCTGTGACGCGTTTTCCACCAGTCGGCATAGGCGTCCGCCCACGCGCCGGGCCAGTCGGAATACCCGTAAATGCCGTGGGACGCGCGGCGGATCAGGGCTTCCTTCACGGCCGGGGCCGTTTCGAAATCCATGTCCGCGATCCACATGGGAAGCTCGTCCTCCTTCCCGGTCCACTTGATGGCATGTGTGCCGGTGCGGTCCACCGGGCGGTCAAAACCGTAATCCATAGCTCCTCCTTGACAAAAACGGCTGCCCGGGAAAGAGCAGCCGCCGGTGATCATTCCTTGTTTTCGAAAGCGACGAGATACTCTTCGCCGTACATTTTGCGCAGCTTCGGCTTTTCGATCTTGCCGGTGGCATTGCGCGGAACGTCCGCGAAGATGATCTTCCGGGGACGCTTGTACCGGGGCAGGCCGAAGCAGAATTCGTTGATCTCCTCCTCGGTCGCCTCCATGCCGGGCTTGATCTGGATGATGGCGCCGGCGATCTCGCCCAAGCGCTTGTCCGGCAGGCCAATGACGGCCACGTCGCTGATCTTGTCGTTCGTGCGCAGGAAATCCTCGATCTGTACCGGGTACAGGTTCTCGCCGCCGGACACGATCACGTCCTTCTTGCGGTCGACAAGGAAGATGAAGCCGTCCTCGTCAAGCATGGCGACGTCGCCGGTGTAGAGCCAGCCGTCCTTTAAGACCTCGGCCGTGGCCTCGGGGTTGTTGTAGTAGCAGGTCATAACGCCCGGGCCCTTGACGCAAAGCTCGCCGGCCTCGCCCTGCGCAACTTCCGTTCCGTCCTCGTTTACGATCTTGCATTCCCAGCCGTATCCGGGGACGCCGATGGCGCCGACCTTGTGGATGTTCTCCACGCCCAGATGCACGCAGCCGGGGCCGATGGATTCGGACAGGCCGTAGTTGGTGTCATATTCGTGCTCCGGGAAGTAGGCCTTCCAGCGGCGGATCAGGGACGGCGGAACCGGCTGCGCGCCGATGTGCATCAGGCGCCACTGGGACAGCTCGTAATCCTCCATCTTCAGCGTGCCGGCGTCGAGCGCGTCTAAGATATCCTGCGCCCACGGCACCAGCAGCCAGACGATGGTGCAGTGTTCGCGGGGGACGGCATTGAAGATGTATTCCGGCTTCGTGCCCTTTAAGAGCACGGCGCGGGATCCGGAAACCAGGCTGCCGAACCAGTGCATCTTCGCGCCGGTGTGATACAGCGGCGGAATGCAGAGGAAGCAGTCGTCCCGGGAGGTGCTGTGGTGCTTCTGCTCCACGATGGCCGCGTGCATCAGACTGCGGTGCTTATGCAGGATGGCCTTCGGAAAGCCCGTGGTGCCGGAGGAGAAATAGATCGCCGCGTCGTCGTCATCGGTGATCTCGACCTCGGGCGCACGGCTCGAGCAGTCCGCGACCAGGGAGAAGTAATTCTCCGCGAACGTCGGGCAGTTTTCGCCCACATAGATCAGCAGGCGGTGATGATTCAGCTGGCTGACGATGCTCTCGATCCGGCCGATGAACTCCGGTCCGAAGATGAGGATGTCGACCTCTGCCAGATTGGCGCAGTACAGGATTTCGTCGGACGAATACCGGAAATTGAACGGGACGGCGAGCGCGCCGGTCTTTAAAATGCCGAAGTAAATCGGCAGCCACTCCAGGCCGTTCATCATCAGGATCGCGACCTTGTCGCCTTTGCGGATGCCGCGGTCCAAAAGCATGTTCGCGACGCGGTTGGCCTTCTCGTCGAAGACGCGCCAGGTAATCTCCCGGCGGTACGGTTCATCGGACGTCGACTGAATCAGGTCATATTCCTTCCAGGTGACGCGGCGGTTTTCCGTGCGCTCCGGATTGACTTCCACCAGCGCCACTTCATCCGGAAACTCTTTGCGGTTTCTCCGCAGAAATTCGGTAATCGGCATATCGCATCCTTCCTCGCGTAAACGCGTTGATTCATTAAAGTGCTCTCCTGATTATAGCGAATGCGCAGAAGGTTTTCAACCGCTCTTTTTTGAAATCCGGGCATGTGGATTCCGGGGCCCGGGACGCGGTATTTTTCCGCGGGTTTCTTGTATTTCATTACGGTTTCCCGGCGAAAAAAAAACTTCCCAGGGTTATGGACACCGTCAGTCGAAATCAGTAGAATAATAGGGTAATTCTATTTCCAGATTCCTATTGAAAAGAAGGGAGTTTACATGAGCAAGTTTTTTGACGAGTTTAAAGAGTTTGCCTTAAAGGGCAACGTGATGGACATGGCCGTCGGCGTTGTCATCGGCGGCGCGTTTAAGGCGATCGTCGATTCTCTGGTCGAGAACGTGATCAACCCGGTCATCGGCATGCTCGGCGGCAACGATCTGGCAGCCTATGCCATCCAGCTGAACGAGAACACCGCCATCACCTACGGCGCGTTCCTTTCCGCCATCCTGAATTTCCTGATCATCGCGCTGGTGCTCTTCTGCGTGGTCAAGGCCGTCAACAAGGCCAGAGCCGCCATAAAGCCGGAAGTCGAGGAAGAGCCCACCACCAAGGAATGCCCCTACTGCCTCAACCAGATCCCGATCAAGGCGACCCGCTGCGGTTTCTGCACCTCCGAGGTCGAATAACTTCTTTTCCGAAGGATCATAGCAAAAGGCGTCTCCGTTTCCGGAGGCGCCTTTTTCCATTCTCGCTTTCAATTCAATCTTTCAGTTCTCGTCTTCCCATTCTTTCCTGTATGCCAGCGGCGTTTTCTCTTCCGCCTTTTTAAACTGCCGGATAAAATAGCTGACGTTTGGCATGCCGCATTCCGCGGCGACGGTCTCGATGCTTTCGTTCGAGTACCGCAGCAAGCTTTTGGCGTAATTGATGCGCATCGTCAGGATGTAATCGTTGACGGACATGCCCATGCAGCGGTGAAACTGCCGGGACAGATGGAACTTGCTGACGCCGGCCTCCGCCGCGAGAACGCTTAGATCGAAGGGCTCCCGGAAATGATTCTCCAGGTACTTCAGCGCGCTGCGGATATAGCCGGGCATCCGGCCGGACGGCATCGATTCCGCGTCCGACACCAGCAGCAGCCGGGTCATGACGTTGACAAGCAGTCCGGAGGTGATCAGCTCCGCGTGGGGTTCGTTTTTCTGCGTCAGCGAAAGAATCCGCATCAGATCGCATTCCATGGCGTCCCGGTCGTCTACAGTCACGACATGGGTATTTTTCTCGGCGAACCGGTCGAAATAGCCCTTCGTCATCTGACCGTTGAAATGCACCCAGAGGATTTCCCATTCCTCCTCCCGCGGCATTTCCAGGGCGGCGTAGCGGTGCAGATCCCCGCAGTAGATCCAGAACGCCTGCCCGGGGCCGACGGTGCAGGTCCGGCCGCGGTATGAAAGACTTCCGCGGCCGGAAACCGTGTAGACGATCAGATAGCTGTCGAGGTTCTCCCGCTCCGTAAAATAGGGCGGACGCGTCTTGAACCACCCGACTTCCTGCACGTAGAGGTACGTGCTCCGCGCCGTTTTCGACGGCGTGTGGATACAGCGGACGGAATCCTCGCTCCAGGTGTAGGAGGCCCGTTCAAGATAGCGTTTTGCCATCGATTACTCCTTAAAACACGGCGTACGGGATGTCCAGCAGCATCGCGACCTTCCGGAACAGACCGGCGTTGTGCCCGACGGACAGCGCGAAATGGTGGGTCGGCGCCTCGGCAAACCAGGCGTCCATATAGGCGGAGGGATCCTTGTCAAACTTGATGTGGGTCATCGTATTGCCGTTCTGCAGGATCGGCGCGTCGATGGCTTCGCCTTCGCTGATGTTGAATTTGAGTCTTCCGTCGACGGTCTGCGTCACGCCGATCGCCGTCACCGGACCGCTCTGCACTTTGGCCTCCACGGAGACGCCGGCGCCGCGCTTGCCGTGATAGACGGCCATACCGCGCAGAATCGGCTTGCCCTTGGAGATGGCGATGTGGAACGGACCGTCGTGGCCTAAGATCATCGTGTCGCGGTTGAAATCCGCCGCCACAATTTCACAGAAGCTGCCGCCCTTTTCGCACAGATCCGCGATCTTCATGGCCAGCGCCGTCTTGATATCGCCTTCGCCCGAGCAGGCGACGCCCTGGGCGTTCAGCAGGGAGAATCCGACGATGAAACCGCTCTGCACCTGCTCGTCGATGTCGTCCCGGCCGTGGCAGTAATAGGACACACTGTCGAGAGCGCGCTCGCGCACCAGCTTTTCCTGGGCGGCCGCGACGCGGGCCGACCAGGCCAGCTGCTCTTCCGTCGGCTTTTTGGCGATCGGGTCGGACGGGGAGTCACCGGAGATTTCAAAGAAGCTGCGGATCTGCCCGATCTTCGCCTGTACATCTTCCTCCGTTACCTGATCCAGATGCGCGCGCAGGTCGCTCATCTCAAGGATCTCGACGTCGATGCCGGTCTGGGCGGACAGCATGGTCAGATCGCTGTACATATCCAGCATGCCGCTGTAATAGCCGCCGAGGAAGCCGAACCGCGCGTGCTGCAGGCTGCGCTTCACACCGGCCGCACGGCACCATTCCTCGATTTCGGTCCACGCCCTTACGGCTTCCGGGCGGTCCTTCGTATTCTCGTCGGCCAGCGCAAAGTCCGGTGTGTAATCCAGCCCCAGCAGGCCGTTGATGATATGACACTTCGCTGCGGCGCGGTTGAACGCGTTGGCCACCTCCGGCACGGCGCAGGCCACGCACTGGGCCAGCCAGCGGTCGGTGCCCGTCGTATCGTAATCCATCTCGGCGGCGGGCTGCAGATTGAGCATCACCGGCACGGCTTTGCAGATCTGATGCACCGGCAGGATGCAGGAGCTGGTCACGTAGGTCGCCATGTGGATGAAAATGATATCCACGTTATTGCGGTTAAAGAATTCGCCGGCTTCGCGGGCGAGGACTTCGTCGTCGACCATACCGTAATTGCAGACCTCTCCCCATTCGGACAGGCGCTTTTCGATGAACGCGTTGTACTCCGTCAGGCAGTCGCGCAGGCCGGCGAACTGCCCCCAGTAGGTCTTTAATCCGGCGCTGTACAGGCCGATGCGCGCTTTTTTACGGCTGCCGATCATTTCCAGTTTGTGTTCCATCCCTTCCTCCTTTGCCGGCTTCTCCGGCCGAATCATCTGTTTGGCACAGAAATAAACAGGGGCATCGAATTCCTTCGATGCCCCTATTATGCGAGGTTTTTCCGGGAAAGTCACTCCCCTGCATTGTGTAAAAATAACACAATATTGCGCTTTTCGTCCGTGCCCCGGCGTTTTAGCTGCGGGCAGCCTCCAAAAGCTTCTCTTTGAGGGTCTTCTCGATATCGGCCAGCTCGGCCTCGGCCGCGATGCGCTTGTCCTTGCCTTCCTTCTGAATCGTCAGCACCTCGTCTAAGGTGGCGATCAGGGTCTCGTTGGTGTGGCGCAGGGTTTCGATGTCCACGATGCCGCGCTCGGATTCCTTGGCAGCCTCGATGGTGGCCATCTTGAGCTTGTCCGCGTTCTTGCGCAGCAGCTCGTTGGTCGTCTCGGACACTTCGCGCTGGGCCTTTGCCGCCTGGTTGGCGTGCTCGACGCCGATGGCGATGACCATCTGGCTCTTCCACAGCGGGATGGTGTTGACGATGGTGGTCTGGATCTTCTCCGCCATCATGGTGTCGGAGCTCTGGATCATACGGATCTGGGGCGCGGTCTGCAGGGCAATCGTACGGGTCAGCTCCAGATCGTACAGCTTCTTCTCGAAGCGGTCGCACATCGCCGCAAGATCCTTGGCCGCCTGCGCGTCCTCGGCAAGACCGGTGCGCTCGGCTTTCGCCTGGGCGGCAGCCAGCTCGTTCTCACGGACCGCGGCGAGCTTCTTCTTGCCGGCGATGATGTACATCGTCAGCTCCTTGAAGTAGTTGAGGTTCAGATCATACATGTTGTCAAGCATCGCAATGTCTTTTAACAGCGTCTGCTGATGCTTTTCAAGCTGCTGTACGATGGCGTCGACGTTGGTCTCGACCTTGCTGTACTGCGCCTTTAAGTTGATCAGCTTGTTCTCGCCGCGCTTGAACAGGCCTTTCAGGCCCTTTTCCTTCTCATCCACGTCGAAGTCACGCAGTTCGCCGATCAGCTTGGTGACCACGTCGCCGACTTCACCCATGTCTTTCGTGCGCACGGAATCCAGCGTCCGCTCGGAGAACTCCGCCATCTTCTTCTGCGTGCCGGCGCCGTAATTTAAGACACCGTTGCTGTCCGTGATGTCGATCTGGTCCGCAAAGGCTTCCGCCTGGGCCTTCTCTTCAGCCGTCAGGACGGAATCGTCCATCACGACTTCCTTCACGTTTTCGACGGCATTCGCGGCCATCTCGACGGCAGGCGCAGCATCGCCGAACGTCAGGGTCGGCGCCGGGGCGGCCATCGTCGCGGCGGCTGCATTCTGGTTCATCTGATCAAAATCTCCCATGTTCTCCTCCTTGAAAAACTGTGTCAACTGCTTCTTACAATCAGCGTCCGCACGCCGGTGCAACCGGATTCGGGTGTGTGGCTATGCGGGACGTGAGGACCGAAATCAATCGTCGCTCGGGGTACCTTCCCAGACAAGGGTCGCGCCGGTCTGCGGCTTCGCAGGCGTCTCCTGGGGCGGCCAGGTCTGCAGCACCGGGGCCGGCTCCTGGGCCGGTACCGTCTGCGGCTGCGGAGGTACCGTCTGCGGCTGCGCAGGCGTCTCCTGGGGCGGCCAGGTCTGCAGTACCGGGGCCGGCTCCTGGGCCGGTACCGTCTGCGGCTGCGGCGGAACCGTCTGCGGCTGCTCCAGGGCCTCCTGAGGCACAAATCCGTGCATCTGCTGACGCTGTCTGCGGATATCGTCGGTGGTCAGGCCGTCCTGGGCAAGCATCGTCTTCATCACGGAAATATCCGAGCTGACGTCCCAGGCCATGTTCTGGAACATGTTGTCCAGAAGCGACTCGAAGGCGTCGTTGATGGTGTCGAGGGCGCCGGTGATCTGATCCTTGGTCTGGCGGATATAGGTGCCGTTTTCCAGCTCCGGCTGGCGGTCCAGCTCGACATAGGAATCCAGCAGCTTGTTGATGGTCGGAAGATAATAATCCATCAGCCGACGCAGATCGGCAGCGCTTTCCGGGTGATCCTTCACCTGTTCAAAAATCCGCTGCATAATCGATTCAAGGCGGTCGAGCTTGTCACTCATCACGCCGTCGGGAATCGACTGGTTCACCCGGCGGATCGTCTCGATATAGGCCTCGCCGTCCGAAACCACCTTCCGGTAGGTGCGCTCCGCGGTGGACATACCGGCTTCCTCGGCTTCCCGGCGCATCGCGTCTTCCTGCTGCATCCGCAGGTTGCGGGAGGCGGCCAGATACTGCTGATAGACGTCGTCCGTCAGCATCAGCGTCGATTCCGTCGCGTCTATGCGCGCGTTCGGCAGAAAGCCGCGGGCAATCATGGCATGCAGGTCGCGGACCACGTCTTTACGGTCGCGCCGGACGGCGCGGGCAAGCTGGTCGATCGCGTAGTACTTGCTGGTGCCGATGATGTTGGCGTACTGGTTATAGCGCTCAAGAAGCTTCCGGTCCTTCGCGCCCTTGACGATGTTGTAGATGCCGGCGCCCAAGCCTGCGCCGAACAGCATCCCGACAAAGAGACCGGCGAGAATATCGCCGTCGAAAAGCATCGAAAAACCCGCCGCGGTAAGCAGGCCGCAGAAGGACGTTACGATGGAACCGGCGATGATCCGGCCGATGCCGATCATCTGACTGACCCGCCCCTGGCGGAACGGCGTGCGGCTGGCCTGGCTGCGGGCGATCGCCTGACGGCGCGCGGCTTCCCGCTGCTGCAGAATAGCCTGCTGACGGGCGTAATCCTGCTGCTGCCGCATGGCCTGACGCTGACGCAGCGCCTCCTGACGGCGGCGGTACATCTCGTCCATCATCTGGGGATCCGGAGCATCGCGGCGCGTGACACGCACCCCGCTCTGATTCGGGCGAGCCGTATAATACCCCTGCTTGCGGTAGCGCTCGTTCATCTCCTGAACGGAGCGGGACACCTGGTTGACCGTACGGTTGATCTCCTCGTTCAGCTGAGAAAAATCGCCGGTCGTGATGGCGCGGTCCACAGAGTCGAGAATGTCCGTGCCGGCACCGAAAATTTCACCTAAAATCTTTTCACTGTCTGTCATGGAAAATGCAATCCTTTCCCAAGATCCATCCAATGGTCGGGCATCGAAAATGCCGGGATCAAATCAATTTCACAACATCCTATTTTACATGATTTTGCGGGAAAGTACAATCTTGGAGAAATGATTATCCGCGAAAAAACCGATTAATTTCTACAGAAAAGCCGCCGGGGTTTCCCCCGGCGGCTTTGAACCCTGCGGATGCAGGCTGCTGTTTAGTTTTCGCCGTAGAGGCCGCGCTTGATGTAGCTGGTGTGCAGCAGGTGATGCGCTCTCTCGCCGCCGATTTCGCCGAGATACTCGCGATAGAGCATCTTCAGGGACTCGTTCTGGTGAGACTTGCGGATCACAGCCTTTTCGTCGATGCTGTACAGGGCGCTGGCACGCTGCTCGCGATACGGTGTGAAGTTGCGGATTTCCGCAGAAACCTGCGGCTGGCCGCCGCCGTTGACGCAGCCGCCCGGGCAGCCCATGATCTCGATGAAGTCCACTTCGATCTCGCCGCTGTTGACCTTGGTCAGGAGCTCACGCGCATTGGCAAGGCCGGAAGCCACCGCCACGCGCACGGTGTGATCGCCGACCTGGTAGGAGGCGGTCTTGATGCCCTTGGTGCCGCGGACTTCGGTGAAGTCGATCGGGGTGTTCTCGTCGTCGTTCGTCAGCCAGTAGGCCGCGGTACGAAGCGCCGCTTCCATAACGCCGCCGGTCGCGCCGAAGATGACACCGCCGCCGGAGTACTCGCCGAGCGGATCGTCAAACTTCTCTTCCGGCAGTTCCGTGAACTGGATGCCGGCGCGCTTGATCATGCGGGCAAGCTCGCGGGTCGTGATGACGATGTCGACGTCCGGATAGCCGGTCGCGTCCTCGTCGGGACGGATGCTCTCGAACTTCTTCGCCGTGCAGGGCATGACGGAGACGTTGACGATATTCTTCGGATCGATCCCCTTCTTCTCGGCCAGGAACGATTTCATCACCGCGCCCTGCATCTGGTGCGGGGACTTGCAGGTGGAGAGGTTCTCGGTCATATCCGGGAAGTAGTGCTCACAGAACTTGACCCAGCCCGGCGAGCAGGAGGTGATCATCGGAAGCTTGCCGCCGTTCTGAACACGCTCTAAGAGCTCGTGGGCTTCTTCAAGGATGGTCAGGTCGGCGCCGAAGTTGGTGTCATAGACGCCGTCAAAGCCGAGGCGGCGCAGCGCAGCGGCCATCTGGCCTTCCGCGTTGTGGCCGATCGGATAGCCGAATTCCTCGCCTAAGGCCGCACGGACAGCCGGAGCGGTCTGCACGAAGACGGTCTTTTCCGGATCCGCAAGGGCGGCGAAGACTTCATCGGTCGCGTCCTTCTCATACAGGGCACCCACCGGGCAAACCGCGATACACTGACCGCAGTCCACGCAGGAGGTGTCGCCTAACGGCATGTC
>JAZQBE010000106.1:0-17104 GCA_045545575.1 Shuttleworthella sp.
GCGGCGCACCTGGGCCGCACGGCACCAGTCTTCAATCTCAGCCTGAAGGTGGGGATCTCCGCCCTCGTCCACGCCGGTAACTACCGCGTGGCGCTTGCCGGCACGCTCAAGGTCGGCAACCATCTCGCCCACAGCGCCGCACGCGTACAGCTCGCCCAGCCAGGTGGGGGTGTCGGTGGTGGCGTACTCGGGGGCACGCTTCTTCTGGATGTTCACCAGCACCACCGGAACGTCCAGATCACGCACGGCCGGAAGCATGTTGTAAGAAGTGGCATAGGTCAGAAGCTGCAGGATCACCAGATCCACATCCGCCGCGCGGAACTTGTCGCCCGCCGCCATGGCCAGCTCCTTGGTGGTAACGATGCCGCCATCGATCAGCTCGACGGAATCCGGGATGCGCGTCTTGAACTTGGCGTACTGGCCCTCGAACTCGGGCACCAGCGAGGGAAACTGGGGCAGATAGGCTCCCAGGGCGATGGCGAACACGCCGACTCTTGCTTTGGTTTCAACTAACATACTTCCTCCTTTTTTCATTGCTGACTGCTCAATTTTACTGAAAACTGTAACACACTCTCTCGCCGCCCGTATGCAGACAGAAATCTGCGGATTCAAACGGATTGCCCGGGCACATCCACCGTTTGCCTGTCTGAAAACAAGAAGAAGGCAGGCACGATCCTGCCTATCTTCTTTGATTTTATCTTTGCAGGGGGTAAAAAGCAACTGGAATCCCTGCATATTTATAGTAATTTTTTTCGAAAATGGGACGGGTCCCCCTGTCCCTTTTTTATTGCTGTGTTTTCCGTTCCTTCCGATACTGCGTCGGAGATATTCCATACACGTTTCGAAACTGTTCGGAGAAATAACTGGCGCTGCAAAAATGCAGCTTTTCACTGATCATACGGATACTGTTCATTTCATCGCAGAGCATTTCCTTTCCCTCCGCAAGTTTCATGCGAAGCAAGGTTTCCTTAAACCGGCTTCCGGTTTCTTTTTTAAACTGATGACTTAGATAGGATTCCGAATACCCCAGCAGGGCAGCTGCCGTTTTCAGTTCCACGTTTTCCCTCACATGCAGTTTCATGTAATCCAGACATTCCCTGACAGGCCGGCTGTATTCTGAAACGCGGGTGTCATGAACACGTCGCACAAAATCGTCCTGCATCGACCGTGTGACTTCGTTGACCTGGGCCAGACTCGTACAGGCTTCGATGGCCTGAAAATAGTAATCCGTCAGCGTCAGTGACGTCTCCGGAGACAGTCCGCCCTCAATCGCCGCCCGCGAAAACAGAACGATGCTGACAAACACCATGTTTTTCGTCTGGCGAAGGCCATCGCCGGCGGAAAGAACGCCCTGGTTTCCAGTCATTGCAATGCGGTCAATCAGGGCACGATAGTTCAGGTTTCCCTCGCGGACCATCTGTACCATCTGACGCTCCATCTCATAGGTTCCGTGAACATCCAGCATCACCGGCTCCGCATCCGGCTCTGCCGGATCCGCCAGACGCGCCGCAAAGAAGATGTCGTCTCCGGCAATCTGCTCGCCGTACAGGCTGTAGTAAAGCATAAACACGTAATCATAAATACGGTTTATGGCAATGACCGGTATCGTCTTCAGGCGCTCTGTACACGCATGCTGCACCCGGATCGGAAGCTCTGTCCGGCGGACATAATTAAAAGCCTTTCGAATCGAAAGGTCGTCCATGGCAAACGGACCAAGCATGAAGCCGCATGCATCCGGCGCCTGGGAATCGTCCATTAACACAGCCCACGTAAGCCCCGCCCGATCCGTAATGATCACCGGACAGCGTCCGCGGGATGCCGGCGAGTAACACGCCTCCCATTCGGACGGCGACAGAAGGACGGGCAACAGCGCCTCTTCGCAGGGGTCGTCGGATTCGATCAGCGAAAAATCCCTTTGGAACCGCCACAGGTACAGCGGATGACAGCACCGGATCAGTTCCATGCAGTATTCGGTATGACCTAAATAATGAATTCCGTCCATAAATACCTCCTGTTCATATCGATGCATACCGATTTTTCCACGGCAAAATTCCGGATGCACAGCAGATTTCCAGATCCGGTTCATAACATCAGTATAACACGAAACAAGCGGATTTGTTATATGAATCAAAGTTTTCCTGCTTTACGGTTTTTACGGCACGCTTCATACTTCATTTTAAGAAACTGCTGCAGGCTTTGCAGCACGATTCCATATCCAAAGGAGGTAACCATGAATCAAAAGAAGTACCGGTGGACGGGACTGCTTCTTGCAGCTCTGACTACACTGACCCTGTTTGCAGGATGTGCAGGCGATGCAAATTCCGGCGCTGATACGTCTTCCGACGTTTCCGCTGCAGAAGACGGCGCAGATGCATCTGCCGCGATCAGCAAAGAAGACGCCTCTTCTGAATCCGCAGGCGAGGATCATACCGCCACGGCAGAGGATACCGGTGACGCCAACGCGCCGACAGACGAATTCACCTATGTCATCAGCGTTTCCATCGACGAAAACTTCATCAGCGACTACTCCGAGAGCCCCGCTTACCAGTACTGGGTACGCAACCCGTTTACCGTCGACGGCGAGAAGCGCCGCCTGTCTATTGAATTCTGGGCAGCGCCAAGCGGTTCCGAAAGCGACTATTTAAACAATCTTCTTGCAACCGCGGAATATCCGGACATCATCAACACATCCTACTCTTCCATGAAAGCGGTTGAAATGTATGAAGAGGGCATCGCGATTGATATCACGGATTACGTTGAGAAATTTATGCCCAATTATCTGGCCTGGATTGAAAAGAATAATTATTACGACTACCTGACCAATGATATCGACGGCGAGCGTCGTTTCATCCAGATCTACGACGTAAACGATAAGGTCGGCAACATGTGGGGCGGCTGGGAATACCGCCGCGACTGGATCGTAAAATACGGCAAAAAAGACGACGGTTCCTCCTTCAGCGGTGAATGGGCGGACGGCTCCTGGGAAGACGACGTCGTGTTCCCCTCCGGAAACGCCGACCCCATCTACATTTCCGACTGGGAATGGATGCTTGACATTTTCGAAACAGCACTGGAGGAAGAAGGGATCGAAGACGGTTACTGCATGAGTCTTGCAAGCCCCGGCGCATTCCTGACCGGCGAATTCATCTCCGGTTTCGGCGGCGCGCCGATGTGGTATATCAATGCCGACGGCAAATGCGCATTCGGCGCCAGCGAAGACCATACCAAAGCCTATATCGAGTGCATGAATAACTGGTGGAATAAAGGATGGATCGATCCGTACTTTGACGAACACACCAACGACATGTTTTTCTCCGTAGACAGTGCCTCCGTTTACTCCGGAAAAGTCGGCGCTTTCTACGGACTGAATTCCCAGCTGGAAGCCAGCATGGACAGCGGAAACAATGAATATACGAACGGCATTGTCGTCTTCGGTGCACCTCAGCCCATTAACGATCTCTACGGAACGGCAGCCGATCAGGGCAAGCCTTCCACACTGTATTTCTGTCCGGAACTTGCAAACGTAAGTACCATTGTTGTCACAAACAAAACAGAAGGCAAGAATCTTGCCACGTTCTTTACCGCACTTGATACATTGTACACTCCTGACGGCTCCATGCTCCGCGAGTACGGGCTCAGCAAAGAACAGCAGGCCGAGGTACAGGATCCGCTGTATAACGAATGGGGTCTTGAAGACGGAACCTATGAGAAGGTCATCAATGAAGACGGCACCTACACATACGTGATCAATCCGAACCGTGATAACATCGACGGCGTTGCAGGCGCTGCGAGCATGTTCCGTGTCATTGGCATGACGCCAAACGAAAACATTGACCACGGTTACACCAAAAGCAAGGCGCACTCCATCGCCAACTGGACCATGTATCCCTGCAGCGGCATGGTACCCTCCGCCGTATCCAACCAGCTGAATCTTGATCAGTCAAATGAATTCAGCCGGATACAGAACGACACCATAACCTATATCTCGCAGAATCTCCCGCTTTTCATCCGTGGTGAACTGACACTTGAGAATGACTGGGGCGGCTATGCAGCCGGATTTGACAACCTCGGGTGTGAGCGTTACTGCGAATACATCAATGAGATTCTCGGAAAGTAACACCTGAAAATGGGACGGGTACCTGTCCCCCGTCCCATTTTCGCAAACAGCAGTTTTTCCCAAAAAATGGGGCGGTTATCCGCCCCATTTTTTATCGTCCGTCGAGGATGGTGTAGTTGCCGTCTTTTGCAAAGAACCATAGACGCGGTCAGCTATTCCGTGTCTTCCGCTTCATTCGTCTCCGTATGATCGGAACACGTGTCCCGGTCCTGCCCCTCCACTTTGCCGATCGGCGGGATCCCGCTTTCGTACCAGTCGAGGAAGTGATGCACGTTGCCGTTTTCTTTATAGGCAATGACCGTTTTCAGATTCACGTTTTCAACACTTCGGAAGATGTTCTTCTCCAGGAACGGATTGTCTTTTGCCAGCTGTTTGATCAGCGCCTTCACCTCGGCCCGCTTCGAGCCGGTTTCGGTGCCCCCCACCACAGAGCAGCTGTCCGTCAGGCGGCAGGCGCACAGGATAAAGCGCAGATCGTTGTACCGCGCCCAGCGCACGATGTCCTGCTCGCGGATCAGGTACAGCGGCCGGATCAGCTGCATTCCCGGAAAATGATCGCTGTGCAGCTTCGGCATCATGGTCTGGATCTGCCCGCCATGGAGCATGCCCATAAGGATGGTTTCGATCACGTCGTCGAAATGATGGCCCAGCGCGATTTTATTGCAGCCCAGCTCCTGCGCCTTGGCGTACAGCGTTCCGCGGCGCATGCGGGCGCACATGTAGCAGGGGTTCTTCATGTCGTTGGCGACGATGTCGTAAATTCTGCTTTCAAACACGGTAATCGGCAGGCCGATCAGCGCGGCGTTGTCAAGGATGCGCTGATAGTTTTCCTCATTGTAGCCGGGGTTCATCACCAGAAAGATGCACTCGAAATTCTTCTTCCCGTGGCGCTGCAGCTCCTGAAACAGCTTGCCCATCAGCATGGAATCCTTGCCGCCGGAGATGCACACGGCGATTTTGTCCCCGTCCTGGATCAGATCATATTCGCGGATGGCCTTCGTGAACTTCTTCCAGATCTCCTTCTTGAACTTCTTGTTGATGCTGCGCTCCACCTCTAAAATCCGCTTCGCGGCCGCTTCCTCGTCGGCATCCGCCAGCACCTGCGCGATGCGCCAGCGAAGAAAGGCCTGCCAGCCGTGCTCGATGGAGTAGACCGGATAGCCCTGCTCCTGCAGTAAAAACGCGATCTCCTCGGAATGATCGCCGGTGTAGCACAGCAGGTCGATGGGCTTTCCGCTTTCCAGCGCAGCGCAAAAGGCCTCCAGCTTTGCCGCGTCCGCTTTCTCTGCCGGAACCGTCTGCTCCTGTGCCCAGGCCAGCAGCATCTCCCAGTCCGCGTGCAGCGCGCCGGGCGCCGTCTCCGCTTCGTATTCTTCCCGGCTCCGCACGTCAAACAGACGGCGGCCGTCTGCCGCCATCACCTCTTCTATTGTATGTGTAACGGTATTAAACATCCTCTTCCATCCGTTCCAGATCCACGATGTCATCCAGCGAAATCAGATCGCCTTCCATGCTTTCAAGCACCCGGTGCAAAGCGTCCACCCGCCGAAACGCCAGCGTTTTGGTGCGGTACGCGCCGCCCTCCTTGCGTTCGTCCGGCTCAAACCACGACACGCGAAGCCGCTGTGTACCCGGTGCGCACTGCACCAGCGAAGAAAGCAGCGCATCCAGTTCTTCCTGCTTCTGCTCATCCAGCTCGATCCGCCCGTCGGTAAACCGCGCCGTCTCCTCCACCGCGTCGTCGTACCCCGTCAACGCGGCAAAGGGCGCAAACTGCGCCGCGCGGCTCGCGTCCGACAGCGGCGTATGGCGCGTGGAACGCACATGCTCACGCAGCAGAAGCTCGCCGTATTTCGCTTCCGCTTCCTTCGCGAGAGCCGCAAAGGCGGAAGCCTCCACCCCCTGGACCTCATGCCAGAGAAACTGCTGCTTTTCACTCACGCCTTGTGCCCTCCGATCTGCGCGTTGCGCTCCATCATCGTGCCGCCCTCCTCCAGGTTCATGCCCTTGAGCACGGCGTTCTTGCCATAGCGCTTGCGCAGCGCGACCATCGCTTCCTGAAGCTGCCGTTCGCGGTCGCGGCTTTCTTCCTTCGCCTCGCCCGCGTCGGCGGACGCCTCGAACAGGTCCATCTGATGATACACCGGTTCCGCCTTTTTGTCCTCCACGCGGATCACGTGATTTGCCGCCACCACGCAGCGGCGGATCGACAGCGCCGGATCGCAGATCCGCTCGTAGATCGACACCACGGCCTCGACAATCTCCCGCGTCGACGACGTAAACCCGTCCAGGTTCTGACTGCCGTGGGCGTGTTTCGGCACCTTCCGGCCGTACCAGTCCGTCGCGACCTCGCCGGAAAAGGAATCCGCGCCGCCGGAAAGATTCGAAATATCATAGCCCACGTTCAGCACGATCTGATCCGTCACCAGATGCTTGTCCGCGAGCATCAGGCTCAGACTGTCGGCCATCTCCCGCAGGATCAGCTGCCCCTCCTTGTGGGCATAGGGCCGCGGAAGCACCTGCCCGGTGCTTAAGGACTGGTTCTCCGGCTCCACCGTTTTGATCTGATCGATGGTGGCCGGCTCCCAGCCATAGCTGTGATCGATCAGCAGCTCGGCGTTGATGCCGAACAGGCGGTACAGAAGATCCTCGTCCTCCACAGCACAGCGGGCCACGTCGCCCATCGTAAACATGCCGTGGGAGGCCAGTTTGCGCGCCGTCCCCGGGCCGATCCGCCAGAAATCCGTCAGGGGCTTGTGACACCACAGGTACCGGCGGTAGGTCAGCTCATCGAGAGCCGCGACGCGCACGCCGTCCGCATCCGGCTGCATATGCTTCGCCACGATATCCATCGCGATCTTCGCCAGATACAGATTCGTGCCGATGCCGGCCGTCGCCGTAATACCCGTTTCGGCCAGCACAGCGCGCAGCATGTGCATCGTCATTTCATGGGGATCGTTGTGGTAGAAATGCAGATAGGCCGTCGCATCGATAAACACCTCGTCCACGGAGTAGGCAAAGATGTCCTCATGGGCGACAAACCGAAGGTAAATCTGATAAATCTGCGTGCTGACGTCCATGTACCGGTGCATCCGCGGCGGCGCGACCAGAAAACCCAGGGCGTTTTCGGCATCTTTGATGGCCGCGGCATCGGCCGCGACACCGTCAAAAGCATCCGTTCCCTTATCCGCCCCCGGAAACCGGAGCGTCGTAAACAGGCCCCCGTCCTCCGTCATCGCAGCCGCTTCCTCTTTGGAATAGGCGAACTGCCAGGGAAGGAGCAGCGAATCCGTGGACCGGTCCGCAGCCGAAGCATGCGCATTTCGCCGGCTCTGCGCCAGCGCTGCCGCGCGAGCGCGGTTCACCTCGCCCACGCGCTGATCCACCTCAAACAGACGCGGACGCCCGGGCACACCGTGGGCCTTCAGCGCCGGCGAAACCGCCAGGCAGATCGTTTTATCCGTGCGGGAAGCGTCCGCCACCACCAGATGCGTGGTCAGCGGATCGCGTCCGCGGTCGCGGCATTCCACCGACGCATAAAACGACTTCAGGTCGATGGCAATAAAAGTGCGCTCCCCAGAGCGGGGAGCGTCCCGTTTTTCCAGAAAACGCTCCATCTGCATGTATGCAATCTCCCGCCGCAGCTGTCACTTCCAAAGGATTGCCTCCATCATAACACACAAACATGCGTTCTGTCTTGTGTCAATTCATTACCCAGTCTTCCAAAAGCAAGCCCGGGACTCGTTCGAATTCCTTCGTGTTATGTGTGACAACCGTAAGATTTCTTTGAAGCGCCTGAGCGGCAATCATCAAATCATATGGGCCGATCGGTGTGCCTGCAGAGGCAAGGAGCGCACGGATGCGGCCGCAAACCAGCGCATCTTCCTGCGAAAAAGGGATCGTTTGAAACGCAGACAGAAACAGGCGCATCCGAAATCTAGTCTCCTCTTTCCACCGACTTTTGGAGGCACCGTATTCCAGTTCACTGACTGTAATGGATGAAACCACAATTTCATCCGGATGAATTGAAAACAGCTTATCCGTCAGTGACGGAAAGCTGTTTTTCATAGCATAAATGCAGATATTGGTGTCCAGCAGAAACATCAGAAGTCCTCTCTTTGCTGTTGATCCTCCCAGCCCGGCTGTTCCCGCAGCAGCATAAAATCATCCGGCACAAAACCGATACTGTTGCGCAGAGGGAACCAAGGATCGTCCGTCGGAAAGAGCACATAACCCTCGCCCATTTTGCGAATGTAATACTCCGGATGCGTGACCTGCGCTTCTTTCGGGATCCGAAGCGCCTGGCTGTTTCCGCTTTGAAAAACCTTTGCAGTCAGCATGATTCTCACCCCCTGCCTTATATGATGTATATACGTATAGTATATACGCCAGGCAGAGTCATGTCAACATTTATTCTTCCACATGCTCCAGTCCCTGTCCGATGATGGTCCGCACATGATCGTCATCCAGAGCGTAGATCACGGACTTCCCTTCCCTGCGGCTGCGCACGAGGTGATTGGCTTTTAAGATCCTCAGCTGGTGCGAGATCGCGGACTGGGTCATGCCTAGTTCATCCGCAATGTCTCCCACATTCTTTTCGTCGTCAAACAACGCGCAGAGAATACGGATGCGGGTGGAATCACCAAAGACCTTAAACAATTCGGCCAGATCATACAGGGTTTCTTCATGCATGCAGTCCTTCGGGCTGCTTCCTTTCGATGTGCTCATATTATGCCTCCTTCTTCGGCATATGCAGTGCGCGGACCGCATTCAATACCGCAATGACCATCACGCCCACGTCCGCGAAGATCGCCAGCCACATGTTGCCGATGCCGAACACGGACAGCAGCAGGCACAGCAGTTTCACGCCGATGGCGAAAATGATATTCTCATAGACAATGCGCATGCAGCGCGCGGAAATTTTCATGGCCAGCACGATCTTCGCCGGATCGTCATCCATCAGGACGACGTCCGCCGCCTCGATGGCCGCATCGCTGCCGACGCCGCCCATGGCGATGCCGATATCCGCCCGCATCAGCACGGGCGCGTCGTTGATGCCGTCGCCGACGAAGGCCAGACAGCCGGATCCGTCCGTGCTTTGAAGCGCCTCTTCCACATAGGAAACCTTATCCTGGGGCAGCAGCTGCGCGTGCACTTCTTTGATGCCCAGATCCGACGCGACCGCGTCGGCCACGTTCCGGGCGTCTCCGGTCAGCATGACGACGTTCGCGCCGACCTCCTGCATACCGGCCACGGCCTTGGCCGCCGTCGGCTTGATCTCGTCCGCGATCACGATTGAACCCGCGTAGACGCCGTCCTTCGCGACATGCGCGCGGGTGCCGGCAACGGAGGGCTCCTTCACGTTCAGCTGCAGTGTTTCCATCAGGCGGCCGTTGCCCACCGCGACGGACGCGCCGTCAACCTCGGTGATCACGCCTTTGCCGCTCAGCTCCTCGGAAGCGCCCACGCGGCCGTCCTCCAGATCCGCGCCGCAGCAGCGGATGATGCTCTGGGCGATGGGATGGGTGCTGTATTTTTCCGCATGGGCGGCCAGCGAGATCAGGTCCTCCTTCGTAAAGCCCTCTGCCGGCTCGACGGACACCACTTCAAAGGTGCCCTTCGTCAGCGTACCGGTTTTGTCGAGCACGACGGTTTTCACCTTCGAAAGCATTTCCAGATAATTGGAACCCTTCACCAGGATGCCCCGGTTGCTCGCGCCGCCCACGGCAGCAAAGAACGTCAGCGGAATGCTGATCACCACGGCGCACGGACAGCTGATGACCAGGAAGGTCAGCGCCCGGTACACCCAGATGCCCCAGTCCGCCGGCATGCCGGCCAGCAGCCGGATCAGCGGAACCGCCACGGCCAGCGCCAGGGCGCTGTAACAGACGGCCGGTGTATAGACATGGGCAAATCGACTGATGAAGTTCTCCGTGCGCGCCTTGTTCGCACCGGCATTTTCAACCAGGTCCAGAATCCGCGAAGCGGTGGATTCGCCGAATTCACAGGTGGTTTCGATATGAAGCAGCCCCTGCAGGTTGATGCTGCCGCTCTGTACGGTATCGCCCGGACGTACCGTGCGCGGAATGCTCTCTCCGGTCAGCGCCGCGACGTCCAGGGTCGACAGGCCGTCCGTGACGATGCCGTCAATCGGAATGCGTTCGCCCGGCCGGACCGTAATCACCGTGCCGATCTCCACCTCATCCGGATCGACAGACACGATCTGGCCGTCCGCTTCAATAAATGCCTCGTCCGGACGCAGGTCCATCAGCTCGCCGATGTTGCGGCGGCTCTTGCCGACCGCGTAGCTCTGGAACAGTTCGCCGATCTGGTAGAACAGCATAACCGCGACGCCTTCGGTGTATTCGCCCAGGATCATCGCGCCGACCGTGGCGACAGCCATCAGAAAGTTCTCATCAAAGACCTGCTTTTTCAGGATGCCCTTGACCGCCTTGCGCAGGATGTCATAGCCGATGATGAAGTACGGGATCAGAAACAGCAGCCCTTTGCACCGTGCGGCGGCGGCTTCACTAAGTCGAAACTGTCCTGTCAGCAGTTCTTCCACCGGCAGCAGGGCAATCAGCACGACAAAGGCCGCGGAAACCAGAATGCGAACCAAAACGTTTTTCTGTTTTTTTGTCATAACACATCTCCGAATTCAAACAGAAAGAGGCGGTGTTTCAAACCGCCTCTCTGACATTTCTTTCATTTGTTCAGAAGAAGATCTCGCAGTCGTCTTCCACGACCTTGCAGGCCTCGAGCACACGGGGCATCACTTCTTTGTGATCCGCACCTTCTTCAAATTCGACGGTCATCTTTAACGCCATGAAATTCACGACGGCACTTTTGACCCCGTCCGTTTCATTCGCCGCCTTTTCCATCTTGTTCGCGCAGTTGGCGCAGTCCACGTCGATCTTGTACGTCTTCTTCATTGTCATCTCCTTTATCGCTGCGAAACACCCGGCAGCAGAACACCGGTCCGTGCTTTTTTCTGAACATTTGAACGATTGTTCATTTATTGTTTTTATTATAGGCGTTTCTCAGGAGATGTCAATAGGTTTTCCGAAAAAACCGCAAAGAATGGCCCGCAAAAAACAGTTCCGCCGACAATCTGTTTTTCTTATCTTCTATTATCAATTATCCTGCCCTAAACCATTTTCCATTTTCCGGCATTTTTTATAAAAGGTCGTGTCCAGCATCGCGCAGGCTTCGGCCGCGTCGTGCATGGAGATCTCTTTGTGGCGCCAGGCCAGGTGCATTTCTTCGAAATTATCCGGCAGCGGGATCTCGGGACGGCCGAAGCGCACTCCTTTTTCCTTCGCGGCGGCTATGCCCTCTCTTTGGCGTTTTTTGATGCATTCGCGCTCCGTCTCCGCCACAAAGGAAAGAATCTGAAGCACCAGATCCGCGATGAACGTCCCCATCAGATCCTTCCCGCTTCGGGTATCCAGAAGCGGCATATCCAAGACACAGATATCCGCTCCGATATCCTTTGTGAGAATGCGCCACTGATTCTGGATTTCCTCATAATTGCGTCCGAGCCGGTCGATGCTGGACACGTACAGCAGATCCCCTGCGTGCAGCTTTTTTACCAGCCTCCGGTACTTCGGACGATTAAAATCCTTCCCGGATATTTTATCGATGTAGATATGATTTTCCGGTACATGTGCTTCACGCAGAGACACAAGCTGGCGGTCTTCATTCTGGTCTACACTTGATACGCGAATGTACCCAAATACTCTCTCGTTCATCAATTCATCTCCAACCTTATGCAAGGCAACGAGCGATATAAAGGCATTATATCACTTCACCATCCTTCATGTACAGCATAAATGAAACAAAATTGATGCAAATATCGTATATTTATTTAACACTCGAGAAAAATCAAGCTGTAATGTGTATGTTTATTCCTCTCCGAGGTTCAGTTGTTTCTGCAGTCTCCCTCCCAGCACCCAGAACAGCACGCCACACAGAAGGATGCCGAACAGGCAGATCCTGCCCGCCGGCGTCAGTGCCGTCTGCAGCAAGCCGCCGACTTTTGGGTATACATGCGTTACGACGCCGATCACGGCGTCATAGGAAACCGGCGTCATGTCCGCTTCCTCGTTGGCGTCGCCCTTCGTGATCAGCTGTCCTTCCACGACGCTGTTTTTCACCACGCGATGCGTGATCACGCTGCTGCCGCCGGAAAAAGCGACGATCTCGTCCGGCGCGATTTCCGTCGTTACCGCCGGCTCCACCACCACCAGACTGCCCACAGGGACTTCCGGCTCCATGCTGCCCGTGGCAATCGTATAGGTCTGCACGCCCAGCAACTGAGGAAGAAACGCCGCCGCCAGCACCGCGAACACGGCGAGAATCAGCAGCAATCCGATGGTATTGCAAAGAAGGGCGGGGATGTTGTCCTCGCCCTTCTTACCGCTTTCGCGCAGATGCCGGTTTCGATCCATCCGGCCCTTTTGATACTGGGAACTATTTGACACCTTCCGAATTCACACTCTCTTAATTGTCACTGTTCTGTAAGTCTTACTTCTTAGACGGCTTTTCCGTCTTCTTTGCCTCGCTCGCTTCAGCTTCTTTGGCGTCACCGGCTTCACCCTCTTTGGGCTTCAGCGCGTTCGCTTTCTTTCTTCTGGAAAGAAGCACACCGATCAGCGTTCCCAGCGCGGCAACACTTACGGCACCGATCGCGATGGCTGCCTTAAACTTTGACAGAGTGCGCGCGACCCGCTTGAGGAACGTATCCGGCTCCTCGCCGCCGTCGCCGTCATCTTCGCCGCCCGGAGCGTCCGGACCGGCCAACGGCACGTCACCTTCGTCCAGGTCGATCAGCTCTTCCGGCTCGGTGTTTTCTTCTTCGCCGGGCTCGTTGCCGCCGGGCTCGTTCGCCGCAGGCTCGTTGCCTTCACCGGCAGGGGCGTTGGCTTCGCCTTCACCCGCAGGTGCGTTGGCTCCGCCTTCACCGGCCGCCGCGCCGCCTTCACCGCCGGCTGCTCCAGCTCCGGCTCCCGCACCAGCGCCTGCGCCAGCTCCGGCACCAGCACCCGCTCCGGCACCGGCTCCGGCACCCGCGTTCTGCTGTTCCGCGGCCGGGATCTGACGGTACACGAAGGTGAATACGTTCGGACCTTCCTCCGTCAGTGTCGCGGTCAGGTTGTAGGCCTGCGGCTGGTAGCCTTCGACGTAGACAAAAGCTACGACGGGCTTATCTCCCACGTTGCCGTAGAACGTCGCGCTCGGTGCCAGTTCCGTTCCGGCGGCGTCCTGATAGTTTACGGTATAGGATACGGTCGAACCGCGGATACCGTAGGTGGCCACGAATACCATGTCCTGGTTGATCACGGTGGTGCCGACCAGACCTTCCTGTCCGCTGATGTGATATCCCTTGAAATAGTACTTGCTGTCGGTAACCGTTACCGGGTAGTTGTTCGGATTCCAGCGGGTGCCCGCGTCCATCGTGACGCTTTCCGCGGGCACTGTGCCATGAAGGCCGCCCGACATCGTCACTTTGTACTGGTAATTGTCGGCTTTGACATAATCGGCGGAAAGCCCGCCAAACCCGCTGATGATCACGGCGGCAGCAAGTACTGCCATCAGTCCGGCGCGCAGCCGGCGCATTCTGTTACGCATGCTTTGCACCTCCTTTTTTATTCTCGCGGCGCAGCAGAAGGAACGCTGCACAAAGAAGTACGATTCCGCTCACCAGGAACACGGCCAGAAGAGGCAGGACATTCGTCTCGTCTCCCGTCTTCGCCGGACGGACCGGAACTCCGGGAGGTGTTTGAGGCGTGGCGGTCAGCTCCGCCGCGAAACGCATGTCGACGTTGGCCAGCGTGCTCTGGTAGTTGTTGCCTTGGGTTTCGCCGTCTAAGGAGATTTCCAGTGTGACGGTACCGGTGGCGTTCGGTTCTAAGGTGCCCAGGAAGAAGTAATCCTCCAGAGAACCGGTCGCTTCTTTCAAACCTTCCCGTCCGCCGGTGATGTCTTCGCCGCCGACGGTGTCGGAGTTGAAGATGTCTTCGCCGTTATAGGACAGGCGGTATTCATAGGCGCCGCCGTTGGCCGGGCTGTTGTCTTCAAAGCTCTTCAGAACCGCGTTGTACATCCAGAAATCGGTGTCCGCGGTGTAGGCGTTTTTCAGGGAAACGGTGAACGTAACCGAGTCGCCCGGCTGCATCTGGTTTACCGCGTCGGCGATGGAGCCCATGTTGCTTACAAGCTGGTTGCCGTCAAAGGTGACGGACCAGCCCTCTGAACCTGTGATCTCTTCCGCCGAAGCGATGTGTGCCGGCATTGCGGCCGCCACGAAAGCGCACGCAATGAGAAGGCAAAAGATCTGTTTTAAATACCTCATGATTCCTCCTTACTGCAGCGCGAGGCTGTTGCCTGTAACGGTTACGTTGGCGCCCCAGGCGCTTAAGATGGCGTCCGCGCCGTTGTGCGTCTGCACGCCGCTCGCCTCGATTTTCAGGCCCATCGTCTTGCCGTCGTAGAGATAGTTCGTCGTAATGGTGCCTTTGCCGTCGTTCGTCTGGGAAACGTAATCGAGAACCGCGTTATCGCAGGAAATCCGTGAAATCACGTCCACCACACCGCCGGTGGAAACCGCCGTGCTGTAGTAGTACACCTCCCGCTCGGGCGTGGACTGGGCGGCGTCGTAGATCCAGCCGTCTTCCATCTCGTACTTGATCAGGGTCGGATCCAGGGACTGGTCCTTGGTGTTTCCGTCCATCCAGTAGCGGTAGATCACCACACGGATGAACTCGTCGATTTCGCCGTTGTTCGCGACGTCGATGTTGTCCTCGTACTTCTTGCCGGGAACCAGCTGCTCGCCTTCCGGAACAAGGGACTGCAGAAGCGCACCGTGGTTGTCCACCGCATTGCCGCCTTCGTACAGCTGAATACCGATCTCACGCATGGCCAGCGGAGACTCGTATACCTCGGAATAGTACGTCAGCGCTGCCATCGCACTGCCGACCGATCCCGCCAGAAGAAGCAATGCTGCCGCCCCTGCCAGAATCGTGGCTAAAAGCGTATATTTCTTCGTCTTCATCTGCTCCTCCTGCCGTTAATCCTGTACCGTTATCACGTACTGTGTCCAGTCCGCGTATGGATTGCCGTTTTCGTCGTACCGCACCGGGACACTTTCGTAAATGACCGCCACGTTGAAACCGTCGCCTTCCGCAACGTCCGTCGGGATGTCGTTGATCTTGATCAGCAGCTCGTCCGTCGCCTTCTTGGGATCAATCGGCGCGGCGTAGTACCAGAAGTCGTCGCCGCCGTCCGACCAGCCCGTGCCCGAATAGTTCAGTTTGAAGGTCGAGGCAGCGTAAGCGCGGGCACGGATGTACACCGGTATGTCACCCGTATTGGTGATGACCACGTGCTTCGTCCAGGCACTGACGTCGGGCTCTTCGATGGTCGTCTTCCCTTCCAGGCTCAGCATGTACGTTCCTGTCGCGTCGGTGTACGCGGTAAAGTATGCCAGCGCCGTCGGTACGGAAGCCGCGAAGATGAGGGCTGCCGCCAGTACCGCGGGCAGGATCCATTTGCGTTTTTTCATCATGATCTCCCCTCCTTATCTCTTCGTGTGCTGCCAGTCGCCCGCCGTGTATTTGAACTCGTTCAGGATGCCGAAGCCCTGCTTGTTCTCGCCGTTGTAGGTGTTGGTGAAGCTCACCTCGGCGGAAACGGTGCCGTCAGCCTGTTTGTCCATCGTTACGACGACTTTTTCATCCGACGTGCGCTTATAGCCTGCACCGGAGTAAATCTCGGTGACGGTCACTTCGGCGCCGACCGGGATCTTGCCCGTGAAGGTATAGGTCTGTGTACCCGGACCGTTAAAGGTCAGGGAAGCGACTTCCTCGAACACCACGGTATTGCCGACCGTCGCGACGACCAAGAACACGAAGGTGACCGGTGAGCCGGCGTGATAATTCGTCAGCGTCTTGTGGATCAGCAGGTCGCCCATCGCCTCTTCCTGGGAGGGCTTCAGCATGGCCGTGATCTCATACTTCCAGTCACCGCCCGCCGTCGTGACCTCGGAATAGGTCCCATCCGTTCCCATCTCGGCCACGGTGGACGGAAGCGCGATCAGTTCCGGCGCCCAGGTGTACAGATAGGAAGGCGAACTCGCCGTCGTGGTGACGGTGGTGCCGTCGGTATGCACGTAGGCGGACAGCGGTGCATCCTTCGAATGTGCGATCACCAGGTACAGGCCCGCGGAAAGCGCCGACGGATCGGCCTCGGCTTTCAGGGCCGCTTCCGTGCGAACCTCACCCTTGGCGTCCAACAGCACGCTCTTTGCGGCGTCCTGAGCAAGAACGCCCCAGTCATCGTTCGTCAGCGCGGCGAGATCTTCGTAGGTGGCGATCTTTTTCGACAGCGTTACGCCCTCTTTTACAGCGAAGGTGTAGTAGCTGCTTCCGTCCGTGCTCGCCGACGCGTCCGCGACCTTGTACAGATCCACGGTGACATCCGCGTTGGCCAGATCCGTCATCGCTTCCGGGCCCGGCTTTACGGTGAGCGCCACCGTTTTGTTCAGGTCCAGACTTTCTGCACGCGCCGCAAACGTCCCAAGGAACACCAGGACTGCTGCGAGCAGCACGGAGCATATCTGTGCGTTTCTTCTCTTCATAGGTCTCTCCTTACAAGTGCCGGATTTTTAATCCTTCTTCCGACCCGGCTGCCGTTACTGCCGGTCAGGAACGTATCTCTGCCCGGGCGCCTGCCGCAAGCTTTTTGGCTTTCAGCAGATCTTTTGTCACTTCGCGGTATGCACGGCGGCGCCTGCCTTCCCGATCCGTTGTCACAAGCGTGATGATCAGAAGAAGCAGAAGTACCGGTACCGCTACGAACGGAACCACGTACATGGTTTCGATCTGTGCTCCGTCTGCCGGTACGGCCGCTTCGCCGTTGGCGTTGGCGACGCGGTGTCCGCGCACGAGCAGACGGTGTGTATTGATACCATAAGGGGTGCACGTCACG
>JAZQBE010000107.1:0-20316 GCA_045545575.1 Shuttleworthella sp.
CGCAGCGCCGACGAAGCCGACGCCTGTGAGCGTGCGCCTGCCGCATGGCACGCGGCCGCACGGCGAGCAGCAAACCTATCCCTTCTCCGTCTCCGCGCCGTAGGAGCGCACCAGCATCAGCCGGTCGCCGGCCTTCAGCACCAGGTCGCCCGTCGGAATCAGCATCCGGTCGCCCCGGGCGATCCGGTCAATATACAGTTCCTTCGGCATGCCCAGCTCGCTCACCCTGCGGCCGCACCACGCATCCGCCGGCGCCAGGGTCACCGCAACGAAGGGTTCGCTCTGCGCGGCGGGATCGCCTCCCATCCGTTCCGCGAGGGCGTGCTGCTCCACAAAGCCGGCACTGATGATACCGGTGGGGATGGCCACGACGCCCACGCCCAGAAACGTGATGACGATGCCGAAGGCCTTGCCCAGCACCGTAACCGGATAGATGTCGCCGTATCCCACGGTCAGCAGGGTGGACGTGCACCACCAGATGCCGGAGAAGGCGTTGGAAAACACGTCCGGCTGCGCCTCATGCTCGAGGCTGTACATGCACAGGCTTGCGCCGAGCATCAGAATCAGAATGATAAACACCGAGGAAAGCAGCATCTGACGTTTGCGGATGATAACCTCCGTGATGACGTTCAGCGAATCATAATAGGCGTTGATGCGGAACAGCCGCAGGATGCGCGCCATGCGCACCAGCCGGAAGGCCGCCGCTCCTGCCGGAAAGAACACCGGAAGGAAGTACGGCAGGAAGGACATCAGGTCCACGACGCCGGCAAAGGACAGCATATAGCGCCGGACAGCCGCCGGGCGTCTGACCTCCGGGTACAGGCATTCCGCCGTGTACAGCCGCAGGGCGTAGTCGACCGCAAAGAAAACCGCCGTTATGATTTCTACAATGGAAAGGACATTTCCCCATGTCTCGCGGATTTCGCCGAAGGTGATCAGCACCGCCGCGGTCAGGTTCAGCAGGAGCGCGAGGGTACTGATGACGTCGTAGGCCTGGTTGACCGGTTCGCCCACCACGCCGACGGAAACCATCCGGAACAGCCGCTCCTTTAAGGATGCCGGTGCCGTATTGGGTATCTGCAGTTTCGCCATGCCTTACGCTCCATTCCAGGCGGCCGTGCTGCGCTCTTCGCGCAGACAGACCGTCCGGCCCTCCGACGAGAGCCAGACGGCCGGCGCCGGTCTCGACAGGAACAGTACCCCCGCTTCCGTCACGCTGTAGGCGCCGCACCGGGCAAAGGTCAGCCGGTCGGCAACGCGCAGGCCGGGCAGACTGATTTTGCGCACAAGGACGTCCGCCACCGTGCAAAGACTGCCGCAGACGCATACCTCGGCTTCGGGCCCGGACAGCGGATTCCCCTCCGCGTCCGACGCCGTGATCACCGGCGCCTGCATGCCCAGCATCTGTCCGTGGTAGCGCAGGTGATGCATTCCGCCGTCCACGAGGGCGTAGGTCACGCCGTCGCTGGTTTTTATATCCTCGACCCTTGTCATGTAGATGCCCGCGGGCGCGGCCAGAAACCGGCCCAGCTCGATGCCGAGGGGCCATTCCTGCGCAAAGCCGCGCAGCAGCGGCAGCGCTTCGGAAAGCGCCGCCCGCTCCGCCTCCTCGCAGGCCGCTTCGTCGGCAAGAAAACACGACGACGGCAGCCCCGGCCCGTATTCGACCAGCGACGGGCGCACGCCCGTTTCCGCGAAAAGCCGCTCCAGCAGCGCCTGCAGATGCTTCAGATCCGCTTCGATCTGCTTCTGCTTCTTCTGGGTCCCGGAATAGTAATGAACGCCGTACAGGCACAGGCCAGGCTCTGCGAGAACTTCCTTTGCCGCGGCCAGAAGCGTGTCGTCGTCCATGCCGAACTGGTTGCCGGAGGACAGGCGCAGAAGCACGCGGGTTTCGCGGTCCGCCGGATGCAGCTCGCGGATCAGCGCCGCCTGTGCCGGACTTTCCGCCGTCACCAGGTCCACGCCGTACCGGAAGGCGTCTTCCAGGTCCGCGCGGCGTTTGACCACGCCCGAATACAGGATCCGGGACGGCGGCACCGAAAGGCTTCTGCAGATGTCGAGCTCTCCCGGGCTGCAGACCTCCAGATGCGCCAGCTCGTCCGGCAGCGCGTGCAGGAAAAACGGGTTCGCCTTGATGGCATAGGTCAGCGGGATGTCCGCGCCCAGCGCTTCCTTTACCAGCCGTACGCGGCCGCGAAACCGGTCGGCATCGAAAAGATATGCCGGTGTCGCGATCATGTTACTCCTCCTCGAGGCGTTCGATCATCGCCGCCATCGCGTCGACGGAATCGAAGTTCTCCGGCACGAGGTCCTTCGGACGGATCTCGACGCCGAACTCGTCCTGCAGCTCGTTGACCAGCGAGACAATGTCAAAGGACTCCAGAATACCGCCGGAAACCAGCGCGGTCTCCTCTTCCGCGTCCACGTCCGGGCGCAGATCCTCTAAGATGGCTAAAATGGTCTTTCTCATACGGTCCCTCCTCTACCGAATGCTTTCGGCAAGCGCCTTGTAGTCCGTCTTGCCGTTGGAAAGTGCCGGGAGCTCCGGAAGATTGTGAAGCTTCCGGGGCACCATGAAGCCCGGAAGAATCTTCCGCAGTCCCTTTGCGACGTCCTTTACGGACGCGTCTCCCGTATAAAACAGCACCAGCTGTTCCGCCGGTTCATCGTACAGGACGGCTGCCTGGGAAACGCCGTCCACAGACACGGCCGCCGTCTCGATTTCCTCCGGCTCCACCCGGTGTCCCATGTGCTTGATCTGCCGGTCCTTTCGCCCGCAGTAATGGAACAGGCCGTCCGGATCCTGCCACCCGATGTCCCCGGTGTGGTAGATCCGCTCCCGGGTGCCGTCCGGACGGATCCGCTCGCCGAAGGCCTGGGCGGTGCGCTCAGGATCCGCGAGGTATCCCATGGTAACGCCGACGCCGCCGACGCAGATTTCGGCGCGCTCCCCGGGGGCGGCTTCCGTGGCGTCGTCCCCAAGCAAGAACACCTCATAGCCCGGATAGGGCCGGCCGATGGGCAGCTCTTCGCCCTCGGCCACAGCGTGGTCCACTTCGTAATACGTACAGGACGCCGTTGCTTCCGTCGGACCGTACTGGTTGACAAACCGCGTGCCGGGGCAGGCCTTCTGCCACTGCATCAGCACGGCGGCAGGCATCACCGAACCGGAAAAGCACACCTTTTTCAGACCGGCCGGCCCGCCCTCCAGAAGCCCGTTCATCGACGCGATCACAGATAGCGCGGAGGCGCTCCAGCCGATGGCCGTCACGCCCTGCCGCTCCATCGCGGCAAACAGGTTCGCCGGCTGCATGAACAGCGTCTTGTCCAGAAGAACACTGCTGCAGCCAAAACGCACCGGCAGGTAGATGTCGCGGATCGCGGCGATGTAGTCGAGGGGGGACTGGTTGCCGAGCACGTCGTCCGGGCCGATTTCCATCATCGCGCCGTAGCCTTCGATGTAGTTGACCAGCGACGCCTGGGCCGTCAGCACGCCCTTCGGCGTGCCGGATGAACCGCTCGTAAACACGCAGTACAGCGCGTCCTGCGCGCCTTCGATCCCGTACGCCCTATCCGCCGGTTCCGGCGCATCGGACGCCGCGGCCGCCAGTGCGTCCACGACGCACACATCCTTCGGCAGCGCGCCCGCCTCCCGCAAGGCCGCGGCCTTTTCCGCAAGGGACACGTCCGAGACGATCAGCGCCGGCGAAACGGACGCCGCGATCCGGCGGATCCGCTCTTCGGGCAGCGCCGGGTCAAGCGGCGCGTACGCCCGGCCGGAGGCGATCACGCCCCAGTAGAGCGCCAGCGTCGCCAGACTTTTGTCGCACAGCACCAGGGCCGGCGGCTCGCCTTCGGCCGCTTCGGGCAGCATCCCGGCGATGCGCTTCGCGCCGCGGTACAGCTGTGCAAAGGTCAGCGCCTGCGTCCCGTCGGCCGTTTCCTTCTGGTATGCCGGCTTGTCCGGCCACAGCCCGGCAGCACGTTCCAGCCAGGCCCATACGGTGTCTTGATTCATTGTTTGTCTATCCAACCTCTTTGGCCGCCGGGTTCAGAATCCGGCGTAAATCAGATCCACCGGCGAATAGCCCGCACCGTAGGCGCCGAACAGGAATACCGCCAGGATCAGGCAGGCCCAGGCCGCCCAGCGCACGGGTGTGCGGCCTGCCGCCAGGTGCTCATAGACGGATCCGTGCTTCTCCGACCACAGATCCGCGGCTGCCACCACAAGGGTTCCGGCCGCGATGACGGTCCAGTCCGCCGCCGTCAGCGCGATTCCTTTTCCGGTGACCGAAAACACCGATGCCGGAGACACCGGCCGGAACATCGCGGCAAACATGCGAAAGCCCTCAGTCAGCGTCTCTGCCCGGAAGAACAGCTCGCCGACGCAGATGATCGTCCAGGTGCGTACAAGACGCACGGCGGATACCGCGGCGCTCTCTTCCGCCAGACCGATCCGTTTCCAGAAGGCGTGCCCCGCGGGTTCCGCCGCCAGCTCCAACAGCAGGACGGTGAAATAATACAGCCCGTAAAACAGGTAGTTCCAGTGGGGGCCGTGCCAGAGGCCGTTGGCAAACCACACGGGAAACAGGGCGATCGCGGACAGCCCCAGCTTCGTCGCGTAGGATTCGAACTTCTTTTCCTTCGCGAACCGGCTCCACGTCCGGGAAAGCTTTCCGGTGGAAACCGGGTAAAAAACATAGGTCTTCAGCCAGATGCCCAGCGTGATGTGCCATCTCCGCCAGAATTCCGCCGCGCTCTTTGCCAGAAACGGCCGGCGGAAATTCTCGGGCAGCCCGATGCCGAACAGCGTCCCGCTGCCGAGCACGATGTCCATCGTGCCGGAGAATTCCATGTACAGCTGGATCGTGTAGCAGACCGCCGCAAAGGCGATCACGATGCCTTCATAGCGGGCCTCGGGATCAAAAACCATCCCGACGTAGGTATTCAGCCGGTCGGCGACGATCATCTTCTTAAACAGGCCCCAGAAAATCCGCACCGCGCCGCGGGCAAGATTCTCTGCCGTCACCGGCTCCCCGGCAAAGATGCGGCCGGAGGTCTCGGGGTAGAGGCAGATCGGGCCTTCCATCACCTTCGGGAAAAACAGAAGGGCCAGCGCCAGCCGCGCTGGATTGCGCTCGGCCGGCACCTTTTCCCAGTAGACGTCCGTCATGTAGCCGGCCATTTCCAGGCTGTAGTAGGAAATGCCCATGGGAACCGCCAGCCAGCGGGGCGAAAACGCGTGCGCGCCCGTCACCAGAAACCGGAGGGCGTCCAGGGCTTCCCCGAAGAAATTTACATATTTGAGCGCCGCGAGCATCCCCAGAACCGCCAGAATACCGGCCGCGAGAACCAGCTTCGACAGCCGCTCGTACCGCCGCCGGACGGGCGCCTTCTCCTCGCGGCTTAAGCCCGACAGCGCGGCTTTGCGCTTTTTCTGCACCCGTTCCTGCAGCAGGCCGTCCGCCCAGGCAATCAGCGCGGCCGCGGCCGTCCAGACCGCCATGCGGCGGCTGAAAAACAGGATAAACGCCGCGCTTGCCAGAAGCAGCACCGTCCAGCGCGCCTTTTTCGGAAACAGCTGGTAGACCAGCACCGCCGCCGGCAGGAACATGCACAGATAGCCGGTCATATGATAAGCCATGCCGCCGCTCCTTTATTCTTCAGAGGAAGGGGTGTCCGTCTGCGGCGTCGTATCGCCGTCGCCGCCATTCTGCGCCGCCTGCTCTTCTTCCTGGCGCCGACGTTCTTCTTCTTCCTTCTTCCGCGCTTCTTCCTGCTCATCCATGTACTTTTCGAGGTTCGCCTTCCACTCCGCCAGCGTCTCGGCGTTGTGCGCGGTGCAGGTGCGGTGGATCGTGCCCTCGGGAATGCCGATCGACGCGTCGGAGCCGGCATTGCCGCCGACGACAAAGACGCCGGTGCGCACCGCGTCCGGCGGACAGTATTCCGTCGCCAGCGCGTTCGTGCTGGTATCCAGGGTCAGCAGGACGTGCTTTTCACAGCGGTCCTTCGGCACCGTGCCCTCGGCAAAATATTCCGTGTAAACCCGGCTTCCGCGCGGATCCGCCGCGCAGACGGCCTCGCCGTTGACGCCGACAGCCGGAAGCCGTCCGGAGATCTTGCAGACCGAAGCCTGCACGATGCCCTGGGGCTTTTCGAAGTCGCGGTATTCCCGGCCTTCGTGCAGCCGGCTCATCACGGCGCGCCAGATGTTCTGCGTGTAGTTCAGGTTGGACTGGGGGGAGTTGTCGTCATAGCCGCCCCAGATGCCGCAGGTGTAATACGGACTGAAACCGACAAAAACCGTGTCGCGTTCGCTGTTCGTCGTACCGGACTTGCCCGCGATGGCCATGCCGTTGAACCGGGCACGCGTCGCGCTGCCTCGGGTGATGACTTCTTTCATCGCGTCGATCAGAAGCCACGCCGTCGTGGGCTTGATCACCTCCCGGCTGACATCCTGTGTCGTGTCAAGAATCACATTTCCTTCGGAATCGACGACCTGCGTGTAGTAGACCGGATCCCGGTACTGGCCCTGGTTCGCGATCGCCGCGTAGGCCGCGGTCAGCTCGACGTTCTTCACGCCGTAGGTAATGCCGCCGATGGCCAGCGCCTGGTTGTTGTCGTCGCTTGTCAGCGTGGAAATGCCGAATTTCTGCACGTATTCGTAGCCGAGACCGGTACCGATCTCCGTCAGCGCCTTGACCGCCACCACGTTGATGGAGTCGACGATCGCGTCGCGGTAGGTCATGTAGCCGCGGTTCTTGTTGTCGAAGTTCCGCAGCGGCGTGCCGTTGGCGTAATTGTAGGGCTCGTCGTTCTGCGTATCCGCGAGCGTCTTTCCGGCCGCGTCGAGGGCCGGCGCGTAGCAGGCCAGGATCTTAAAGGTCGATCCCGGCTGCCGGGTCGTATCCGTCGCGCGGTTTAAGGTGCGGCTTCCGCTCTTCTCGCCGCGGCCGCCGACCTGCGCCAGGATCCGGCCGGAATACTGGTCGATAATCGTCAGCGCCACCTGGGGCTGCAGCGTGTACGTCACGGATTCGCCGGCTTCGGTCACGGTCCCGTCCTCGCCGACGACGATGGCCTTGTAGGATTCATACGCGGCCTGCGCCTCTTCGATCGTGCGGAAGTTGATCGTCGCGTTCGGCGTGATGAAGGTGCGGATAAAGCCGAGCATGCTCTGCTCGCTGTAGTTGTCCACCGTGCCGTCCGGCCGGTTCACCGACAGGCGGAACGAAATGGAGTACTGCGGATTGCCCACATAGTTGGCCGGGTTGTTCACTTCCTCGTCGGCGATGTACTGGATCAACGGATCCTGTGTTCCGTAGATGTCGAGACCGCCGGTATACAGAAGCTTCGTGGCCGACGCCTGGGTCATGCCGTTCTTTTCGATCAGGTCAGAAATGACCTGGTCGATCAGCGCGTCCACGAAATAGGAGGTGTGCTCATTGGCTAAGATCACCTCGCTGTTGGTCTGGGCGATCCGCTCAAACACGTTGTCGGCCATGGCCTCGTCAAACTCGGCCTGGGTAATGTATTCGAGCTCCAGCATCTTCTTCAAGACGCGCTCCCGCCGTCCGGCGCTTAAGTCCGGATGGGTAATCGGGTTCCATTTGTAGGGATTCTGGGTGATGCCGGCAATGACGGCGCACTCCGAAAGGGTAAGATCCCAGACGTCCTTGTTGAAGTACCGGTTGGAAGCGGCCTCCACACCAAGGGTATTCTGTCCGAGGTTGATTGTGTTCAGATAATTTTCGAGAATGATATCCTTCGCGTCCTCGCCAAGCGACTTCTCGAGCTGCAGCGCGAGCACCTGCTCCTGCAGCTTGCGGTTGACGCGCTCCGCCAGGGTGGACTCTTCCGTCCAGTCCGTGAAGTAGTTGTTTTTCAAGAGCTGCTGCGTAATGGTCGACGCGCCCTGGGTGCTGCCGTCGAGGATGTAATATACGCCGGCGCGGATGATGCCCCGGGGGTCGATGCCGTGATGGGTATAGAACCGCTCGTCCTCGATGGCCACGAAGGCGTGCTGCAGATCCTCGGGCACCATGTCGAGCGTCACGTATTCCCGGTTCGCGCCCGAAGCGGCGAGCTTCTCGATATCATTTCCCCAGGCATCGTACACCGTCGTCAGAAAGCCGGTCGGCTTGATGTTGATGTCCGCCACGTCCGGCACCTTCGCGTACTGCTCCTTGACGTAGTCGAGCACCGTCTTCCCGGCAAAGCCCACCAGCGCGATCGCGCAGAACAGAATGGTCCACGTGAACACCAGGAGAAATTTGTTCCCGGTGCGCTTTCTTCGTGCCGTCAGCTGCTTCAGCTGTTTGATGGTATTGCGTTTTCCGAAATTAAGATTCATACAGGTCCCCCGCCGCGAATGGCGCGGCTCGCAAATAACCTTTCTGCAATCAGGCAACACTTCCTATTATTTTATCAAAAAAACGCCGCCGGGGCAAGCAACGCGTGCCCCGGCGGTCCATGCCGGTGTCGGTATAAAAAAAGAGCAGGTCTCCCTGCTCTTCATCGCTGGCCCACCAGGACTCGAACCTGGAAATGACGGAGTCAGAGTCCGTTGCCTTACCATTTGGCGATGGGCCAATTTGCTGTCGTTTGCGTCAGCGAAAAATATAGTATCGGATTTCCCGCCGAATGTCAAGAGGGAGCATTTATTTTTTTTCTATTTTTTCAATATAGGTGCATTCCTCTTCCCAGTGCAGGCGTGCCCGGCCGAGCGTGCCGTTCGCCAGGTCCTTTGCAAGCGCCTCTGTCCGGCCGGCGGGAATCAACGCGGCGATCTGCACGCGGGCGCCGAATTCGGCGTCCCAGGAAGAAAGCCCTGCGGCGCGCAGGGCTTTTTCCGCCGCTGCAAGATCGCCGTATTCCACGTCGAGGGTCAGGCGGCGTCCCGGGCACAGCCGTCCGAGGGCGGCATCGGCCAGCGCCGCTTCCGCCGCGCCGCGGTAGGCTCGGGTCAGGCCGCCGGTTCCCAGAAGGACCCCGCCGAAATAGCGGACAACGACGATCAGCGCATCGGTCAGCTCTGCCTTCTGCAGCACGTCCAGAATCGGCCGTCCGGCCGTCTGCGACGGCTCGCCGTCATCCGAGCAGCGGGACAGCTCGCCCCGTTCGCCGAGAATGAAGGCGCTGCAGCAGTGCCGGGCGTCCCAGTGTTCCTTCCGGAGCGCGGCGATGGCCGCAGCGGCCTCCTCTTCGCTTCTGACAGGCATCGCAAAACCGAGAAACCGCGATTTCTTTTCGATCAGCTCCCCGCTGCCGGGGCTCGTCAAGACATTCATACTTCGAAAATCAGGTCGCCGTAGGACGGCATCGGCCAGTAATCCTTATCCACCATCATTTCCAGTTCGTCCACCGGGTAGCGCAGGTTGCCCATGCAGGCCGTCACGGTATCGTGATAGAAATGCGCCCGCGTAATGGTGTCCCCGATCTGCTCGCCTTCGGCGATCGCTTCGCGGAGCGCCGCGAGGCCGTCGCTGGCAGCCTTCACTCGCCTGGAAACCTCGCGCAGCAGGTCCTCCTCCACCGTGGTGTCCGCCGCCGGGCAGGCCTGGCGGATCGCGTTGATGGACGCGGCGAGGGAGCCCTCGTAGCGGATCACGGACGGCAGGATGGACTTGCCAGCCATGTCGATCATCACCTTGGCTTCGATGTTGATCTCCTTCGCGTACTGCTCGTACTCGATCATCGCCCGGCTCATCAGCTCCGCGCGCGTAAAGACGCCGAAACGCTCGAACATGGAGACGGTCTGCTCCGTCGTCAGCGCCGGGATCGCGTCCACCAGGGAGCGGATGTTCGGCAGGCCGCGGCGGGCCGCTTCCTCCACCCAGGCGTCGGAATAGCCGTTGCCGTTGAAGACGATGCGCTGGTGCTCCGTCATCAGCTCCTTGATGCGGCTGTGGATCGCCTCGGCCTTGTCGTCGGCGGCCTCGATGATGTCACAGGCGTCCGCGAAGGCTTCCGCCACGATGGTATTTAAGACCGTGTTCGGCTCGCCGATGGAGTCCTGCGCGCCGCACATGCGGAATTCGAACTTGTTTCCGGTAAAGGCAAAGGGCGACGTACGGTTGCGGTCCGTGGCGTCCTTCAGAAAATCCGGAAGCGTCTTCACGCCGGTGATCAGCATTTCACCGCCGATGCTGTGGGTGGCGCTGCCGGTGCGGATCAGCTGGTGCATCACGTCCTCGAGCTGCTTGCCGAGGAAGACCGACACGATCGCCGGCGGCGCTTCGTTGGCGCCCAAACGGTGATCGTTGCCGATGTCCGCCGCGGATTCGCGCAGGATGTCGGCATGACGGTCCACCGCCGAAAGGATGCAGGCTAAGACCAGCAGGAACTGGATGTTCTCGTGCGGGGTCTTGCCGGGATCGAGCAGGTTGATGCCGTCGTCCGTCGTCAGGGACCAGTTGTCATGCTTTCCGGATCCGTTCACGCCGGCAAAGGGCTTTTCGTGCAGCAGGCAATGAAGGCCGTGACGGCTTGCCACCTTTTTTAACGTTTCCATGATCAGCTGGTTGTGATCGACGGCGACGTTGCATTCGGCATAGATCGGGGCGATCTCGTGCTGCGCCGGCGCCACCTCGTTGTGCTGCGTCTTCGCGGGCACGCCCAGTTTCCACAGCTCCACGTTCACATCCTTCATGTACGCGCCGATGCGTTCGCGGATGGAGCCGTAGTAATGATCGGACATCTCCTGCCCCTTCGGGGGCATCGTGCCGAACAGCGTGCGGCCAGCGTAGATCAGATCCTTGCGCTGCAGATACTTGTCCCGGTCGACGATGAAATACTCCTGCTCGGCGCCGACCGACGGCGTGACGCGGCGCGACGTGGTGTTGCCGAACAGCCGCAGCAGGCGCAGCGCCTGCTCGTTCAAGGCTTCCATGGAGCGCAGCAGCGGCGTTTTCTGGTCGAGGGCTTCGCCGGTGAAGGAACAGAAGGCCGTGGGGATGCACAGAGTCGCCCCGGCGGCGTCCTTGCGGACAAAGGCCGGCGACGTGCAGTCCCAGGCCGTGTAGCCGCGGGCCTCAAAGGTGGCGCGCAGACCGCCGGACGGGAACGAGGACGCGTCCGATTCGCCCTTGATCAGTTCCTTGCCGGAGAAGGACATCAGCACCTTTCCGGAGGGCTGGGGCGCCGTGATAAAGGAATCGTGCTTCTCCGCCGTCACACCCGTCAGCGGCTGGAACCAGTGCGTGAAATGCGTCGCGCCCTTTTCGATCGCCCATTCCTTCATTTCGTGCGCGATGACGTCCGCGGTCTCAAGGTCGAGCTCCTTGCCCTCCTGGATCGTTTCCTTCAGTTTCTGATAGGTCTTGCGCGGAAGCCGCGCCCGCATGGTATCGTCGTTAAACACGTTTTCGCCGAAAATCTCCGACACGTTGATCCGGTTCTCTTCCATTCCTTTTTCCTTTATCATGCTGCGTTCGTCAAAACAGGAAGCGCCCGCAGTTTCGTGCGGGCGCTCGAAATCATCGGATGTTGCGCTTAGGCCTTGCCGACAGAGCCGAACAGCTCCATCTTTTCTTTCACGGTCGCCTTGATGGCCTCGAAGCCCGGCGCAAGCAGCTTGCGGGGATCGTATCCCTTGCCTTCGAGATCCTTGCCGGCCTCGACGTACTTGCGGGTCGCGTCCGCGAAGGACAGCTGGCACTCGGTGTTGACGTTGATCTTCGCAACGCCCAGAGAGATGGCCTTCTTGATCATGTCGTCCGGGATACCGGTACCGCCGTGCAGAACGAGCGGAAGGTCGCCGGTCTTCTCCTGGATCTTTGCCAGGGTGTCAAAGCTTAAGCCGGCCCAGTTCGCCGGATATTTGCCGTGGATGTTGCCGATGCCGGCCGCGAGCATGTCGACGCCGAGCTTCGCGACCATATCGCACTCTTCCGGATCCGCGCATTCGCCGGAGCTGACCACGCCGTCCTCTTCGCCGCCGATGCCGCCGACTTCGCACTCGATGGACAGGCCGAGCTTATGGGAAACCGCGACCAGTTCCGTGGCCTTCGCGACGTTCTCTTCAATCGGAAGGGAGGAGCCGTCAAACATAATGGAGGTAAAGCCGGCCTTGATGCACTTGTAGCAGCCGTCGTAGGTGCCGTGATCCAGGTGCAGGGCAACCGGAACGGTGATGCCCAGGGAATCGTGCATGGCGCGGACCATAGCGGAAACGGTGGCGAAACCGGTCATGTACTTGCCGGCGCCTTCGGACACGCCGAGGATGACGGGGCTCTTCAACTCTTCCGCGGTCAGCAGAACGGCCTTCGTCCACTCGAGGTTATTGATGTTGAACTGGCCGACGGCATAATGGCCGGCAACAGCTTTCTGAAGCATTTCGGTTGCGGAAACAATCATGGTATTCCTCCATTCTATCTGTTCATCCCGTGCATCCCGGACAATGGGATGCAATCACGGAAAAGATTATAGCGCATTTTTACGCATTCCTCAATAAAAAACGGGACGGTTTCCGAAGAAACCGCCCCGAAAAGGCATTCATTTGATTATTTGCCGGCATCCAGCGCCTTGTTGATCTCTTCAGACTCGCGGTGTGCGCCAAGCTCTTCCAGACCATCGACGTACTTCTGCCATGCGGCGTCGTCTTCGATGTCCAGACGGCCGGTGATGAATTCCGGAATCTGGGTCGCCAGATAAGTGTTCACGGAGGTGTTCACCGCGCTGACTTCCGTCGCGACTTCAGAGGAAAGAAGGCCGGTGTACGCCACGCTTAAGTTGCCGGTAGCCTGATACATCGTGGACAGCTGCATGCTCTCGAGATTGCCCGCGCCCAGGCCGATGTCGGTGTTGTGCTGGGCGCCCATGCCGACCAGACGCATGCCGGCGACCGCATCCAGAAGACCGTCGGTGGTCTGTACGGGTTTCGCGTTGACGGCCCACTCTTCGCCGTCTCTCTCCTCAAGGTAGTACGCGCCGTCGTCCAGGCCGTACTCGGTGTACAGCGGATCCTTCACTTCGGCCTGCTGTTCCTTGTTCAGGCCCATGGTAAAGAGCAGCGAACCTTCACGGGTGTACAGGTAGTCAATCATGGTCAGCAGCTTGCCGATATCCTTCTTCGCCGCCTTGTCGGTCAGGACAACGCCGGAGGAGTAAATCGTGTTCTGGAAGAAGGTATCCGGAATCACGTTCTTGCAGGCATCGGTGCCGTAGAGATCGTTGATCGGCTGCGGAGCGCCTTTGACGCAGATGTCCGCCATGGACGGATCCACATTGTCGCCGGCGGCAAGCATGTTTTCCAGCTGGTTCGTGACGCCGATCCACATGCCGACATGGCCGGTGAAGACCGCCGGGGTGTCGATCATGAAGAACATGGTATCCGCGGAACGCTCTTCAAACTTCTGATCCAGCCAGCCTTCCTCATACCAGTGATTCAGGCACTCCATATAGGCACGGGCGCTGTCGGTGTCGCCGCCGAAGGCCGTCTTGCCGTCTTTGGTTACATAGGTGCCGATGCGGCCGCCGCCGAAGCTGGAGGCCAGATCGCCTTCCGCGTAGTAGCCGGTGTACTGCATCTGCATCGGATAGCCGTCTTCAAAGCCCTGGTCCTCGATGGCTTCCGCGAAGATTTCGAACATCCACTCCCAGTCGGAGATGTACTTCGGATAGGTCTCGCCGCCCGGGAAGACCACGTCGTCCGTCCATTCGGTCTTGTCCGCGTTCCAGCCGCCGGTGAAGGCCGCGCCGGTTTCCGGATTCTTGCCGTATTCGACGATCCAGTCGCGGCGGTACATGAAGCACTCCCACGGAATACCGATGGCATCGTCCACGCGGTAGATCATCAGCATCTTGTCTTCGCCGTTGACGCGGGAGGTCATCTGCTGCGCGTAGATCGGGTTGTCCGCAAGCCACTTGCTGTAGTTCGGCATGTACTTCGCGATGTAGTCGGTCAGGTCGATGACCACGCCCTGCTCGTACAGCGAGGCCGGGGTGTCGGAGGCATTGACCATGCCCATGACGTCGGCGTATTCGCCGGTGGAAAGCATCGTGTTGAAGTGATCCGTCGCGCCGTCTGCGGGCGGCTCGTCAAACTCGATGTTGATCTTCGACGTTGATCCGTCCGCCGTCCACTCCTTGGACAGCAGGTACTTGACGACCGCGTTCTCCTCGTAATCATTGTAGTAATAGGTGTCCGGTGTCGTGTCGATCAGCCAGGTGAAATCCTTCGAAAGCTCGGCATTGCCGCTTCCGCCGGCCCCAGTTCCGCCGCAGCCGGTCAGCACGCCGGTCAGCGCACAGGCAGCCGCGAGGCCAAGTGCCAGCTTCTTCATAAGGTTCTGCTTCATTTTCAAACCCTCCTTCAGGTTGATAAAGTGTGCCGGCGCTGCTGTCTGTTCCCGATGTGTGCGGAACCTGCATGCGGTGTGTCCGGCGTCCCTTTTGATGGTCTGATCATATCACCCTGCGGAGATCTGTTTTGTCGTTATAATTATTATTTTATTGCGATTCTGATTAAACCTTTCCGTTATCGCCGCCATTTTCGCTCAAAACCGAGCCGCCGGATGTTATTCATCCTCAGGGCTTCCACTCCGCCACCTGGTGGGAGCTCCGGTATCGCCGGGGGCTCTCATGATAGAACCGGCGGAACTGCTCGCCGAAATAACTCTGGGAGGGAATGCCGACGTAGGAACAGATTTCGCTGATCGGACGGTCCGAAAACCGCAGCAGGTTCGCGGCCCGTTCCAGTCGGAAGCGAAGCAGGTATGTCTGAAATGTTTCGCCGGTCTCCGCCGGGAACAGCCGAGACAGGTGCCCTTCGCTGATGCCGAGGGCGTCCGCGACGTCCGACAGATAAATCTTTTCCTTATAATGCTTTGCGATATAGACACGGCTCTTTTCGATGTATCCCGAGGCATGCTCGCCGCGCTCGCGCACGCGGCGCGCAAAATCGATCAGCGCGTTGTTCATGACGTTCTGAATCTCCAGAATCGTGGCGCGCGGATTCAGCTGCTGCATGAAAAAGTCGCTGAGCTGATAGGCTTCCGCCGGCGGAAGCCCGCCCGCGATCGCCGCCCGGGTGTTGAGCGTAATGGCCGACACGGCCAGATTGTACCACTGCATGACGGCATTGCCCGACATCTTTCCGACGCGGTCGATCATGGCCCGCTGGCATTCGTAGGCTTTCTCCACCTCGCCTGCGCTGATGCAGGTCAGCAGCTCCTCTTCTTCCTGATAGGCGTGATGCGACGCGTCCTCGTCGATCCGGGAAAGTTCAAACGTCACCTGCTTCGTCAGCATCTCCGGCAGGTTGTTCTGAATCAGGTTGTTGCCGAACACCAGCATGTCGTCGCCGACTTCCGTGCCGTTTGCCGCCGCGGCCGCCAGCTTCAGCATGCTCAAAAGCTTGATAAAGGGAAGGTACGCCACCGGCTGTTCGAGCTTCTGCGGAATCCCGTAACTGCGGTAGAACCGGTGCTGGCTGACCGTATCGAGCTGGCGGATGCTGACCGGACCGCCCAGCAGCGTTCCCTGGGGCACGCGCATGGAAAGCCAGATCACCTCCTGCGCATCCATCAGGATCACCGGAAAATCCTGTTCCGCCGCGCGGCGCAGCAGCCGCGTCCGCAGATCCGCGTCGGTGTTCAGCGGATTGCCCGGATTGCGCTGGCCGGCGACAAACAGCTCTTTCATCGAAACCTCGTCGCCCGTCCCGTCCGGAACAAAACAGGTCATAATCCCGGTTGCCACATGAAGCGCGTCCGCAATATACTCTCCCCGCATCGGAAACTCCTTTCTGCCGCCGAATCCGGCCGATTCCTGATACGCCTCCATTGTAACACAATTCTGATGAAGATGTCGTTTTCCTGCGATTCGCTTTTTTCATCCGCACGACGAAAAACCGGGCAGGCAGCACTGTCTGCTGCCCGCCCGGCTTTGATTCTTATTCTCTTTTGTAAGACCGGCTCCGATCCGTCCGCATTATTCGCCCGCAAGCACCTTGTTGATTTCATCCGCCTGACGGTGTGCGCCGAACTCCTCGAGCTGGTCCACATAGGCCTGCCACTGCGCATCGTCTTCGATGTCCGCGCGGCCGGTGATGAACTCCGGAATCTGGGTCGCAAGATAGGTATTCACGGTCGTGTTGATCGCGCTGACCTCGGCGCTGACCTCGGAGGACAGCAGACCGGTGTAGGCTACGCCAAGGTTGCCGGTCGCCTCATACAGAATGGCCTGATCCAGATAGTACTGCGCGCCTTCGGAATAGCCCAGATCCATATTCTTCTGCGCGCCCATGCCCACCAAACGCTGCCCGGAAGCCGCCGTCAGAAGGCCGTCGGTTTCCACCATGGCCGGGCTCATAATGATCCATTCTTCGCCGTCCTTCTCTTCGAGCGTATAGGCGCCGTCGGACAGCCCATATTCATCGTATACCGGATCCTTTGCCTCCGCCTGCTGTTCTTTGCTCAGGCCGGCGGTCATCATCAGAGAACCTTCGCGGGTGTACATGTAGTCAATGGCCGTCAGCAGCTTGCCGATATCCTTGCCCTCGGTCTTGTTGGTCAGGACAACGCCGCTGGAGAACATGGTGTTCTGATAGAACGTGTCCGGCTGGACATTCTGGCAGGAAGCATCGCCGTAAATATCGTTGATCGGCTGCGCCGCGGCGGCGACATAAGCGCCTTCCGTGGTCGGATCGCCGTTGTCAAGCAGGCCTTCAAGCTGGTTCGTCACGCCGATCCACATGCCGACCTTACCGGTGAAAACACTTTCCGTATCAATCATGAAGAACGCGTCGTCGTTGGAATTCTCTTCGAAATCCTGATCCAGCCAGCCTTCCTCATACCAGTGATGCAGGCACTCGATGTAAGCGCGGGCACTGTCCGTATCGCCGCCGTAGGCCACGTCGCCGTCTTTCGTCACATACGTGCCGATCCGGCCGCCGCCGAAGCTGGAAGTCAGGTCGCCCTCCGCATAGTAGCCCGTGTACATCATCTGGAACGGATAGCCGTCCTCGACGCCCAGATCCTCAAGAGCTTCCTCGAAGATCGCGAACATCCACTCCCAGTCGGAAATGTACACCGGGTCCGGACCGCCGCTCGGGAAGACGACGTCGTCTGTCCAGGCGGTCTTATCCGCGTTCCAGCCGCCGCTGAAGGCATTGCCGTCGGCATCCTTGCCGTATTTGACGATCCAGTCACGGCGGTACATGAATGCTTCCCACGGCACGCTTAAGGCATCGTTCACGTTATAGAGCATCAGCATTTTTTCTTCGCCGTTCACATGGGAAACCATCTGCTGCGCATACACCGGATTGGCATCCAGCCAGGCCTTGTAATTGGGCATGTATTTGTCGATCAGATCGGTCAGGTCGATGACCACGCCCTGCTCGTACAGGGTGGCCGGTGTCTCGGAGGCGTTGATCATGCCCATCACATCCGGGTACTCCTTGGTCGCCAGCAGGGTATTGAAGTTATCCTGCGCGGAATCCTGCGGAGGTGTGATGAAATCGATCTGCACCTTCGACGTGCTTCCGTCCGATGTCCAGTCCTTTGCAAGCCAGTACTTCGCCACCGGGTTCTCGTCAAAATCTTCGTAATAATAGCTGTCGACACCGATATCCAGCAGCCAGCTGAACGAGGTATTCGCGCCGCCGTTTCCGCTGCCGCCGCAGCCGGTCAGCACCGACGTCATCGCGGTCACCGCCGCCAGGCCAAGCGCAAGCTTCTTAAAAAACTTCTGCTTCATGGTTCTCTCCTTCTTCCTTATCAAGTTCGTTCACGAGACTCCGAAGGCGCCGGGTCCACATCCTGTGTCTTCCGCCATTCCCTTCGGACAGCATAATCCTATCACGTCTTTTTGCTTTGTTTTGTCGCAAACAAAACCAAATTATCTTTTTTATGCTCCTCTCTGCATCGTTTTGATGATGTGGCATTCCACCGCCTCCTCCAAAAGCAAGCCTCCGCAGCCGCAGTTATTGGCATTTTTTCGATATTTGCGTCATGAAAACGATATAATCATTTTCCATTCTGGTCTATGTTATCAGCAGAAACCTGTTCAACCGGCAGCAGAAAAGGAGATTGCGATGGACAGAAAACCGATTCTGGATATTTATATTGAAGCGAACGGCCCCTCGCTGGAACTGAAGGCGGCCAACGGCGAAGTGCTGATGATTCCTTTTAAAGGATCCGTCGAATCCGAACTGTTTACCGGCATCGTCGAACCCTGCGGTGTGGATACCCAGGTGGTCAACGCGGCAAAAGTCCGGCACATGAGCGCCCGCTACATGCTCACCGGGAAAGACCGCGCCGGCAAAGACGCGCATATCTTTATTGAAAACAACGGCTGGTTTGACGAGCGCGGCGAGCACACGATGCCGTTCCACACGGTTCCCACCTTCTATACCGACAGCGAGGAACTCGCCCCCTATCTTTGCCGCAGCTGCTTCGAGGGCGAAGGCCATATGAAAGAAGACGGCCTGCACATTCTGTTTTTTGAGATCTGACACCTGACGCGGTGCGAAAACCGCGGTCCGGCGCATGTAATAATTAGAAAGGACACAATCATGGAATCCTGCATCCGTCACACCACCCTTGGCGACGTCCGCGGATACAGCCGCGGCGGCGTCATCAAATACCTGGGCATCCCCTATGCCAAACCGCCGGTCGGAAGCCTGCGGTTCCGCCGCGCCGTCGCAAACGATCCCTGGGAAGGTGTCTTTGACGGTGCTTCCTACGGCGAAGCCTCCTGCCAGATCGACCGCGGCGCCTTTAAAGGAAGCGAAGACTGTCTGACCGTCAATATCATCACACCGGAAAACGCCGCTCCCGGCGACCGCCTGCCGGTCTACGTGTTCATCCACGGCGGCGGATACAACACCGGTGCCGCCTCGGACCCGCTTCTGGAGGGCAACTTCTTTGCGAAGGACGGCGTCATTTTCGTTTCGCTCCAGTACCGTCTGAACGTCCTGGGCTTCTATGATTTCACCACCTATCCCGGCGGCGAAGCCTTCGACAGCAACTGCGGTCTGTCCGACATGATTCTTGCCCTGCAGTGGATCCACGAAAACATCGCGTCCTTCGGCGGCGATCCCGGCAACATCACCATCGGCGGCGAATCTGCCGGCGGCGGCGCCGTGCTGACGCTGATGGCCGTACCCGCCGTCAAAGGCCTGTTTTCGAAAGTCATTGCGGAAAGCGGCGTGCCGGTGTGCCTGATGACGAAGGAACTCGCCCGCCGCAACATGGATCTGTTCCTGGAGGGCATGGGCTGGACCGAGGCCGACATTCCGAAGCTTCTGACCATCGCGCCGGAGGAACTGCAGAAGGGCAACAGCTATGTCGCCGAACAGCACCAGTACCGCAACCCCGGCATCTATCTGCCAAGCCCGGTCATCGACGACCTGCTGCCCGTCCATCCCATTGAAGCGATCGCTTCCGGAAGCGCCGCGGACGTCTCTTTGATCATCGGCACGAACCTCCACGAAGGCGCCATGTTCGTGCGCCGGGAAGCGACCAACTTCCCCAACAGCTGGTCGATGGTCGCCGAAATGTTTGAAAAGAACGGCTGCACGGACCGTCTGCCCGCCATGGTCGCCTGGTACGATCCGCAGACCGCGGAATCGCTGCCGGAAGTGACGGTGGACGCCTTAAAGGAGCTTTCCGAGCCGCCGGCCCATATCGAGGACGGCATCCGCGCCGGCGACGCGCGCGTCTTCATCAATTTCGCGACGGATCACGCCTTCGCCTTCCCGGCCGTCAAGGTGGCGGACGCGCAGAAGCAGCACACGGACAAGGTCTGGATGTACCGCTACGACTACGTTTCCGAAAGCGGCCTTGCCACCGGCATGGGCGCCTGCCACGCCTTTGAGCTTCCCTCCGTTTTCGCGGATCACAGCGAAGGCTTCGGCAAATTCGTCTTCGGCGACGACACGCAGACCCAGGAAGCGCTGATCGCCGCCATCCACGGCAGCTGGGTGCGCTTCATGAAGGCCGGAGATCCCGGCATGGAATGGCCCGCATACGCCGGCCACCACACGCCGCTGCGGATCTTCGACGCCGACTCCCGCACGGAAACCGCCGATCTGGAACCGTTTATGGAACTGTGGAGCGGGCTGACCTTCTACGAAGGTTGAACACTCCCACCGCTTATAGAAGCGAGGGATTCCTGCTTCTTCGCTGCAGCTTATTCCCAGAGACGTGTCGCTGGAAACAGAGACTGCCGGCTCCACAGGCGTTTTCGGTTCGGACAGTTCCTGCCCTACCTTTATTGCTGTTTTAATTATTGTCCAGATCCGGTTTATGCTGCATGCTGCCGGTACAGCCTGAGTCCTTCCTGAAGAATATTGGCGGCTGCATT